>NZ_RAWI01000092.1 GCF_003612125.1 Corallococcus praedator
GGATGGTGGGCAGGGTGGGGATGGGGGGGCTGACTCCGATGCGGGGACTTCGGACGCGGGGACTTCGGACGCGGGACCGTTCCTTCCTCCGCTCCTCATTGAACGGCCTCCGGAGTCCTTCGAGGTGACGCCGCGCGAGCGGGTGACCCTCCGGGCCGTCGCGGAGGATCCCCAGGACAGCGTCATGCGCTTCGCCTGGGACGCGGACGTGGGCACGCTGGAGGAGGACGCGAAGGACACGGCCACCACGAGCGAGATTGTCTGGACGGCGCCCCCGTGTCTGGAGCCGGGTGACGATGCGTCCTTCACCCTCACGGTGAGCAACGCCCTGGACCTGGCGGTCATCGCCCGGTTCTCCGCCACCGGGCTTCCCCCCTGCCCGACGTGGACTCAAGTCAGCGCCATGAGCCGGGGACGCGCGGGTGCCACGGCCACGCTGCTGGCGTCCGGCAAGGTGCTGGTGGCGGGAGGCCGTGAGGGCGCGAGCGGCACCGCGTCCCTTGCCACCGTGGAGCTGTACGACCCGGAGACGGGCCTCTGGGCCGCGACGGGGAGCCTGGCCGCGGCCCGCACCCTGCACACGGCGACGCTGCTGCCTTCGGGCAAGGTGTTGGTCGCGGGCGGCGCGAATGGCACCACGGTCCTGGCGTCGGCGGAGCTGTACGACCCGGTGGCGGGAACCTGGACCTCCGCTGGAAACCTGACGGCGGCCCGTGCCTACGCCACGGCGACGCCGCTGCCTTCGGGCAAGGTGCTGGTCGCGGGCGGCAGCGATCTCGACATCAAGGCGACCCTCGCCACCGCGCAGCTCTACGACCCGGCGACGAACACCTGGACCGCCACGGGCAACATGCTCGGGGGCCGCTCCGTGCACGCGGCCGTGCTGCTGGCCTCGGGCAAGGTCCTGGTGGTGGGCGGCCTTGGAAACAGCGGCGTCCTGTACCCCACGGAGCTCTACGATCCGGCGACGGGCACCTGGACCGCCACGGGCACCCTGTCCTCCTATCGCGTCGCCGTCGAAGCCACGCTCCTGCACACGGGCAGCGTGCTGGTGACCAGCGACAACAGCGCCCAGGCGGAGCTGTATGACCCGGCGACGGGCCTCTGGAGCCGCACGGCCCGCATGGTCACGGGCAGCCAGTTCCACAGGGCCACGTTGCTGCCTTCGGGGCAGGTGCTGGTGACGGGGGGCCAGGCCGTCAACGGCGATGCGCCCCTCGCCCGCGCGGAGATCTATGACCCGCCCACCGGCACCTGGGCGGCCACGACCCCGCTCAGGCGGGCGCGGATCTTCCACACGGCCACGCTGCTTCCGTCGGGCAAGGTGCTGGTGACGGGGGGCGATAACGGCACCACCCCCTTGAGCGTCGCGGAAGTCTTCTCCATGCCCTGACGCGGGCGGCCCACCGCCGAAAGACAACGGGCCGGGCACGCTCGAAGCGCACCCGGCCCGGAACTCATTGGCGCCAGTCTCTGACTAGCGCGTGGCGACGGCGGGCTGCTCGGGCTTCGCGACCACGGAGTCCTTGGCGGCCTGGATGGCGGCGTCGATGTCCAGCTTGCCACCGGTGATGACCTTGCCCTTGAGGTCCGGATCCAGCTCCACCGTCTTGAGCAGCAGGTCGCGCACCTGCACGGCCGTCAGGTCCGGGTTCTCCGCGAACATGCGCGCGGCGGTGGCGGCCACCGTCGGCGTCGCCATGGAGGTGCCGCTCATCTCCTCCCACTGGTTGCCCGGCACGGTGCTGAGCACGTCCTCGCCCACCGCGGCCAGGTCCACGACCTTGTCGCCGTGCGACGAGAAGCGCGCCAGCTTGTCGTTGTTCTTGTCCATCGACGCGATGGTGATGACGTTGGGCAGGTCGATGTTGGCGGGCATGTCCGCCACGTTGTTCATGTTGCTGCCGTTGCCGTTCGCCGTGGCCGCGACCAGCAGGATGTCCGCGTCCGCCAGCTTCTGCACCGCCGCGGTCCAGCGCGCCTGGTCCGCGGGGGAGCGGTACGTGTTGCCGAAGCTCGCGTTGGCGGCGCGGATGTTCACGCCGTGCTCCGTCTTGAGGTTGACCAGGTAGTCCACCGAGCGCTCGAAGTTGGTGAGCAGGTCCGCGCCGTCGTACAGGCCGCCCACGCTCAGCACCTTGGCCTTGCCGGCCGCGATGCCGGTGTTGCCCTCGCCGTTGTCCTCGGCCGCGATGATGCCCGCCACGTGCGTGCCGTGGTCCGTGCCGTCGCCCTTGAACGGGTTGCCGTCGCCGAAGCCCACGTTGAAGCCGTGGATGTCGTCCTTGACGCCGTTGCCATCGTTGTCGATGCCGTCCCCGTCGATTTCACCGGGGTTCGTCCACATCGCGTCGTCCAGGTCGGTGTGCTTGAAGTCCACGCCACCATCGATGACCGCGATGACCGGATCACCCGACGGCTTGGGCTTCGGCTGCGACGGGTCCACCTTCTTCGCGTCGACGACCTTGTTCGCGTCCGGCTTCACCGCGACGTTGGACGAACCGAACGCGAAGGCCGACGCCGGCACGCCAGCGCCCGGCGTCGCGGGACGGCCCGTGGGGCGGTCCACGAAGTTGGAGGGACGCGCACCCTTGGTCTCGAAGCCGTCACGCACCGTGAGGGGCTTGGCCTTGGGCGCTTCCGCGCGGGACGTCTCCCCGGTACGGGCCGTGGGGGCGACGGAAGCGGGCGACTTGCGGTTGATTTCCATGGTGTTCCTCCGTGGGGGGATGCGGAGCGGCCACTGACTCCCACATTGTCGCCTGTGCGCTTTTAAAGTTTCGTTGCATTTGTTTTCGCGGTGCACCTGGGCGGAATCCGGGCGTTAGAGAAGGTCGAAATTCCACGGAGGACGCATGAGCCAGGAGCAGTGGACCGCGGTCGACCGCTACATCACCGACCATCTGGTGGCGCCGGACGCCCTGCTGGAGGCCGCGCTGGAGGCGAGCGCGAAGGCGGGGTTGCCGGCCATCAACGTGGCGCCCAACCAGGGGAAATTGCTGATGCTCCTGGCCCAGCTTCACGGGGCGCGGCGCATCCTGGAGGTGGGCACGCTGGGGGGCTACAGCACCCTGTGGCTCGCGCGGGCGCTGCCGCCCGGGGGCCGCATCATCACGCTGGAGGCGGTGCCGAAGCACGCGGAGGTCGCCCGGGAGAACTTCGCCCGCGCGGGCCTGTCCGACGTGGTGGAGGTGCGGGTGGGCAGCGCCCTGGAGACGCTGCCCCAGTTGGCGAAGGAGGGGCAGGCGCCGTTCGACCTGACGTTCATCGACGCGGACAAGGTGAACACGGCGGAGTACTTCGCGTGGGCGCTCAAGCTGTCGCGCAAGGGCAGCGTCATCCTCACCGACAACGTCGTGCGCAAGGGCGGCATCGTCGACGCGGCGAGCACCGACGCGAACGTCCAGGGCATGCGCCGCTTCTACGAGGCCGTGGCCGCCGAGCCCCGCGTGAGCGCCACCGCCGTGCAGACGGTGGGCAGCAAGGGCTACGACGGCTTCTCGCTGGCGCTCGTCACGGGCGGACCGGCGTAGCGTCGCGGATCATCTCCGCCCAGAGCGCCTTCACGGTCCCGCGCAGCCAGACGTGCGCGGGATCCCGGTCGAAGCGGGGGTGCCAGGCCTGGGCGACGATGAAGGCGCCGGTCTCCAGCGGAACTGCGCGCATACGCAGGGGCATCAGCGCCGCCGCGGACCGCGCGAACACCGACGGCACCACGGCGATGGCCTCCGTCCGGGCGACGAGCGCCGCCGCCGCGAGCAGGTTGGGCACCACGCCCGTCACCCGGCGGACGTGGCCCTGCCGCTCCAGCAGCGCATCCAGCGGGTTGCGGGTCATCCCGCGCCGCGAGGCCACGATGAATTCAGCGTGGGCGAAGCGCGCGAGCGTCAGCCGGCCCCGGGCGAGCGGGGATGTGCGCGCCACGAGGACGGCGAAGGAGTCCTCGCCCAGCCGCTGCACGCGGATCTCCGGGCCCAGGGCGCCCTGCACGCCGATGTCCAGGTCCACGTCGCCGTCGCGCAGCGCCTCCACGTCCTCCGTGCCCTCCGCCACGAAGCGCAGCGTCAGCCCGGGGGCCTCCTCGCGCGCCCGCTGGTAGAGCGCGGCGCCCAGCAGCGGGATGATGCCGTCGTTCACCCGCACGGTCAGCGTGCGCGTCAGTTGGGCCGGAGGGGTGGGCGTCCCGGGAGCGAGCAGGGCGGTGGCCTCCCGCACCACCTCGCGCACCTGCTCCTGGAGCGCCAGCGCGCGCGGCGTGGGGACCAGCCCGCGGCCCGCGCGCACCAGCACGGGGTCCCCCAGGGTGTCGCGGATGCGGGTGAGCGTGCGGCTCATGGCCGGCGCGCTCAGGTGGAGCCGCTCGGCGGCGCGCGCCACGCTGCCCTCGCGCAGGAGGGCATCGAGCGCCACGAGCAGGTTGAGGTCCAGGTCCGCCATCCGCTGGATACTAGCCGTGGGCCGCTTACGCGGTGCGCACGGCGAGGAGGCAGTCGTCGTCCTCCCAGGGCAGGGGAACGGTGAGGTAGCCGTGCTCCGGCCGCGCCAGGTGCGCCGCGAACTCCGGGCTCATCTTCACGTTGTCCGCGACCAGGAGGGCGCCGGGCCCCAGCTTCGGCTCCAGCAGGCGCAGCAGCGGCAGGTACAGCGGCTTGGCGCCGTCGAAGAGCACCAGGTCCAGGCCGTCCGGCACGTCGGTGCGCAGCGTGTCGAGCGCGTCGCCTTCGCGGAACTCCACCAGGTCCACGAGGCCCGCGGAGGTGAGGTGCTCCCGCGCGCGCCGCACCTTCGCGGGTTCGAACTCCGTGGTGATGAGCCGGCCGCCGCCGTTGTCGCGCAGCGCCGCCGCGAGGTGGAGCGTGGAGATGCCGAAGGACGTGCCGAACTCCACCACCGTCGTCGCCCGCCGCGCGCGCGTCAGGGCATAGAGCAGTTGGCCCAGCGCTTCCGACACCGGCAGGTACGCGTCCGACACCTGCGCGTAGAACGTCCGGTAGTCCTGGTGCAGCGCCTTCGTCCGGGCCTCCGGCGACAGGTTCCGGAAGGGCGCGAGCACGGCGGCGTCCGTCTTCCGCGCGTCGGCGAAGAGGTGGGTGAGCAGGGTGGCGACAGGGGGCGAATGGAGGGTCGTGGTCATGCCCCCACCGTGCGCCTTCACCCCGCCAACGACCAGTGCACCGGGCGCACGGTCTGCGTGCGCCCGGTGCAGGAAACGACTACCAGACCTTCACGCGCTTCTCGGGCGTCAGGTAGAGGCCCTGGCCCGGCTTCACGTCGAACGCCTGGTACCACGCGTCCACGTTGCGCACGGTGGCGGTGCGGTACGGGCCGGGAGAATGGCCATCCGTCACCAGCAGGCGGCGCAGCAGCGGCTCCCGGAACTTGTTGCGCCACACCTGGGCGAAGCCCAGGAAGAAGCGCTGCTCGCCGGTGAAGCCGTCCTTCGTGACCGCGGGCTGGTTGCCCAGCGACATCACGTAGGCGTCATGGGAGATGGAGACGCCGGCCACGTCGGCGATGTTCTCACCCAGCGTGAGTTCGCCGTTCACCGTCATGTCAGGCAGCGGGCGGTAGGTGTTGTACTGGGCGGCGAGCGCCTTGCCGGCGGCCTTGAAGGACTCCAGGTCCTTGGGCGTCCACCAGTTGGCCAGCTTCCCCTTCGCGTCGAACTGCGCGCCCACGTCATCGAAGCTGTGGATGATTTCGTGGCCGATGACGGAGCCGATGCCGCCGTAGTTCACGGCCGGGTCGGCGTTGGGGTCGAAGAAGGGCGCCTGGAGGATGGAGGCCGGGAAGATGATGGAGTTCTGCTGCGGCGAGTTGAGGGCGTTGACCTCCTGCGGCGTCATGAACCATTCCTTGCGGTCCACGGGCTTGCCCAGCTTGGCGACGTTGCGCTGGTATTCGAAGAGGTCCGCGCGCTCGGCGTTGCCGAAGGCGTCTCCCTTGACGATCTCCAGCGCGGAGTAGTCCCGCCAGGTGTCCGGGTGGCCAATGCCCACCTGCACCGTGCCCAGCTTCTCCTTCGCGCGCGCCTTGGTCTCTGGCGACATCCACTCCAGCGCGTCGATGTGGCGGCCCAGCGCGGCCAGGATGTTGCGGACCATGACGTCCGCCTCGGCCTTGGCCTGGGGCGGGAAGTGCTTCGCCACGTAGCGCTTGCCCACGGCCTCGCCCATGGCGTGGTTGGTGGAGTCCACGCCGCGCTTCCAGCGCTCGCGCAGTTGCTGCGCGCCGGAGAGCGTCTTGCCGCTGAACTCGAAGCCCGCGTCGACGAACGCCTTGGGCAGGACGGACGTCTTGCGCGCGATGGCGTGGAAGGCCAGGTAGTCCTTCCACGTCTGGAGGGGCTCGCTGCCCACGAGGCGCGAGATGCCGGTCAGCGCGCTCGGCTGCCAGACGATGAACTCCCCCTGCTGCGCGAGCCCCGCGCTCGCGAACCACGCGGCCCAGTCCAGGCCGGGCGCCTTCTTCGCGAAGTCCGCCTGCTTCCAGGGGTTGTTCACCTTGGCCACGTCCTGCGTGTCCTGGGCGGACCAGTGGGCCTGGGCGATCTTCTTCTCCAGCCCGTAGATGGCGCGCGCCTTCGCGTCAGCGTCGGCGATGCCTGCGTTCTTCAACTGCACGGCGATGTGCTGCTGGTACTTCTCCCGCACCTCTTTGAAGCGCGGCGTGTCCTTCAGATAGAAGTCGCGGTCCGGCAGGCCCAGGCCGCCCTGGAGGAGGTACGCGGCATAGCGGCTGGGGTCGTTCAGGTCCTCCGCCACCCAGAAGCCGAAGAGGCGGTCGGTGGTGGTCTGCCCGGTGTTGAGCGCGTCCACGTCCGCGCGCAGGGTGGTGCCCAGCAGCGTGGACAGGTCCTTGCGGTTGGCGACCTTCGCGACGCGCTCCAGCTCCGGCTGGAGCGGGGTGATGCCCTTGGCCTCGATGCCTGCCTCGTCCATGAAGCTGGCGAAGTAGTCACCCAGCTTGCGGTCCTCGCTGCCCGGGGCGGCGTCCGACTTCGCGGCGGTCTCCAGCAGCTCGCGCGTCTGCTTGGAGGCCTCCTCCGCCAGCCGCGTGAACATGCCCATCGCCGAGCGGTCGGCGGGGATCTCCGTCGTGTCCTGCCACTTGCCGTTGACGTAGCGGTAGAAGTCGTCGCCCGGCGCGACGGCCGTGTCCATGCCCGGCGTGTCCACGCCGAAGCTGCCGTACACCGGCTTGGGAGCGGCGGGCGTTGTCGTCGTCGTCGCGGCGGCGGCCTCCGCGGGCGGGGCCGGCGTCGGGGCCTTCTCGGCGGGCGTGGAGGTGGCGCAGGCGGTGATGAGCGCGGACGCACAGACGCCAAACGTCATGCGCGCGGCGCCAAAGGGCGGTCTGGAACGGGACGTCATGAAAGCTCCTGGATGGGCCCCCAACGGGCTGGCGCACTCTGGCGCACGGGGGCGCGCCGCCAACAGTGCAAACGGCGGTTTCATCCCGGACTTCATGGCGACCTGCGTCGAATCGCCCCCTCCCCTCAGGGGCTCAAGGGCGGAAGGCCGCACCCCGGGGCGTGACGTCCGCGCGCCCTGCCCGCACCAGCGCGCCCCCCACGAGCAGCAGGCCCAGGCCGAAGGCAAGGAACCCCAGGTCCCATGCGAGTTCCCCCGGACCGGTGCGGACGTGGTGCACCCCGAGGAGCTGGTGATCGATGAGCCCCTCCACGACGTTGAACAGGCCCCACCCTCCCAGCAGGCAGCCGGCGAAGGTGCGCGTGGACCAGGGCACGTCCGTGCGCTGACCCGCGCGCCACAGCAACACCAACCCCGCGAAGGTCATCAGCCACGTGAAGGCGTGGAAGAGCCCGTCCCAGAACATGTTCACCTTGGCGTTCACCAGGGTGTCCGGGGGCAGGTGGCTGGAGAGCATGTTGTGCCATTGGAGGATCTGGTGCAGGAGGATGCCGTCGACGAAGCCTCCCAGCCCCACGCCCAGCAGCACGCCCGCGGACAGCAGCGGTCCCCGGTGCATCCGGCTCATCGCTCCTCCTCCGTGCGCCCCGCGAAGTGCAGCCGGGTCGCGACGCAGCCAATGATGGCGAAGGGCAGCAGGGTGATGGCCAGCCGGCCCCAGAAGTGCTCGTTGAAGATGCCGGCCTCCACGGCGGGACGGCAGGTCTCGCACGCGAACACCGTGCCGCTGGTGAGCAGCAGGCCCTGCAGCGTGAGGACATTCGTTCTTCGCATGCGCGGCACCTTTCGTGAGCCTTCGCGAAGCCGGACGCTAGCCGGGGGGCGAGGGGGGCCGAAGCCCGCCTCGGGACGCCGTCCGCTTTCGGGCACCCTGATTGTCCGAAGAGCCAGGGGCCGCGGGACGCTGTCCGCGGTGCGACGCCGGTTCCAGGGGACGCACCCGGTGTGTTAACGCTCCCGCCGCCCATGGGAACCGGTGTCTCGCAACGGAGCCGCTTCATCCTCTTCGCCCTCGCGGGGGGCGTCCTGGCGCTGTTGCTCGCGCACCACCCCGTCCTGCTGTCGGGCCTCCGCCTGGTTCAAGGCGACGAGGGCGACGTGCGCTTCAACCACTACGTGCTGGAGCATGGGTGGCGGTTCATCTCCGGGGACGCCGGGCATGCGCGCTTCTGGGACCCGCCGATGTTCCACCCCGAGCCCAACGTCTCCGCGTACTCGGACGTGCTGCTGGGCGTGGCGCCCTTCTACTGGCTGTGGCGCCTGCTGGGGTTGAGCGAGGACGTGTCCTGGCAGGCGTGGCTGCTGACGATGTCCGCGCTCAACTACGCCGCGGCGCTGTGGCTGCTCATGCGTGGGTTCGCCCTGCGCGCGGGGCCGGCGGTGGTGGGCGCGGTGCTCTTCACGGCGGGCGCGCCGCGCATCAACCAGCTCAACCACCCGCAGCTCACCGGCCAGTTCTTCGCGCTGCTCGCCCTGGGCGCGGTGCTGGTGCTGCTCCGCCCGGAGACGGACCGGCGGCGCGGGGTGGCGTGGTCCGCGCTGCTCGTGGGCGCGTTCGTGGCCCAGCTCTACGCGGGCTTCTACTGGGGCTGGTTCCTCTTCTTCTTCCTGCTGCTCGGCTTCGTCCTCGCGCTCGGCTTCGGGGACGCGCGCCGGAATCTCTTCGCGGCGCTGCGCCGTCACCTGCCGGCGCTCGCGGCCTTCGGCGTCGTGGGCCTGGCGCTCCTCGTGCCCCTGGTGCTGCACTCGCGTCAGGCCATCGGCACGGTGGGGCTGCGCGACTTCTCCGAAGTGACTCCCATGGTGCCCCGCGTGTGGAGCTGGTTCTACGTGGGCCCGAAGAGCTGGCTGTACGGCTGGACGAATGATTTCCGCCGCTTCCAGCGACTGCCCCTGGGCTGGGAGCACCAGCTGGGCTTCGGCTTCGTGACGAGCCTCCTGGCGGCGGTGGGGCTGTGGCAGGCGCGCGCGCGGCCCGCGGTGAGGATGCTGCTCGTGATGTCGCTCGTCACCGTGCTGCTCGTCTCGTTCTATCGCGGGGGGCTTGTCCCCTGGTGGCTCGTCTTCAAGGCCGTGCCCGGCGCGGCGGCCATCCGGGCCCTGGCGCGCGTTGGCGTGTGGATGCTCATCCCCGCGAGCATTGGGCTGGCCCTGTTCCTCCAGCGGCAGGTCCAGCAGGGCCGCGCGGCGCTGGCGGCGGGCCTGGGCGCGCTGTGCCTCTTGGAGCAGGGCTTGAGCATCTCCACGTACGACCGGTTCGAGTCCCGCGCGGACGTGGACGCGGTGGCCTCCCGCGTGGGGCCGGAGTGCCGGAGCTTCTTCTACGCGCCCACGGCGGGCGAAGCAGAGGAGTGGAAGTACCAGCTCGACGGCGTGTGGGCTTCGGTGACGCGCGGCGTGCCCACGGTGAATGGCTACTCCGGCAACGCGCCCCGGGGCTGGAAGCTCCACGACGCCCGCCGCTTCGACGCGGCGTCCGCCGAGCGCGTCGACCAGGAGCTGGCGTCGTGGATGGACTCGCGGGCCCTGACGCCCGGGAGCATCTGCCGCATCGAGGTGCCGGCGCGGCGGTAGGACGGCCGCGCCAGCGGTGAGGCGACCTACTTCCCGATCGTGGCGTAGTCGCCCTTGAGCGCGACGCCCGCGACCATGGTGCCGGCGTGGCACTCGATGTCGGTGGCGCTCTTGAACTCCACCTTCTTGTAATAGCTGGTGACGTTGACCACCGCGTTGGCGCCGTTCTTCTTCGCGCCGTCCTGCAGGGCGATGAGCGCGGAGAGCGCGGCCCACTTGCAGGCGAACTCGTCCGTCTTGCCCACGGCGTTGGTCTTCTTGTTCGTCACGTCGTTGCCCAGGGTCTTCGCCACCTTGGGCGTCTTCTGGCCGTCCAGGTAGAACTTCACCGAGCCGTCCAGCTTCTGCTTCGCCTCGGGCAGCGCCATCACGTCCGCCAGCTTGATCATCACCACGGTGTCGCGCGCCAACGCGGGGCTCGCGGCGGTCAGGGTCAGCAGCAACAGGGCCTTCTTCATCGGGGTTCCTCCAGGGGTGTGCGTCAGGGCCAGCGACGGAAGATGAGGGACGTGTTGATGCCACCAAAGGCGAAGTTGTTGCTCATCACCAGGTCCGTCTCCAGGGCACGGCCCTCGCCGGTGACATAGTCCAGGGGCGCGCACTTCGGATCCACCGTCGCCGCGTCCAGGTGCAGGGTGGGGGCGAACCAGTTGGAGCGCATCATCTGGACGCTCATCCACGCCTCCAGCGCGCCGCAGGCCCCCAGCGTGTGGCCCATGTAGCTCTTGAGCGACGACAGGGCGACCTTCTCCCCGAATACCGCCAGCGTGGCCGCGCTCTCCGCCGCGTCCCCGGTGTCCGTCGCGGTGCCGTGCGCGTTGACGTACGGGATGGCGGAGGCCGGCACGCCCGCGTCCTCCAGCGCCAGCCGCATCGCCTGCGCCATGGTGTCCGCGTTGGGCTGGGTGACGTGGCGGCCGTCGCTGTTGGTGCCGTACCCCAGCAGCTCCGCGTGGATGGTCGCGCCTCTCGCGCGGGCGTGCTCCAGGTCCTCCAGCACCAGCGTGCACGCGCCCTCGCCCAGCACCAGCCCGTCGCGCTCGGCGTGGAAGGGGCGGGGGGACAGGTGGGGCGCGTCGTTGTGCTTCGTGCTGGTGGCGAAGAGCGTGTCGAAGACGGCGGCGCCGGTGGCGTCCAGCTCCTCCGCGCCGCCCGCGAGCATCGCCACCTGACGGCCCAGCTTGATGGCCTCGTACGCGTAGCCGATGCCCTGGCTGCCGGAGGTGCACGCGCTGGACGTCGTGATGATGCGCCCGGTGATGCCGAAGAAGACGCCGATGTTCACCGCCGCCGTATGGGACATCATCCGCAGGTACGTCGTCGCGGTGATGCCCTCCGTCGTCTTGTGGGTGATCATCTTGCCGAAGTCGCCCATGTTCTCCGGCGTCCCCGCGGACGAGCCGTAGGCGATGCCCAGCCGGCCGCTCTTCACCAGCGGGTCGCCCAGCAGGCCCGCGTCCAGGAGCGCCAGTTCGCTGGCCCGCGTGGCCATCAGCGCCACGCGGCCCATGGTGCGCGTCGTCTTGCGCGAGTACGTGCTCGGCGGCAGCTCGAACGGCGCGGCGGGAGCCCCCAGCCGCGTGTGCAGGCCTTCGTACTGCTTCCAGGACTCCATCACCTGGACGGCGTTCTTCCGGGCGCGCAGCCGCGCCTCGACCGTTGCCCAGTCATGCCCCAGGGGACTCAGGGCACCCACGCCGGTGACGACCACGCGCTTCATCCGACCATCCCCCCGTTCACGGAGATCACCTGACGCGTGATGTAGCCGGCGTCCTCGGCCATGAGGAAGCTCACCGCGGCGGCGACCTCCTCGGGTCTTCCCACCCGGCGCGCGGGGATGATCTTCAGCGCCTCTTCCAATATCTGCGGGTCCACCATCTCCGTGTCGATGAGCCCCGGGGCCACGCAGTTGACGGTGATGTCCCGCTTGGCCAGCTCCACCGCCAGCGCCTTCGTCGCGCCGATGATGCCCGCCTTGGCGGCGCTGTAGTTCACCTGGCCCCGGTTGCCCATGAGCCCGGACACCGACGCCAGCGTGACGATGCGGCCCGGCTTGCGGCGGCGCACCAGCGGCATCGTGAGCGGGTTGAGCACGTTGTAGAAGGCATCCAGGTTGGTGTGGATGACGCTGTCCCACTCCTCCGCCGTCATGGACGGGAAGGCGTTGTCGCGCGCGATGCCCGCGTTGCACACCACGCCGTAGTAGCAGCCATGGGCCTCCACGTCCGCCAGCAGCGCGGCCTGTGTCCCGGCTCGGTCGCTCACGTCGAACTGGAGCACGCGCGCCTCGCGTCCCGCGTCCCGCACCAGCGCCGCCACCGCGTCCGCTTCCTCCCGCCGGCTGCGGCAGTGCACCACGACGTCGAAGCCGTCGCGTGCGAGGCGCAGCGCGATGGCGCGGCCGATGCCTCGGCTGGAGCCCGTCACCAGCACCGTCTTGTCACCCATCCGTGTCGCTCCTCCTCATGACCTGCCCGGCGGGCGGCTCGAACACCGTCAGCGCCGCCGTGGCCACCGTCTCCGTGCCGATGGTGATGGTGCAGTCGAACTGGCCCAGCCCGTTGTCCGCGAAGAACTGCCGGTGGACCTCGATGCGCAGGCACTCCCCCGGCCGGAAGACGGGGCGCTGGCAGTCATAGCGTCGGGTGCCCAGCAGGAAGCCCACCTTCGGCACCTCTCCGCGCAGCCGCGCGTGCCAGCCGGCCCAGGCGGCCACGGCCTGGGCCATGTACTCGATGCCCACCCAGCCGCCCACGGCGCCGTCCACGAAGAAGAGGCTGTCCTCGCGCACGGTGACCTCCGCGAGCAGCGTCTCCGCGTCGGCTTCCAGCACGCGGTCGAGCAGCCGCATGCGCCCGCCGTGGGGCACCAGCTCCGCGATGGGCAGGTCGACGATGGTGCGCATCAGGCGCGCTCCAGCAGGAGGGCGGCGTTGCTGCCCCCAAAGGCGAACGAGTTGCTCAGCACGGTCCGCACCGGCCGCCCCAGCGCCTCGCCCGGCTTCACCAGCGACAGCGCGGGGAGGGACGGGTCCGCCGCCCCATCCCAGAAGTGCGCGGGCAGCCGTCCCTCCGGGTTGTCCGTGAGCGTCAGCCACGCGAAGGCCGCCTCCAGCGCGCCCGCGGCCCCCAGCGTGTGGCCGGTGAGCGGCTTGGTGGAGCTGGCCTTCACGTCCGGGCCCAGCAGCGCGTGCACCGCGCGGCTCTCCATGGCGTCGTTCTGCTCCGTCGCGGTGCCGTGCAGGTTCACGTAGTCCACGCGCTCGGGTGCGATGCCCGCGCGTGTGAGGGCTTCGCGGATGGCGGCGATGGCGCCCCGGCCCCCGGGCTCCGGCGCGGAGATGTGGTGCGCGTCGGAGGACTCGCCCCAGCCGGACAGGCGCACCGGCCCCGGCTCGCGCGTCATCAGGAACAGCGCCGCGGCCTCGCCAATGTTGATGCCGTGGCGGTGGACGCTCATCGGGTTGCAGCGCTCCTCGCTCACCGACTCCAGCGCGCGGAAGCCCGCCACGGTGAAGCGGCACAGCGAATCCACGCCGCCCGTCAGCACCGCGTCCACGGTGCCCGCGCGCAAGAGCCGCGCCGCGCTCGCCAGGGCCTTGGCGCTGGAGGAGCACGCGGTGGAGATGACATACGCGGGCCCGGAGAGGCCCAGCACGTGGGTGAGCGCCGAGGCGGGAGCGCCCAGCTCCTGCTGGTTCAAGTGGAAGGTCGCGGGCAGCTGTCCCGTGGCGAGCTGCGCGGCGATGGCGCCCTCGCTCTCGCCGATGCCGGAGGTGCTGGTGCCCAGGACGACGGCCACGCGCTCCGGACCGAACCGGGCGATGGCCGCGTCCACGGCGGGGCGGATCTCCGCGAGCGCCGTCAGCAGGAGCGCGTTGTTGCGGCTGCGCCAGGCCGGGGGCAGCGCGTCCTGGGCCTCAAGCGGGGCGGTGATGAGGCCCAGGTGCAGCGCGCGGTCCGCGTAGCCCTCATGGGGGGCCACGCCGGAGGGGGTGGCCGCGAACAGCGCGCGCGCCACCTCGCGCTTCCCGGAGCCCAGGGCGCAGACGAGGCCGAGCTGGTGGAGGAAGACGGGAGGCATCATGGAAGAGGTCACTCGTCCGCGGGGCGCGATTCGATGGTGAGCCGGTAGTGCTCGGAGAGGTTGGTGAGCTGTGTACGCCCTTCCCAGCGCGGCTCGCCATCGTAGCGCACCGTCACCCATTCCCTGCCGTTCTTCGACAGGGCACGTCGCCCGGGCCCATCCTCCAGCGTCCAGCCGGGGGGCAGGGCGGCGCGCACGGCGTCGGCCGGCCAGTAGACGAGCTGCACGTCCCGGAGCACCGGCGCGGACTGGAACTGGGCAGGCAGGCGCGGGTCGCGCTCCTCGTCCAGGGTGGTTCCATTCCAACGCAGCGTGAGGATGCGCTGCCCCAGGGCGAAGCCGGCCAGCTGCATCAGCGCCGGCTCCACCTCCAGCAGGGCCTCCAGCGAACGCGGGCCGCCGGGGTCCGACTCGTGCGCGAACTCCAGCCGCTGCGTCAGGCTGACGGTGGCCCCCAGGGCAGCCGGTGCCAGCCGCAGCTCCGGCAGCGGCTCGCCGGGAGCGGCGGGCGGCGGCCGGGGCGCGGTGGCGCAGGCGACGAGGCCCGCGACGAGCAGGACCGGGACGGCTAGGCGCACACGGCCTCGAGCACGGTGAGGCGCCGCTTGCTCTCCGCGACGTAGGGGTTGTTCGTGTCCCACGCGTAGCCGGCGAGGATGGCGGAGATCATCCGCCGCACGTCCGGGGACGGGTTCGGGTGGAAGATGACCTGCTGGAAGCCGCCCTCGTACCAGGACTCCACGAAGGTGCGGAAGGTGTCCACGCCCGCCTTGAGCGGCTTCGCGTAGTCCTTCTCCCAGTCCACCGTCTCCCCGGCGTACGCGCGGCGGATGCAGTCAGCCGCGAGGCTCGCGGACTTGAACGCGATGGTGACGCCCGAGGAGAACACCGGGTCGAGGAACTCGCCCGCGTTGCCCAGCAGCGCGAAGCCCGGGCCCCACAGCGACTTCACGTTGGCCGCGTAGCCGGTGAGCTTGCGCGCGGGCGTGTCCCAGACGGCGTCCTTCAACAGGTCCGACAGCGACGGCGTCTCCTTCACGATGGCCTGGAGCCGCTCGGTGTCCGTGCCCTGGTACTGCTCCAGGTATTCCATCTTCGCGACGACCCCCAGCGAGCAGCGGCCGTCGGAGAAGGGGATGGTCCAGTACCAGACGTGCACGTGTTCGGGGTGCACCGTCACGCGGATCTTGTTGCGGTCGAAGCTGCCCGGCGGCGTGCGGTCCAGGACGTGGGTGAAGATGGCGCCGCGCTTGGGGAAGTTCGACGGCGTCTCCAGGTTCAAGAGGCGCGGCAGCACGCGGCCGAAGCCGCTCGCGTCCAGGAGGAAGCGCGCGCGCACGCGGTACGTCTCACCGTCGGGACCGCGCGCCGTCACCTCCGGCTGCTCGCCGTTCGTGTCCACGGAGAGGACCTCGTGGCGGTAGCGCACGGTGGCGCCCTGACGCTCGGCACCTTTCGCGAGCACGTGGTCGAAGTGGGCGCGCTGCACCTGGAAGGTGGTGCCCCAGCCGGGGGAGAATTTGTCGCGGAAATCGAAGTCCGTGTACTTGTCGCCGCGCACGAAGGCCGCGCCGTTCTTGTACTGGAAGCCCGCCTCCACCACGTCCTGGAGCATTCCGGCCGCTTCGATGTACTCCATGCTCTGCGGCAGCAGGCTCTCGCCGATGGAGAAGCGAGGGAACTGCTCACGCTCCAGCACGAGGACGTCACGGCCCTGCTTGCGAAGGAGGCCCGCCGCGACGGAGCCCGCGGGGCCCGCGCCAATGATGAGGATGTCCGCCGATTCAGTTTTCAATGTGTGGCTTTCCCAGGAGGAAGTCGGAAACAGGGGGTGAGGATCCAGATGGTGACCTCGCCCAGGAGCATGGCGAGGCCGAAGGAGCGCAGGGCGGGCGTGGCCGACAGGCCCAGCAGACCGAAGGACAGGAGCGTGCTGACGCCGGCCAGGGCCACCGCGAGCCACGCGGAACCGTCACCGGGGTGCTCCAGAAGGAAGATGCCGTAGTCCACGCCCATGCCCAGCAGCAGCACCAAACCCAGCACGGTGAAGAGCTGCAGGGGCGCCCCCGACCAGCCGAAGAGGGCGAGCGTGATGAGCGTGCCCAGCACGGACGGCAGCCACGCGCGCCACGCCTGTCGCCCGAAGCGGGCCACCAGCGTGAGCAGCACCGCGACATAGCCCGCGACGATGAGCCCGCCCATGATGCGCCGGTAGCGGCCGAGCAGCCCGGAGATCTCCGCCGTCTTGTCCACCCAGCGGATGCCCTCCAGGCCGTGCGCGACCGCTTCCAGCTTCGGCAACTGCTTCGGGTCGTTGAGGCCGCGCAGCATGAGGACGCTGTACTGCCGCGCGCCCAGCGTCCCCAGCCACTGCTGCCGGATGGCGGAGGCGACGGGCCCGGAGAGGAAGCGCGAAGGCGTGAGCGGTTCGTCCGCGAACGCGGCGCGCGGGGGGGCCTCGCCCGTGGACTCGCTGACGGCGGCCACGGCCTGCGCTTCGGCGCGGGCGCTCAGGGCCGCGTCCTCGCGCTGCTGGGCCTGGGAGGGAAGCCAGTCGGACACGGCGCGGTAGCCCGCGAACACCTTCTGGGCGACCAGCGTGTCCAGGTGCTGCTTCAACGTCGCCTCGCGCGCGAGCACCTGTTCGTCGCTGTCCCCCTCCACCAGGAAGAACTGCGCGGGGCTGGGCAGGCCCAACAGCCGCCCCAGTTCGCGCTGGTCGGCGATGAGGTTCGGGGGCGCGCCCTGCAACTGGCGCAGGTCGTCCTGGGGCTTCAGCTTCCAGAGGCCCACGGCCACCAGCACGGCAAGCACGGCGCCCGTCACCCACCAGCCCCGCGTGGAGGCGATGCGCGGCCAGCGGGTGATGGAGGCGGAGAAGCGCTCGGAGAAGGCGGTGACGGGCAGCGCGCCCCGGTCCAACGAGGGGAACCAGCACACCACGGTGAGGAACGCGGCGGTGAGGCCGGCGGCGGAGAACACCGCCATCTGCCGCAGGCCGGGGAAGGGCGCGACGCCCAGCGCCAGGTACGCCACCACGCTGGTGATGAGCGCCAGCGCCATGCCCGGCAAGAGCGAACGCATCACCGGCCCGCGCTCGGACGGGGCCTTGCCCTGCCGCGCGGCGAAGTAGTGGAAACCGTAGTCCTCCGCCACGCCCACGAGGCTGGAGCCGAACACCAGCGTGAGCAGGTGCACCCGCTCGAAGACGAGCGCGGTCACCGTCAGCGCCACGGCGCACCCCAGCGTGAGCGACACGCCCACGAGCAGGATGGGCCGCAGCGAACGGAAGGTGAGCCACACCAGCAGGAGCACCGCCGCCAGCGAGCCGAAGCCGATGGTGGACATCTCCCAGCTCGCCTGCGCGGCGGCGGCCTCCGCGTACAGCGGCACGCCCGCGGCCACCAGCCGGGCGCCGGGCACGGTGGCCTCCACCCGGGCTCGGGCCTGCTCCACCACGGCGGTGACGCGGGAGCCGTCTCCCAGCGCGAAGGCGGAAACCTTGCTCTTCCAGGTGAGGAGCACCCACTCGCGGCCCTCGCCCGACAGCCACAGCCGACCGTCGCGGGGACGCGCGGAGGTCTCCGCGGCGCGGGCCTGCCACCAGTCCGGCCACAGGCCCAGCGGATCCGCGTTCCAGTCCGTCATCCGCGCGCCCGCGGGCTGGTACAGCTTCATCAGGGCCGTGCCGCCCAGCTCCTCCTGCGTCGCGCGCGTGAGCCACTGGCGCTGCGCGGGCGTGAGCAGCCGGTCTCTGTAAGGCCGGTAGAAGTCCACCGCCTGCTCCAGCGCGGAGGTGTCCACCACGGCGGGCTCCAGCACGTCGGAGGCCTGCTCCAGCACGCGGGTGGCCTCGTCCGCGACCTTCTGGGCGGAGGCCCAGTCCTGCGCGCCCACCAGCAGCACCACCTGCCGGCCGGCTTCGTCCGCGAGCTTGCGCGTGGCGGCGTCCACCTCCGGCGCCTGCTCGTCCTCCGGCAGGAGCGCGAGCACGTCGGTGTCCAGGCGGGCCGAGCGCCAGAAGGACACCTGGTGCACGCCCACGGCGAGGACCACCAGGGCCCAGAGGATGGCCAGCCTATTTGCCAAGGCGCTCGGCTTCCGTGGCATCCGGCGGCGGCGACTGCGTGAGCTGGTCGAAGAGGATGACGCTGGAGTCCCCGCGCGTCTCGTCCATCTTCACCTGCCGCACGTACGCGTCGCCTTCCAACTGGATGTGCTTGAAGACGCGCGCGAGCCCCGCGTCCGTGGGCGTCAGCTCCAGCCGCCAGCCGGTGGGGCCCACCAGCTCGCCCTCCACCTTGAAGCGCTTCTGCAGCGTGGACACGTCGCCCGCGAGCAGCGCGAAGAGCAGCTCGTTCACCGCCGCCAGCGCCGGCTCCTTCGTGGAGTCCAGGTGATAGGCCGCGCCGCCCTGGCCCTGCTCCGCGCTCAGCGACTTGCGCGTGAGCGTCAGCGTGGAGGCGAAAGGCGTGCGCGTGTTCCACAGCACGCCCTGGTCGCGGGCGAGGAGGAAGTCACCCTTGGACACCAGCGGCTTCTTGAAGCCCGCCACGGTCTTCTTCTGTTCGAAGTGGCCGCGCACCAGCGGCGCATCCACCAGCCGGGCGCGCACGTCCTTCACGAGGTCGCCCGCGTGGGCGCTCACGGACAGCAGCGCGCAGGTGAGCACGAGCAGGGTCTTCATTCCGGCCTCACTCCCAGCTTGTTCCAGAGGACTTCCGGACAGACGAACTGCATCTCCCCCGTCGCCAGGGCCACCGCCACCTGGATGGTGTGGGCCT
This sequence comes from Corallococcus praedator, assembly GCF_003612125.1. Lineage (GTDB taxonomy): Bacteria > Myxococcota > Myxococcia > Myxococcales > Myxococcaceae > Corallococcus > Corallococcus praedator. The sequence goes on from NZ_RAWI01000092.1 coordinate 18,878, forward strand.
GGTTCACCTTGCGCCCGGTGGCCGCGTCACGCAGCGCGTAGTCGAAGCGCAGCCGGTTCTCCCACTCGGTGATTTCGGCGCGCACGATGATCTTCTGCTTGTAGGAGATGGGGGACACGTACTTGAGCCGCATGTCCACCACGGGCCAGCCATAGCCGGACTCGCGCATCTGCGGGTAGTCGTAGTCGTAGCGGCGCAGGAGGGCGCAGCGCGCCAGCTCCAGGTACTTCACGTAGTGGCCGTGCCAGACGATCTCCATCATGTCGAGGTCGTGGAACGGCGGATCGATTTCGATTTCGCAGCTCAGGTCAGGCTTCATGCAGCCTCCACTCCCGCCGGCGAAGGGCGGTGAGCAGGCCTTGCAGCTCGCCATCCAGGGCGCGGTCCTCCACCAGCAACGGGATGCGCGCTTCCAGGTCCGCCTGCATCGCCGCCAACGCGGGGCCCGGCCTCGCGTCCGCGTCCACGCGCTGCCGCAGGGTGACGCCCTGGCGGGCCGCGATGAGCATGGCCGCGACCACCTGTTCGGTCAGCTCCAGCACGCGCAGACAGTCGCGCGCGGCGATGGTGCCCATGCTGACCTTGTCCTGGTTGTGGCACTCCGTGGAGCGGGAGAAGACGGACGCGGGCATCGTCTGCTTGAGCGCCTCCGCCGTCCACGCGGAGACGCTGATCTGCGCCGCCTTGAGGCCGTGGTTGATGGCGGCCCTGGGGCCCGTGGACGCGGAGAGGTTCGCGGGCAGCCCGTGGTTGTAGCGGGGGTCCACCAGCAGCGCGAGCTGCCGATCCAACAGGTCCGCCACGTTGGCCACCGCCGTCTTCAGGCTGTCCATGGCGAAGGCGATGTGGCCGCCGTAGAAGTGGCCGCCGTGCAGCACGCGCTCGCCGTCGGGATCGATGAGCGGGTTGTCGTTGGCGCTGTTCAGCTCGTTCTCGATGAGCGTGCGGAAGAAGGGCAGCGCATCCTCCAGCACGCCGATGACGTGCGGCGCGCACCGGAGCGAATACCTGTCCTGGAGCCGCTGCTCGTTGCGCGACGGCCGGTCCGTGACGAGGTCCGCGCGCAGCCGGGCCGCCACGCGCTGCTGGCCCGCGTGGGGCTTGGCCGCGAAGAGCGTCTCGTCGTAGTGGTGCGCGTTGCCGGCGCTCGCCAGCACGTTGAACGCGGTCAGCCGCGTGGCCAGCCGGGACAGGTACTCCGCCCGCTCCCACGCCAGACACGCCAGGGCGGTCATCACGGCGGTGCCGTTCATGATGGCCAGCCCCTCCTTCGGCCGCAGCTTCAGGGGCTTCACGCCCAGCGACTCCAGCACCTGGGCCGCGGGCCTCCGCTCGCCCCGGTACCAGACGTCGCGCTCGCCGCAGAGCACCGCCGCCACGTAGGACAGGGGCGTCAAGTCACCGCTCGCGCCCACCGAACCCTCGGCGGGAATCATTGGCAGCACGTCGTGCTTGAGCAGCAACTCCAACTGGGTGAGCAGGCCCTCGCCCACGCCGGAGAAGCCCTGGCACAGCGAGGCGAGCCGCGTGGCCAGCACCGCGCGCGTCTCCTCGGGCGTGAGGAACCGGCCCGCGCCGATGCCATGGTACGTGTAGAGGTGGTGCGGCAGCTCCGCGACGAGCGCGGGCGGGATGGACACCGTCACGGAGTCGCCGTAGCCGGTGGTGACGCCGTAGATGACGCCGTCCTCCGCCAGCAGCCGGTCCAGGAACGCGGCGCCCTTCGCGATGCGCTGACGGAAGGCGGGGGCGGTGCCCAGCTCGGCCGGGCGCTCGCGCCGAGCCAGCGCTCCCACGTCCTCGAGGGTCAGCCGACCGCCGTCGAAGCGCACCGGGAGGTCAGAAGGTAGGGGGCTTCGCGGAGACATTCACCTGATCCCAGAAGGGAAAGAAGTTGAACCAGTCGTAGGGCGCGCGCTGGAGGAGCGCCGTGACCCGGCCGGCGTAATGTTGGGCGCAGTCCGTGAGCGCGGCCTCGCGTTTGCCTCGCGGCAGGACGACGCGCTCAAAGAGGCACTCGAAGTGGATGGTGTAGCCGTCGCCCTCATGGATGCAGCCCAGCAGGTAGAGCGGACACTTGAGCAGCGCCGCCAGCACGTAGGGCCCCACGGGAAAGGGCGCGGGGTGTCCCAGGAAGTCGACGCGCACGGTCTGGCTGGCATTCACGGGAATGCGATCGCCCGCGATGACCACGAACTCGCCGGCCTCCACGCGCTCGTTCAGCGCGACGGCGGTGGCCGGGCCCATGTCGGTGACTTCCAGCAGGTGGAAGTCGTTCTCCGGGTTGAGGCGCTTGAGCAGGCGGTTGAACTGCTCCGCGTGCAGCGTGTGCACCAGGATGTTGAGCTTCACCTCGCCCCTGCGCTCCGCCATGGTGCGGCACAGCTCCAGGCAGCCCATGTGCGCGGTGACGATGACGCCGCCCCTGCCCGCCTTCGCCGCCTGGTAGAACTCCTCGCGGCCCTCGGTGCGCACGCGCTCGAAGCGGTAGCGCCCGCTGACCGCGAGCAGCTTGTCCAGCATCGTCTCCGCGAACATCAGCGTGTGGCGCACGCTGTCGCGCCAGTGCGGCGTGTGGCCCAGCGCACCCGTCGCGGCCTCCATCCGCTCCAGGTACTGGAGCGAGGACTGGCGCAGGAGCGGCCGGCTCAGCCAGTGCACCAGCACCACCGGGTACAGACAGAGGCGGAAGGGCCAGCGCCCCAGCAGCCGGTGGATCCAGTACAGGAGCCAGATGCCGGCGACGAAGGTCGTCTCTCCCATCTCCGCCCAGTGGCGGGACTTCATCGCGCCACCTTGCGCCACAGCAGCATCGGCAGCCGCACCAGCATCCCGAAGAAGAGCCGGGCGTGCATGCCGGAGATGCGCACGTTGTCCCAGAGCACGTCGAAGTGGGAGATGCCGTCGGTGGGGTAGCGCACGTGGGTGGGCTGGTTGAGGATGCGCATGCCGCGCCAGAACAGGCGCACCAGCACCTCCACGTCGAAGTCCATCCGCTTGCCAATCCGCACCGAGTCGATGAGCGCCACGGTGGGCGCCAGCGGATAGACGCGGAAGCCGCACATCGAGTCGCGGATGGCGAACGACAGCGTGTTGATCCACACCCAGATGTGCGTGGCGTAGCGGCCGTACAGCCGGCCCTTGGGCACGGACTCGTCGTAGACGGGCGTGCCGCACACCAGCGTGTCGGGGCTCTGCTTGGCCAGCGCGAGGAAGCGGGGGATGTCGCGGGCGTCGTGCTGTCCGTCCGCGTCGATCTGCAACGCGTGGCTGTAGCCGCGAGCCTGGGCCGCGCGCAGGCCCGCCATCATCGCGCCGCCCTTGCCCTCGTTCTGGGGCAGGCGCACCACTTCCACGCCGTTGCTGTCGTCGCGCGCCAGCCCGTCCAGCACCGCCGCGCAGCTGGGCTCGCTGCCGTCGTCCACCAGCACGCAGGGCAGGCCATGGGAGCGCACCGCGTGCACCACCGCGCCCACGGCCTCGCCGTGGTTGTAGACCGGAATCACCGCGCAGACCTTCATCCCACCCCTCCACCCAGCACGATGCGGCCGCTGGCGTGCGCGCCCGCGGCCGACGTCAACTTGAAGCCCAGCCGTCCGGACTCCGCCGCCCAGGTGAGCTCCAGCGTCAGCTGCGTGCCGGGCGGAATCACCTGCTGGAACTTCAGGGTCTCCAGCCGCAGGAAGTCCGGCGGCAGGGCGAAGTGCTCGCGGCCCAGCAGCAGCGCCCAGTCCACCTGGACGACGCCGGGCAGGATGGGCGTGCCGGGGAAGTGGCCGTCGAAGTACGGCGAGCCCTCCGGGGCCTCCACCGACAGGAGCACGCGCTCCGGTGCGCGCTCGAGGACCTGGAACGCCGGCCGCCTCGGGTCGAAGAGGGCGGCGAGCGCCGCTTCCGTGGATTTGCCCTGCGAGTTGACCGGCATGGCCTCCAGATATCGGAACCGGCGCGGCAAGGCACTGGACTCGAAATGGGGGGCCAGTTTCTCGCGCAGGGCCTGGTTCAGGGAGCGTCTGCCCCCCGCCTCCTGGAGCCTCCAGCCCGCCGCCTCCGGCACCGCCACCACCGCGAGCGTCACCCGGTGGCCCTCCGCCAGGGGCAGCACCCGCGCCTCCTTCACCAGCCCGCCCTCCACCAGCGCCCGCTCCATGGCGCTCAGCGACACGCGCTTCTCCTCCAGCTTGAGGAGCCGGTCCCTGCGCCCCAGCAGCTCGAAGCCCCCGGGCACCGCCCGCGCCCGGTCCTCCGTCGTGAACCACGCCCCTTCGGACAGGTCCAGGTGGGGCGAGCGGACGGCCAGGACCTCGTCATCCGCGCCGGCGCGCACCTCCACGCCGGGCATCACCCGCCACGACGCGGCGTCCTCGGTGTCCCGCCTGCGCCACGCGACGCCCCCGGTCTCCGAGCTGCCGTAGACCTCCACCGGCGCCCGGCCCAGCAGCTCCCGACACGCCTGGAGCGCTTCGGGGCTGAGCGGCCCCCCGGAGGAGAACAGCCCGCGCAGGTGCCCGCGGACCGAGGCCCAGTCCAGTGACGCCGGCAGCCGCTTCAGGTGCGCGGGGCTCGCCACCAGCAGCGCGGGGCCCGGGCGCAGCGCGGCCACGATGTCCTCTGGATACGGCAGCCCGTGCGCGTCGAACGGCCGGCCCGACGCCAGCGGCCACAGCACCCGGAACAGCAGGCCATAGATGTGCTGGTGCGACACGGTGGCGAGCACGGGCGCATCTCCGGCCTCCTTGTCGAACAGGGCCCCCAGCGTCACCACCTCGCTGGACAACTGCGACAGGCGCTTGGGGATGGCGGTGGGCTCACCGCTGGAGCCCGACGTGTAGACGACCAGCGCCGCGAGCTCCGGCGACAGGGGCTGGAACGTACCTTCTGCGTTCGGGATGGGTGTCAGCGCCGTCAGGTCCGCCGGAGCCCTGCCCGCGAAGCCGTCCACGTGGGCGCGCAGCGCCTCCAGCGTGGCGGGCCGAGCGTCGGCGGGAAGGTAGATGCACACGCCCGCGTGCCAGGCGCCAAAGAGCGCGGCGGCGAACTCGAAGGTGTCCTCGTGGAAGAGCGCGTACCGCCGCCCCCCGTGCGCCGCGAAGGCCGCACGCCAGCCGGTGGCCCTCGCGCGGAACGCGGCGAAGTCCAGCACCTGTCCCTCGCGGCGGGCCACGGGGTGCCCCGCGGGACGGCCGTGCACGAGGAGGTGTTCGAGCGCGAGCGGCTCATCCATGGGCGTGCCGTGCGCGCACCCGCTGCCGCACCACCCATTCGCCGGCGAAGAGCAGGCCCATGAGGCCGTAGGCGATGAGGCCGTTGTAGAGCGCCCAGGTGGCGTCGCTCGCCCAGAGCGCGGTGGTGAGCGCGAGGCCGCCGTTGAGGACGAAGAAGCCGCACCACACCTGCGTCACCTTGCGCGTGTAGAGGACGCCGGACGGCGGCAGGTCCTTCTCCCGCAGGCGCGCCAGCCGTTCGATGACACTGGGGGGATAGGCGAGGCTGGTGGCGAAGACGGTGAGGAGCACGCTGTTCACGAGCACCGGGTAGAGCTTCAGCGGCAGCGCGTGGTTGCCCAGCATGCTGGACGCCGCGAGCACCAGCGCTCCCACGGCGGCCGCAAGCCACATCTTCTCCCGGGTGGCCACCGCGCGCACCACCGCCATGCCCGCCAGGGGGAGCGCCATCCAGCGGGGCTCGAAGTGGCCCAGGCCCAGATAGACGAGCGGCGGGTACGCGAGGCTCAAGAGCCCCAACAACACCGGACGCAGGCGTTTCACGCCGCGGCGGAGTCGCTGCCGAGCAGCCCGTGCAGCGCGTCCACCACGTCCTGCAGCGTGCGCACGGAGCGGAAGACCTCCGGCGGAACGCGCTGGCCCGCGACGGGCTTCAGCCGCACCAGCAGGTCGATGGCGTCGATGCTGTCGATGTCCAGGTCATCGTGCAGCCGCGCCTCCGGGATGATGCGCGACGGTTCGATGTCGAAGGTTTCCTGGAGGATGGCGCTCAGGCGCTCGAACAACTCGTGTTTGGTCATGGGGTGGCTCCGCGCTTTGGTTTTTAGGGGTTCAGGACTTGGTGCGGTGGGTGCTGACGAAGTCCGCGAGCGCCCGCACGCTGGCGAAGTGACGGCGGTTCTCCTTGGAGTCGCTCGCCAGCACGACGCCATAGGACTTCTGCAGCGCCAGCCCCAATTCCAGGGCGTCGATGGAGTCCAGTCCCAGGCCCTCGACGAACAACGGCGCGGCGGGATCGATGTCGTCCGGTTTGAGGTCTTCGAGGTTCAGCGTCTCGATGACCAGACGCTTGATTTCGTGCTCAAGCTCCAGCATGGCCCTGGTTCTCCTGGGAGAAGTAGTCGTGAAGGCGTGTGGTGAGGTGGCGCGCGGCCTTCGCCGCGTCCCCCGCGTCCGCGTCCCTGGAGGAGACGGGGATGTCGTCCTCCACGCGGATGATGAAGTGCATGGGTTTCGGAGGCACCTTCCACCAGGGCGCGCCCTTGGTGAGGCCCAGCGGCGCGACGCGGATGGTGACGGGCGTGATGTCGCAGGGGCCGCGCACCGCGATGTTGGCGGCGCCGCGCTGCAACTGCATGGGTCCGTTCACCGGCGTGCGCGTTCCCTCCGGGAAGATGATGAGGTTGTTGCCGGCCTTCACGGACGCGATGCAGTCCTGGATGAGCCCGGGCCCGGAGTCGTTGCACAGATAGCGCGTCGCGCGGATGGGGCCGCGCATGAACGGGTTGTTCGCCAGGCTCGCCTTCACCACGCAGTCCGCGTTGGGCACCAGCGAGATGAGGAACACCACGTCGATGAGCGTCGGGTGGTTGGCCAGGATGAGCAGCCCGGAACGCGACAGCTTCTCCACCCCTTCCAGCTCGTAGCGCAGCACGCCCAGGAAGCGCATGTAGCCGACGAAGAAGCGGAATGAGTGGTGCACGGCCAGCCGCGCCAGCCGCGTCTGCCGCACGGGCTCGCGCACGATGAGCTGGAGCAGCGGGAAGTAGAGGAGGCGCAGCGCCAGCCCCCCCAGCCCGAACGTGGCGAAGGACAGGCCGGTGGCGAAGATGCGCCAGAGCCGGTCGAGCTTCTCAACCATGGCGTTCCCACCGCCAGCGCCGAGCGCCCACCGGGTGCTCCCACTGGCGCGCCCCGGAGACCAGGAAGCGCAGCGCGCGCAGGTCCGCCGGCAGCCCGTCCTGTTCCCCAGCGTCCGCGTCCGGCGGCCCGGCGTGGCAGTCCAGGCGGATGGCGTTCGCGCCCGAGTCGGCCGCCAGCAGGCAGGCCCAGGCGTGCGGGAACCCCACCGTCGGGGAGAAGTGCCGCCAGGGCTCCGGCACGGGCTCGTCGTAGAGGACGACCATCACCCGGGGGACACCGTCCGCCAGCAGGCCGCACGCCTCCGTGAAGGCGGCCTCCACCGTCTCCTCGCCCGCGGCGATGGCGCCATAGGAGGCCGTGTCGCCCCGTGCGATGGAGTAGAGCGCGCCGATGGCGTTGTGCACCGACAGGCTGAACGACGTGGGCGACAGCGGCTCCGAGCGCGCCAACTGCGTGAGCAGCTCCACCGAACGGCCCAGGTCCCCGTAACGCGATGCGAAGAGCACCGGCGCTTCGGGCGCGTCCGCGTGGGCCTGATAGGTGGCCTGCAGCGCGATGCGGCCCAGCCGGTCCACCCGGCGGCGCATCATCGCGGGCATCTCCGCGAGCGCGGGCGTGCCTTCGGCCGGGAGCGGGTGGGGCTTCTCAAGCCAGGCTTCCCAGGCGGCCGGAGCAACGAGGCCAGGGGCCCATGCGGCCCAGCGCTGAACGGTGAATCCCATCGTCATGACGGAGAGGCCCCAAGCGCTCCCAAAGGCAACCTTTACCAAAGCATCAACAGGGAGACAATTGGCGCCCGGCCCCAAGCCGGCAGGGGACCGGGCGGATGCTCCACTCCACGCCCTATTGGTGCCGCAAGAAGCTGTTTTTGTTGGCAAAACGCGCAATGGAACCTCGCCGTTCAGCTGCTTGCGGGTTTGTCCAGGGGGGTGATGCGTCCAGTGCTCCCCGCAGGTCGCGAAGACCCCCACGGGATGATTCGGAACGACCCGCGCGGACGGGTCACGGGCGTGGGCTCCCGACGTCGCAAACGCCCTGCGTATTCACCGGCCGCGCGCGGCCGTCCCGGTGCCTTGGTGGGACGCGCTAAGGTTTTTCCGTTTTTGCTACCAATCCAGTTTCATGGACGGAAGGGACGCTCCAGGCATGCGACGCACGACGACGTGGAAGCGGGCGGTGGTGGTCCAGGCGGTGTGGCTGTTGGGGGG
>NZ_RAWI01000930.1 GCF_003612125.1 Corallococcus praedator
GTCCGAACCGGAATCGGGCGAAAGCGAAAGCACCGTCATGACCTGTCTCCTGATCGCAGGGGCCATGCGCCGGTCGGGTTGCCGGCGCTTAAGTGATTCACATGTTAATGAATTTGCGCCGGGCGTCAAACAACGTTACATCTGCCGTCTGCTAGGGCAACTGGTTGCGCAGCACCACCAACCACTGCATGACCGAATTCGTGTACGGATCGAGCTGGTTGGCGTCATTCAACTCGGTAATGCTCATCGATGCGGATTGCTGCACGTTGCCGCCAATCGATTTCACTTCATGGCGCACCGGGTCCATCTCGACGACGAGATCGCAATGCATGGGCGTTCTGCCGGCCTGGATTTCGGCCGGGTCCGTCATGAAGCGATCGGCGCCGCGTGCGGTGCAGATGAGGTCGCCCGGACGCGGCACGGCCGGTGTGCGCTCAAGGACAAAGGCGGGATGCCTGAGCAGATGAT
>NZ_RAWI01000931.1 GCF_003612125.1 Corallococcus praedator
AGCCAGAATTGCGATGCAGGGAGTGATACCGACGATCGCCACAATCGCCCGCATCAGCGAATCACTGGTCATTCCCAAGCCCAGCACGAGCAGGGGAGGCGCGATCGCCGCAAACACGGTGAATCCGGCTGTTGCTCCTTCGATTTGAACGCTTTGCAGACTCAGCCAGCCAATTAGATAGGCCAAACTGCCGATCGCACCTGACCACCAGCGTCGCCGCTGCCCCAAACCGCCCGCCGCCGTCAAGCCCCAAGCTGTGCCCCATCCGGCCAAGGCGAAAATTAGCAGGTCTGTTTCGATCGCGAAATCTAGCCCAGACGTTAATTGCGACAGCCAATCCGCAAACTCAGTTCCCCAAGAGGTGTAGAACGCGATCACATAGCCAACGGCAACGCCTGCGATCGCTCCCAACACGGCCAGCAAAGCGCTCCAAAGCGTGGCGAATAAGGCAGTGAGCATCCACCAGAT
>NZ_RAWI01000932.1 GCF_003612125.1 Corallococcus praedator
GATCGACGCCTGCATCGACCGCAAGGTCAAGCGGGTGGTGGCGCTGTCCACCGACAAGGCGTCGAGCCCGATCAACCTCTACGGCGCCACCAAGCTCGCCTCCGACAAGCTGTTCGTGGCCGCCAACGCCTATGCGGCGGGGCACGACACCCGCTTCGGCGTGGTGCGCTACGGCAACGTCATGGGCTCGCGCGGGTCGGTGATCCCGCTCTTCGCCTCGCTGCGCGCCACGGGCGTGCTGCCCGTCACCGACCCGCGCATGACCCGCTTCATGATCACCCTCGAGCAGGGGGTCGAGCTGGTGTGGCACGCCCTCGACGACCTGGTGGGGGGCGAGATCTACGTGCGCAAGATCCCCTCGATGACGATCGGCGCCATCGCCCGCGCCGTCGCCCCCGAGGCCCGCGTCGAGGTGGTGGGCATCCGCCCCGGCGAGAAGCTGCACGAGCAGATGATCGGCTTCGAGG
>NZ_RAWI01000933.1 GCF_003612125.1 Corallococcus praedator
GCTCAAATCACTCCGCTCCCAGCACGGTCCCGTTTATCAGCAGCTCGAGCTGCCGCTTTCGGGTCGCAAGCTCACCCGCAACGAGGAGCGCACGATCCTGCAGCTGCGTCGGTTGCGCGAACGGCTCGCGATGGCCTGAGGCTACGCCGCGGAAGCCGCGTGGGACGGTGCGGGGTGCCGCAACGATTTCGCGCGGGTCAGCCGCGTGCCGCGCAGTTGCGGTTCGAAAAGCACCTGGTCGAAGGCGCTGTGGAGGATGCGCACGCCGAGGCCGCCGGGGCGGAAATCGGTGAGTTCGCGGCTGCGGATTTTATCCGGATCGCACGCTCGACCGTAATCGCGCAGGGTGCAGCAAATGCCTCGTCGGGTATGGCTCATGAGCAGGCGAATGGGGCGCTTCGTGCAGCCGCCATAGGCGTGGCGAATGATGTTGGTGCAGGCCTCGTCGAGCGCGAGCACCATCAACT
>NZ_RAWI01000934.1 GCF_003612125.1 Corallococcus praedator
CAGACATAGCGTCCCGAAAGCCCATTCATGAAGTCATTTGTCGCGGTACTCGATCTGGCGTCTGATCCGTTGGTTAGCGGTGAGCGAATCGTGCTGGAAGTGCAAAACCACTGGGTCGCCATTTTCAATATCAGCGATAATTATTATGCGATTGAGGATGTTTGCACGCATGACGGCGGCCCGCTGGCGGACGGCGAACTGGACGGGGTAGAAATCGCGTGTCCCCGGCATGGCGCGCGCTTCGATGTGAAGACCGGGAAGCATTTAGGTTTTCCGGCCACAAAGGACGCGCCGCATTACCTGACGCGCGTACAGAATAATGTACTGGAAATTGCCATTTAGAGCGCCACTCAGGGTAAGGTCTCATGCCGCAACTGAACGACATTTTCGAGATCGGCAACGGGATTGACTCCTTTGCACCGGGACATTATGCGCGGGTGTTCGAGGCGGTCGATAAACGTGATAAC
>NZ_RAWI01000935.1 GCF_003612125.1 Corallococcus praedator
AAACCGGCCCAGGTGCGGGCGGCCGCCGCCGAGACCCCGGTCTACTTCTACGCGTTCGACCTGCTGCGTCTCGACGGCATTTCGTTGCTGCGCAAGAAGTATCGGGATCGTCGCACCCTGCTGGAGGCTCTGGGCATCGACGGTGACGTGTGCAGCACGCCGGACCGGCTGGACGGCACCCTGCAGGAGGCGCTGGCCGAGAGCAAACGGTTGGGACTGGAAGGGGTGGTGGCCAAGCGCACCGACTCGGTGTACCTGCCCGGCCAGCGCGGGTCGGCCTGGCTCAAGTTCAAGCACTCGCTGCACCAGGAGGTGGTGATCGGCGGCTGGCGGGACGGGCAGGGCAACCGGTCCGGCAGCATCGGCGCGTTGCTGGTGGGGGTGCCCGGGGAGGATGGACTGGCCTACGCCGGACGGGTCGGTACCGGATTCTCGGTAGCCGCGTTGGACAAGCTGCAGGCCATGTT
>NZ_RAWI01000936.1 GCF_003612125.1 Corallococcus praedator
CGCCTGCTTGATTGCCTCGTTGCTGCCTAGCTCTAGCCGCACCTTGACCACTAAGTTCTGCTGGTCAAGCATCGATTGAATGGCGCGTCTGGTGCCTGAGCCCGGTTCGCGCATGATAAACGGCTCTTCGGCCAAGCGCTCTAGCGTGATGTTGCGCTCTTTTGCGAGCGGATGGGTCGCGGGCGCAACCACAACTAGCGGATTGTCGAGAAACGGATGGGCGTTGATTTCTAGATGTTCTGGCAACTGGCTCATCACGTACAAATCATCTTGATTGTTGGCGAGGCGATCGATGACGCGCTCGTGATTGGTGACGGTCAGTGAAACATCAATGCCGGGATAAATTCGGCAAAACGGGCCGAGCATTCGCGGCATAAAGTATTTTGCCGTAGTGATCACTGAGAGCCGCAAATGACCTTGCTTCATGCCTTTGAGGTCAGCGACTTTCATCTCAAGCTGCTCAAGCT
>NZ_RAWI01000937.1 GCF_003612125.1 Corallococcus praedator
GGTAGTGGGCGGGAGCGGGCGTCCTCCGAGCGCACCCATGTTCTCCATGGCGCGGCGCAGGAGGCGCTGGCGCCGGAGCTTGGAGGCTTCGTCGGGATTGGAGGGGTCTTCGGCCGCCACGTCGTCCTCGTCAAAATCCCAGTCGTCCAGGTCGCCGGACAGCTCGGATTCATCAGTCTGGCCAGAACCCCCTCCGTTGTCACCGGGGAAGGCGGTGAACCGGGGGGAAGGGAGCGGTTCGAAGGTCGCTTCCGGTTCGAACGTCGTCTCGACGATGGCTTCGACGAGGAATTCATTGGCTTCCCCCGCCGCCGGCCCCACGTCCGAGCGGATGAGCGCTTCCAGGTGGGCGTCCACCTGCTGGAGGGCGGCTTCGAAGGACGCGGTGAGGTTCTGCGCGGGGTCGTTGGATTCGTCGAAGGAGACGATGCGCCACAGGTCGTCCTCGCTGGCGCGCACCGGGCCC
>NZ_RAWI01000938.1 GCF_003612125.1 Corallococcus praedator
GAGCTGGCGTAGGGTTTCCTGCACTTCGCGCAAATCGAGCGGCTTTACCAAATACGCGGCGGCGCCGAGTTGTTTCGCGGCGACGGCGTTGTCGAGGTTGCCGTGCGCGGTGATGATCAGCGCCGGGAGTCGCGGGGCGCGCTGGCGGATCTGTTCGAGCACGACCAGGCCGCTCATGTCGGGCAGGCCGATGTCCAGGATCGCGAGCGCGAATTCGCCGGATGCGAGTTCGTCGAGCCCACGCTGGCCGCTGGAGCAGAGCCGCGCTTCGTGGCCGAGCCGTTTGCAGACCGTGCCGAGGGCGGCGGCGAGAGCGTGTTCGTCTTCGATGATGAGGATCACGGGGAAGTGGATGGTGGGTGGTGGAAAGTTGGAAGCGTGGGAAGACAGCGACAGTGCGACGCGTCAGGGCAAAGCCGGCAAAACAAAAGTCACGAGCGCGCCGCCGCCGGAAGCATTCTCGACG
>NZ_RAWI01000939.1 GCF_003612125.1 Corallococcus praedator
CATCGAGCTCGTGGTGCGGGTTGGTGGCCCGCACCACGAGCTCGATGAGGTCGCCGATCTCGTCGCGACGCTTCTCGGTGACCGTCCCGTCCAGCCAGAGCGTGTCGCCGAGATAGTTGGGCCGGCGGAGGCGAATGTCGAGCCCCGTCACGAAGCCGTCGTCGCCGCACCAGTCGGTGACCATGTGGGCGAGCCAGGCGCTGCGTTGCACGCCGAAATCGTAGGCCGCGGGCAATCCGCTTTTCGCGGCCAGCTCGTTGTTGAAGTGCGGCGCCTCGATCGTGTCGTCGATGCCATAGGTGTCGTCGAACAGGATCGCGCCGGGGTGCTCCTTGAGGTAGGCGTGCTGGAGCGGTTCGTCTGCGTCATGTACGAACCCCAGCCCAGTAGCCAGCCCACCATGTTCGAGATCGTCAGCGGCCCCTTGACCAGCCGCGGAAGGACATCTCCGATAGCAACCTCGTC
>NZ_RAWI01000093.1 GCF_003612125.1 Corallococcus praedator
GTATCTGTCATTGGGCAGGTACCTGGATTGATTGGGAAATTCCCCAGCCCCTGTCGTCTGGCACGGCCGTTGCTAGCCTATGCCGCGTCGCGCCGTGACGGCGCGGTCGGTGGGCCCCTGGGAGGAGCGGGATTTGACGCGGTGGCAGCGACAGACGGTGGGGATGGCCTGGGGTGTGGGGCTGTGCGTGGCGACGCTGGCGTGCGCCCAGTCGAAGCCGGCGACGTCCTCCGAGGCGCCCCGGGGTTCGGGGTTCTCCATGGAGACGGTGAAGGAGAAGGCCCGCGCGCTGGCCGCGAAGCCGTACCAGGAGCCGCCCGTCGGGGTGCCGCCGTCCTTCGAGAAGCTCACCTACGATCAGTACCGGGACATCCGCTTCCGCGACGCCAGCTCCCTGTGGCGTGACGCGAACCTGTCGTTCCGGGCGCAGTTCTTCCACCCCGGCTTCTATTACACGCGTCCGGTGCAGGTGAACGAGGTGTCCGGCGGCAAGGCGCGCCCGGTGCCCTTCTCCACGGATCAGTTCACCTACGGGCCCCTCGTCGGCACCCCGCCCAGGGGCAAGGTGAATGGCTTCGCGGGCTTCCGCCTCAACGCGCCGCTCAACACGAAGGGCTACTACGACGAACTGGTGGCCTTCCTCGGGGCCAGCTACTTCCGCGCCCTGGGCAAGGGCAACCTGTACGGCCTGTCCGCGCGCGGGCTCGCCATCGACACGGCGCTGCAGGGCCCGGAGGAGTTCCCCACGTTCCGCGAGTTCTGGCTGGAGAAGCCGGCGGAGAGCGCGGACACGGTGGTGGTGCACGCGCTGCTCGACAGCACCAGCGTCACGGGCGCCTACCGCTTCGCCATCAAGCCGGGCGAGCAGACGGTGATGGACATTTCGGTGACGCTGTTCGCCCGCAAGCAGGTGCGGCAGCTGGGTCTGGCGCCGCTGACCAGCATGTTCCTCTTCGGAGAGAACGACCGGGGCGACTTCGACGACTTCCGTCCCGAGGTGCACGACTCCGACGGCCTCTCCGTGTGGATGAAGAACGGCGAGAAGCTGTGGCGCCCGCTGAAGAACCCGAAGCACACCCAGGTGAGCAGCTTCCATACGGACGGGCTGTCGGGCTTCGGCCTCTTGCAGCGCGACCAGGCCTTCTCCAGTTATGAAGACCTCGAGGCGCGCTCCGAACGCCGCCCGGGTGCCTGGGTGCAGCCGGTGGGTGACTGGGGCAAGGGCTCCGTGCGGCTGGTGGAGCTGCCCACCCGCGAGGAGATCCACGACAACATCGTCGCCTTCTGGGTGCCGGATGCACCGCTGGCGGCGGGTGCACAGCTTGGTTTCTCGTATCGACTGTCGTGGGGCTTCGCGCCGGAAGGTGTGAAGGCCCTGGGGTCGGTCGTCGCGGCGACGCGTGTCGCGGCGGGCAGCAAGCCGGGGGCGCGTCGCTTCGTCCTCGATTTCACGCAGAACACGGGGGAGGGCACCGGTCCGGTGGAGGCGGTCGTCACCGCTTCCCGCGGGCAGGTGCTGCACCCTCGCGCGGAAGTCCACGCCGTCACCGGCGGCTACCGCGCGGCCTTCGAGCTGATGCCCGACGGAGAAGGCCCCGTCGAGCTTCGCTGCTTCCTGAAACGCGGTTCCGAGACCCTCACCGAGACCTGGAGCTACCTGTGGATTCCGTGACCACGCACCCCTTCCTCTCCTTCGCCCCGGCGATGCCCCAGGCCCGCGTGGACACCCACGAAGCGCTGGTGGGCTTCTTCCAGGACTTCGGCTTCAACGGCCGTGGAGACCTGGAGCGCCTGGCGAACTGGGTGCTCGGCACCCGCGACCTGTCGCTGTCTCCGGAGGCCGCGCTGGCGCTCGCGCGCTGGCGGGTGGAGGGATGGCTGGCGGAGGTCCTGGGCCCGTCGCACGTGGGTCCGTCGCTGCTGGTGCGCGGCCGGGCCGCGTTCGTCCTGGTGGGTGGCGCGCGCTGGGGCGCGGACGTGCTGATGCGCGAGCCGCGCGCGTTGCCGGAGGCGTGGCGCCGGGCGGTGTGTGAAGCAGTGCCCATGGCGGCCCCGGCCGAAGTGCCCTGCCAGATGCGCGAGCAGGTGCTCGTGCTCAATCCCTTCATGGACATGCTGCGCCGCTGGCTGCGTCCGGCCGGCAGTCAGGCGGGCGTGTCGCCGTCGCGCTAGGCCACGCCTTCCACCCCGCGCTGTCCACTGGAGCACCGGAGTCCGCATGAACGCCGAACCGTACTCGCCGGCCATGGCCCGCCCTCGCCGTGTGATGGTGCTGGGGCTGGCGGTCCTGACCACCGGGTTCGCCTCCGTGGAGATGCACCGGCTGCTCAGCGCCCGGGGCACCACGGTGCCGGAAGTGTTCGTGCTGATGCTGTTCACGCTGTGCTTCGCGTGGATTGCCTTGTCGTTCTGGGGCGGCGTCGCGGGCTTCGTGCAGCTCGTGTCGAAGCGCCGCGTGCCGGGCCTGCGCTGGCCCACCGAAGCGGAGGCCGCCGGGCCGCTCACGCGCCGCACCGCCGTGGTGATGCCGGTGCACAACGAGGATCCGGCGTCGGTGTTCGCGCACGTGCAGGCCACGTACGAGTCCATCGCGGCCACCGGGCACCTGGACGCGTTCGACTTCTATGTGCTCAGCGACTCCACGCGCGCGGAGGCGTGGGTGGCGGAGGAGCTGGCGTGGTCGGAGCTGTGCCGCCGCGTGGGCGGGCAGGGCCGCATCTTCTACCGGCGCCGCTTCGACAACACCGGCAAGAAGGCCGGCAACCTGGCCGAGTTCTGCGAGCGCTGGGGCCGCCGCTATGACTTCCTGCTGGTGCTGGACGCCGACAGCCTGATGGCCGGCGACAGCGTGGTGAGCATGGCCCGGCTGATGGAGTTGAATCCGGGCGCGGGCATCCTCCAGGTGCCGCCGCAGAACGTGGGCCGCTCCACGCTGTTCGCGCGCCTGCAGCAGTTCGCGGGCCGCATCTACGGCCCCATCGTCGCGGCGGGCGCGGCGGCGTGGCAGCTGGGGGACTCCAACTACTGGGGCCACAATGCCATCCTGCGCATGGCGCCCTTCATCGAGCACTGCGGCCTGCCGGTGCTGCCCGGTCAGCAGCCCTTCGGCGGCCACATCCTCAGCCACGACTTCGTGGAGGCGGCGTTGATGCGTCGCGCGGGCTACACGGTGTGGCTGGTGCCGGAGCTGGGCGGCAGCTACGAACAGCCGCCCCCGGATCTGCTCGCGTACGCGCAGCGCGACCGCCGCTGGTGCCAGGGCAACCTCCAGCACCTGGGCCTCGTGATGGCGGGCGGCCTGCACCCGATGAGCCGGGCGCACTTCGTGATGGGCGTGATGTCCTACGTGGCGTCGCCCCTGTGGCTCATCTTCCTGGTGTCGGGTTTGTTCGCCGCGCTGCACGAGTGGTTCTTCGCGCCCACGACGTTCGTGGACTTCCAGTCCACGCTGCCCGGTGGGGACGCGTTCGACACCGCGGGCGCGCTGCGGCTGATGGTCCTGTCGCTGGCGATGCTGTGGATCCCCCGCCTGATGGGCCTGGGGCTGGTGCTGGCCGACCGCGTGGAGGCGGCGCGGATGGGCGGCCGCTTCAAGCTGGCGCTGAGCGTCCTCTTGGAGGGCGTGGTCTCCACGCTGATGGCGCCGGTGATGATGCTGTTCCAGTCGCACTTCGTGTTCGGCACGCTGCTGGGCTACCGGGTGTCGTGGTCCAGCCAGCAGCGCGAGGACACGGACCTGCCGTGGTCGGAGGCCTTCCGCCGGCACAAGTGGCACATGGCGGTGGGCGTCGTGCTCGCGGCGCTGACGGTCGCGGTGGCGCCGGGGATGCTGGCGTGGTTGTCGCCCGTCATCCTGGGGCTGTGGCTGGCCCCGGCCATCTCCGTGTTCACCGCCCGCGCGTCGCTGGGCCTGTGGGCGCAGCGCCGGGGCCTGTTCCTCATCCCCGAGGAGGTGACGCCGCCCACCGTGCTGGTGCGCGCGCAGGAGCTTTCGGAGGAGGGGATGGAGCCGGTGGACGACGCGTTGGATCACGTGCTCACGGATCCGCGCGCGCATGCGCTGCACCTGGCCCTGCTGGAGGCCCACCCGTCGGCGGGCGTTCCCGTGGCGCTCGCGTCCGCGCGGCGCAAGCTGCTGGCGGGCTCGGTGGAGCCCCTGTCCCCGCAGGAGAAGTCCGCGGTGCTGCTGGATGCGCGCACGCTGTCGGAGCTGCGCGGTCGCCGGCTGGGTGCGCGGGCCTGAGGCCGTCCCCCCGCCGTCCATCCGGGGGCGCATCGCGGTTGCGCCCGGGCGTCCGTCGCCCTAAACGCAGCCCTCATGAACCGAGCTTCTACCGCCGCCGCGCTCGCGCTGTTCATCTCGCCGTTCATCTCCCTGGCCGCCGAGCCTCCCGTGTCCGAGGGGGACCGGTGGTGGAAGCACATCGAGGTCCTCTCCAGTGATGCGCTGGAAGGGCGCGACACGGGCAGCAAGGGGTATGAGACGGCCGCGGGCTATGTCTCCAAGGAGCTGGCCGCGCTGGGCGTGAAGCCGGTGCTGAAGACGGGCTTCCTCCAGCCCATGGCGTTGCAGTCGCGCCGCCTGGTGGAGGCGAAGTCCAGCGTCGCGCTCGTGCGCGGTGGCCAGACGCTTCCGCTGGTGCAGGGCGAGGACGTGATGCTGTCCTCGCAGCAGGGCGACAGCGGTACGGTGGACGCGCCCCTGGTGTTCGTGGGGTACGGCCTGTCCATCCCGGAGAAGGGCCACGACGACTTCGCGGGCCTGGACCTCAAGGGCAAGGTGGTGGTGCTGCTTCAGGGCGGTCCCGCGAACATCCCGGGCCCGCTGAAGTCCCACTTCGGATCGTGGACGGAGCGGGTGAAGGTCCTCAAGCGCGCGGGGGCCGTGGGGGTCGTCTACCTGCAGAACCCCAAGCTGCTGGAGCTTCCCTGGGATCGGATGGTGGCTTCCATCAGGAACCCGACGGTGCTGTTCACGGACCCTTCGCTCAACGACTCGCGCGGCTTGAAGGTGGGGGTGGTCGCGAACGTGGCCCATTCGCAGAAGTGGTTCGAGGGCGCTCCGCACACCTACGAGGAGCTGGTGACGCTGGCCAACGCGGATCAGCCGCTGCCGAAGTTCGACCTGCCCTCGCGCCTGAAGGTGAAGCTCTCCATCGAGTCCAAGCCGCTCAAGTCGATGAACGTGGTGGGCGTCATGCCCGGCTCCGACAAGGTGCTCGCGAAGGAGTACGTGGTGCTCAGCGCGCACCTGGATCACGTGGGCATCGGCGATCCGGTGAAGGGCGACCGCATCTACAACGGGGCCATGGACAACGCGTCCGGCGTGGCGGCGCTGCTGGAGGTCGCGCGTGCGCTGCGCGAGCAGCCGCGGAAGCTGAAGCGGTCGGTGTTGTTCGCGCTGGTGACGGGCGAGGAGAAGGGCCTGCTCGGGTCGAAGTACTTCGCGTCGCGGCCCCCCGTGCCCATCACGTCCATGGTGGCGGACTTCAACCTGGACATGTTCATGCCCCACTGGCCGTTCACCGCCGTCGTGGCGCACGGCAAGGACGAGTCCACGCTCTCCGCGCCGCTCTCCGAGGTGGCCGCGCAGCAGGGGGTGCGGGTGCTCGCGGATCCGGAGCCGGACCGCAACCTGTTCGTGCGCAGCGACCAGTACTCGTTCATCCGCGAGGGCGTGCCCGCGCTGTTCTTCAAGTTCGGCTACACGCTGGGGTCCGACGAGCACAAGCTCTTCAAGCAGTGGCTGACCGAGCACTACCACGCGCCGTCGGATGACCTGTCCCAGCAGCCCGTGGACCGCGAGGGCGCCGCGCGCTTCATCGCGTTCCTGACCGCCATGACGCGCGCGGTGGCGGATGCACCCGAGCGTCCGCGCTGGAACGACGACAGCTTCTTCCGCCGCTTCGCGAAGCCGGTGACGGAGCCCGCGAAGGCCCCGTCCAGCCCCGCCGCGAAGCCGTAGGGCTTTTCGGCGCGGTGACTCCGTGAGGCCAGGGCGAACCTCGAGGCCGTCGCCCTCAGGCGTCCTGGCATGACTCGGTGACGCCGACGTGGGCCTCCAGGAAGCGCAGCGCGCCGCGGATGTCCGACGAAGCGGTTTCGCGCGGCGCGTTCCGGGCCGCTTCCATGCGGCGGTGGGCCGCGCTCCGGGCCGCGTGACCTTCGCTGCTGTTCGCCGGGGCGGCGCCGGCCTCGGCCAGATCGAGGGCGGCGCGCAGCAGGTTCACGAGCTGGCGCAGGCTGGGGTCCTCGCGCAGCTCGGGGGCGGCCTCCAGCTCCGCGAAGCCATTCCGGGCAGCGCGCAGCTCGCCGCACGCGGCCTCCAGTGCGGCACGGTGCGCGATGAAGCGCAGCGCCTGCCAGCGGGACGCCCGGCCCAGGATGGTCACCGCTTCGCCCAGGGCCAGGCGGGCCTGCTTCCAGTCGCCCCTTGCGAGGAACGCGCGCCCCAGCTCTCCCAACGCCGTGCCCTCCAGCAGTCGCTGCCCCATGATCCGCGAGGTGCGCACCGCGGACTCCAGGTGCTCGCACGCATCCGTGATGCCGCCCGCGTCCAGCAGGTAGCAACCCAGGTTGATCCGCGCCAGCGCCTCGCCGGTGCGGTCCTCCACGCTGGAGGCGCGCGCCAGGGCTTCGCCCAGCAACATCACCGCTTCGCCCCCATCGCCGGCCTCGCCGATGGCCACCGCGCAGTTGGTGAGGAAGCCCACCTCGAACGTCACGTCGCCCACCTCGCGGAACAGCGCCAGCGACGCGCGCAGGTGCGGAATGGCCGCCTCCGGACCGCGGCGCACCTGTTCGACGAGGCCCAGGTTTCCCACCGCGTACGCCTCCAGCCAGCGGTCGCCTTCCGAGGCCAGGGCCTGCGCGTCGCGCATCAGCGTCCACGCGGAGGCCACGTCCCCGGCGTGGCGGGCGACGATGGACAAATCCACGAGCACGCGCTTCTCCGCCGCGGACTCGCCCAGCGCGTGGAAGACGGTGCGCACATGCTCCAGTGCCCGGCGCGCTGCTTCCGGCTGGCCCGCGTCCAGGTACGCGCGGCCCATCACCGCCAGCGCCTCCGCGCGCTTCAGCGGCGCCACCGGCACGTGGGCCGACGCCTCCAGCGCCCGCTCCAGCCGCTCCATCAGCAGGCCCACCGGTCCGCGCGTGCGCGCATCCGGCTCCAGCGCCACCAGGGTCTCCAGCGCGCGGCCCAGGGACTGCGCGGTCGCCGGACGCACCGCCATCGCGTTGTCGCACGCGGCCAGCAGGTTCTCCCGCTCCAGGGCCAGCCGGCGCAGCGCCGTGGCCCCGCCCGTGCGCTGGACGCGTTCCCGCAGACGGCCGGCGAGCTGGAGGTAGGTGTCCGCGTGCCGGGCCTCGCAGGCCGCCTCCTCACCGCGCTCGCGCAGGCGCAGGGCCGCGTACTCGCGGATGCTCTCGTACAGGCCCAGGCGCAGGAAGCCTCCGGGCGCTCCGACCTCCCGAGCGCACAGGAGCGAACGGGCGCGCAGCGAGTGCAGCACCTCCAGCACGTCCGGCGAACCGTCCGGCAGCACCAGCACCGCTTCGGCCGCCTCCAGCGTGAAGCCGCCCCGGAACACCGAGCACTGCGCCAGCGCGGCGCACTCCGCCGGCTCCAGCAGGTTCCACGACCAGTCGATGGCGCCCCGCAGTGTCGCCTGCCTCGCGGGGGCATCCCGCCGTCCGACGCGCAGCAGCTCGAAGCGCTTCGACAGGCGCTCGCGAAGCTGCTCCACGCCCAGCACGCTCACGCGCGCCGCGGCCAGCTCGATGGCGAGCGCGATGCCGTCCAACTGCCGCACGATGTCCGCGACGCGCGGGGCCTCCGCGTCCGTCAGGGTGAAGTCACCGCGCGCCTCATGCGCCCGCTGAACGAACAGGCGCACCGCGTCCGAGCGCAGGATGACGTCCCGGCGCGTCTCGTCGGGGTCCGGCAGGCCCAGCGGGGCCAGGTCCAGCACGCGTTCCCCGGGCAGCCGCAAGGCCTCCCGCGTGGTGACGAGGAAGCGCGCGCGCGGCGCCAGCACCCGCCACCGGCCTATCGTCTCCGGCACGTGCCGCACCACCTGCTCCACGTTGTCGAGGATGACCAACACCTCGCCGCAGCCATCCAGCGCCCGGCCCAGGCGCTCAGCGGGCGCGCTGCCATCCCCGTCCGCCGCCAGGGGCACGCCCAGCGCCCGGCCCACCGCGTGACAGAGGTCGCCCGCCGTCAGGGCCTCCTCCAGGTCGCAGCGCCAGACGCCGCCCTCCCAACCGCCCGCGTCCGACTCCAGCCCGCCGAAGTGGGTGGCCAGCCGCGTCTTCCCCATGCCGCCGGGGCCCAGGATGCTGATCAGCCGCGCGCCTTCGCGCACCCACTGGCGCAGCGTGTCCAGCTCCTCGCCGCGACCCACCAGATCCTGCCGGGAGGCGGGCACGTTGCCGGGCCGATCCCTGGGCGCGCGCAGCGCTCCGAAGCGCCGGTGCGCCAGGGACGCGGGCAGCACCTCCACCAACGTGACGCTGTCGCCCACGCCGCGCAGGCGGAAGGCGCCCAGCGTGCGCGCGACGGGCATGCCCATCGCGGCCAGCTCCGGCGCGACGCGTGCCCACGCCGCGCCGCTCAACAACACCTGCCCGCCGTGGCCCGCGTCCGCCACGCGCGCGGCGATGTTCACCGGCGGCCCCAGGTAGTCCAACCGGTGCGTGGAGGGATCCATGCGGTAGTCCGGTTCGCCCACGTGCACCCCCATGCGCACGCGCAGCCCCCGGTGCATCAGCCCTTCCGGTGAGTCCTCCTCCGCGGCGTCCTGCTCCGCCAGGAGGGCCGCGGGCCAGGTCACGTGCAGCAGCGCTTCCTGGGCGCGCAGACACCAGTGCACCGCCTCCACCGGCGAGGCGAAGGCGACCATGAAGGCGTCGCCCTGCGACTTCACCTCATAGCCGTCCGTCCCCAGCAGGAGGGCGCGCAGCACGCCGTCGTGCAGCTCCAGCGCGTCGCGCATGCTCGTGCCACAGCGCTCCCACAGCCGCGTGGACCCCTGGATGTCGGTGAAGACGAGCGCCACCGAACCGGTGGGCGGCAGGTGGGCCTGGTGCGGCTCGTCACGGCCGGAGGGCGCCTCGTCGGCCGTGGGCGCGACGACCGTGAGTCTGAAGGCCTCTGCCATGCCGCAACTCTCCCCGCTGCCGGAAACCCCACCTGCTCCCACCCCGGTGCCGCAGTGTTGCCCGCGAGGGTGAGTCCCCTGACACCAGCCCTTCACATGGAAAGCAGTACGAGCCAAAACGGCAACGTGCACCTGTCGGGCAGGGTGGGGCGCTGCTAGTGAGCACTTGTGATCGCGGGGCGCGCGCATCCATCACTGGGCGACAGCCGTATGGTCCCGCGGGGCCTCCCTTCTTCGTCGTTCGGGCCTGGCCGCTTGCTGGGTCCCGGGGTCTGCCGGGCCCCAGTCCAAGCAGGACGGGGGGCCGTGTTAGGACTGCATCACGTCCCGAGTCCGCGATGCGACAACGCGAGGCTCGCGACGCACTCTCCGGAAGGACTCATGCGTTCGACTTCGGCACTGGCGTTGATGATGGCTTCCCTCGCGGTTGGCACGCTGTCGGCTTGCGGCGACAAGACGGATGAGGGGCCGACGGATGCGGGCACCGGCGGCGAGGCCACCGGCAAGTGTCCGGCCTCCGCGTACATCTGCGAGAGCTTCGACAACGGGCAGAACGGCTGGAAGACCCCGGACGAGGAGCACAACGCCACCATCACCATCGACAGCACGCGCACCCGCTCCGGCAGCGGCGCGCTGCACGTGGTGACGGAGGCGGGCCACAACGAGTTCCCCCTGGGCGAGGAGGAGGATCCGCAGACCATCGCGCACCTGCGCAAGGACATCCCCACGTTCGGCACGGCGCTCTACGCGCGTGCGTACGTGTACCTGAACCGGGCGGCGCCCCAGGACGTGATGGGCACGTACTTCATCCTCTTCTCGCCCAAGGAAGGGAGCTTCGGAGGCATCGAGCTGCAGGGCATGGTCAACGGCGGCTTCGCGCTGGATGACTGGAGCGGCGTCGAGGGCACGGGCTGGAACTACCAGGACGACTTGAAGGTGACGACGTCGCCCAACCGCTGGACCTGCATCGAGTGGGCGGTGAAGCGCACGAACGCGACGGACACCACGGGTCGCGCGCAGGTCTACGTGGACGGGACGCTGGCCTTCGACTTCCCGAACGTGGGCATGCGGCCGTTCAGCAACTTCGCGGTGGGCTACGGCTTCGTGCACCCGCACGGCGACTCCGCGTCGGAGACGTGGATCGACGACGTCGCGGTGGCCCCCGAGCGCATCGGCTGCGAGTAGCAAGACGCTCGCAGGAAGCAGGGCGCCTCGCGCGAAGGGGTGGGGATGTGCGCGCGAGGCCCTGCTGTCCGAACGTGGCGGACCCGCTCCCGGGTTCGCTGGACGTCACTCCCGGGAGGACAGGGACCCGTGCTAGGACTGCGCCACGCCCCGGGTTCGCAAGGCAGCAGCGCGAGGCTCGCGGCGCTTTCCTCGGAAGGACGCATGCGCTCGATTCCTGCGGTGGTGTTGATGGTGGCATCCCTCACGGTGGGAGCGCTGTCCGCTTGCGGTGACGACGGTCCGAAGGTTGAGCCGGACGCGGGCACCGACGCTGGTACGACGGACGCGGGCACCGACGCTGGGACGACGGACGCGGGCACCGACGCTGGGACGACGGACGCGGGCACCGACGCCGGGACGGCGGATGCGGGCACCGACGCCGGGACGGATGCGGGGACGAACACGGGCAGCAAGTGCCCGGCCTCCGCCATCCTCTGCGAGAACTTCGACAACGGGCAGAACGGCTGGAAGACCCCGGATGAGGAGCACAACGCCACCATCACCATCGACGGAACGCGCACCCGCTCCGGTAGCGGCGCGCTGCATGTGGTGACGGAGGCGGGCCACAACGAGTTCCCCCTGGGCGAGGAAGAGGATCCGCAGACCATCGCGCACCTGCGCAAGGACATCCCCACGTTCGGCACGGCGCTCTATGCGCGCGCGTACGTGTACCTGAACCGCGCGGCGCCGCAGGACGTGATGGGCACGTACTTCATCCTCTTCTCGCCCAGCGATGCCGCGTTCGGAGGCATCGAACTGCAGGGCATGGTCAACGGTGGCTTCGCGCTGGATGACTGGAGCGGCATCCAGGGGACGGGCTGGAACTACCAGGACGACCTGACGGTGACGACGTCGCCCAACCGCTGGGTCTGCATCGAGTGGGGCGTGCAGCGCACGAAGGCGGCGGACACCAAGGGCCACGCGCAGGTCTGGGTGGATGGGAAGCAGGCCTTCGACTTCCCGAACGTGGGCATGCGGCCGTTCAGCAACTTCGCGGTGGGCTACGGCTTTGTGCACCCGCACGGCGACTCCGCGTCGGAGACGTGGATCGACGACGTCGCGGTGGCCCCCGAGCGCATCGGCTGCGAGTGACGCCATGTCCCTGACGAAGATCGCGGAGGAGACGCTTCGCATCACCGACCAGGGCACCTACGTGCCGCTGTCCGGACGCGAGGTGTCCATCCGCGATGCGGTGGCGCACGCGGTCCAGGGCACCGTGCTGGTGCGCCCCGGGGACTTCGCGCACCTCACGCGTCCGGAGCCGGTGAGCAGCTACACCATCGAAGTCACCTCGGAGAAGACGGGGGATGCCGCGCGCCGGCTGGTGGAGCTGGAGGGCGTGCGGAACGTGTTCGCGCTCAACTTCGCGTCGGCGGTGAATCCAGGTGGCGGCTTCCTCACGGGCGCGAAGGCGCAGGAGGAGGACCTGGCTCGGTGCTCGGCGCTGTACGCGTGCCTCTTGAAGTGGCCGGAGTACTACGAGGTGAACCGCAAGGTGCTCTCGCCGCTGTACACGGACCACTTCCTGTATTCGCCCGAGGTGCCGTTCTTCCGCAACGAGCGCTACGACCTGTTGGAGCGTCCCTTCCCGGTGTCGGTGCTCACCGCGCCCGCGCCCAACGCGAAGCAGCTGCCGGTGAAGGATCCAGAGGTCGCGCTGAAGCTGCGGGAGGTGCTGTTCGACCGGGCGCTCAAGGTGCTCCAGATGGCGGCGCACCACGGGCACCGCACGCTCATCCTGGGCGCGTGGGGCTGCGGTGCGTTCCGCAACAACCCGCGCGACGCGGCGGAGGCATTCGCTCGTGGGCTGGAGACGATGCAGGGGGCGTTCAGCCGAGTGGTGTTCGCGGTCTATGAGCGCGACGGGCAGGGGCCCAACCTGCGCACGTTCCGCGAGCGCTTCGGCTGACCGTTCCATGCTCGCGCGGGCGCCTGCTCGCGTGGGCGCATGCGATGGAGCTGGGTGGGGCTCGTGGTGGCGGTGCTCGCGTCCGCGAGCGCTTCGTGTGTGGGCACTGCGTCCCAGGTCCCGGTGACGCCGGAGTCGTCCGGTGCGCGTGCCTCGAAGGACGCTCCCCTCAAGGTAGCCCTCAAGATCGTGGCGCAGGACGTGGAGGGACAGCCCCTGTCCGGCGTCGTCTTCAGTGCGCGGTCGGCACGTGAGAACCACGCCTCGGCCCTCTTTGGCGTGACGGACCCAAGCGGCAGGGGCCAGTTCCGGCTTCCTCCTGGCTGGTACATCGTTTCGGCCAGGGCCCCGGGCTACCAGTCCTTCGTGGACACGGATGTGCGGCTCGGACGCGACCATCCGGCGACCGTGACGATGACACTCCAGCCGGGAGGCACGGTGTCGGGGGGCGTGGTGGATGACTTCGGCGCGCCGGTCGTGGACGCGCGGCTCGCCTGGGTCCCCGAGGATGAGACCGCGCCCCGGCTGACCGCGGTCAGCGACAAGCAAGCCCGCTTCAACTTCGAGGGCGTGGGGCGGGGGCGGGGCGTCTTGATCGCCGAGCGCATGGGCTTCCCCTGGATTCGGCAGACCTTCGACTCACTGCCCCGTGAGCTCAAGGTCACCTTCACCGCGCCGGGCAGGCTGCGGGTGCGTGCCGTGGCGCCGGACGGCCGGCCGATGAACATCTACGACACGGAGCTGGAGCAGCTCGACGCAAGGGAGCCCTCCTGGAACCGTGTCTCCGCGGACGGGGTGGTCATCTACGAGGGGCTTCGTCCAGGGCGCTACCGGGTGGCGACCTCGTACGCGCCCTGGCCTTCCACCTGGTGGACCTCCGCCGCGGAGTTCACGGTGGTGCCAGGGCAGGCGCAGGAGGTGGTGCTGAGCTTCGAGCGCTTCAAGGAACGTGAGGCCCTTCAGGGAAGAGTCGTCGGTCCGGACGGACGTCCCCTGAGAGGCATCCGACTCTTCGCGGAGTCGGGGGTGGCGAAGGAGGGAGGCCCCAGGAGTCAGACCGAGGCGGTGACCGATGCGCAGGGACGCTTCGCGATGGAGCACCTGCTGAAAGGTCCCCAGCGGATGCGCCTGAGCGGTTCCCAGGAGGTCGTGGAGGTCGCCGCCGATGCCCGGGACGTGTCCTTGTCGTTCCCCACTTTCAAGGTCGAGGAGAGTGCCCTCGAGGGCCGGGTGCTGGCGCCCGACGGTCGGCCGGTGGGCCGCTTCAAGGTGCTCGGGACGACGTTCGAGGATCCCGAAGGGCGTTTCACGCTTCCAAGAGTCGCGTCGCCGCCCGTGGAGCTGATCTTCGAGGCGAAGCACTTCGCGCCCCTGCGCCTCGTGGTGGAGACCCTTCAGTCCCCGCGCACCGTCCTGCCCGACATCGTCCTGGAGCGCGGGCGCACGGTGCGGGGACAGGTCCTGGACGCGGATGGACGGCCTCTCGCGCCCGGGCACGAGGTGTCCCTCCTCTTCACGAGGGAGCTGAACTTCCCCTCGGCTCAGGGCACGTTGGCGCGTGCCCTGACGGATGCGGAGGGCCGGTTCGTGATGGCGCACGTCCCGCGCGACGCCGGGGTCGTCATCGTCGACGCGGAAGCGGAGACCGCCCATGCAACCGCTGGGTGCGGATCAGGAAACGGTGAGCTTGCGAATCGTGCCGGATGCCCGCGTCCAGGGCTCCGTGGTGGACGCGGGAGGCCGGCCGCTCGAAGGCTACCCGGTGGAGTCCTGGTGCAAGGGACGCGTTGTTTCGGAACTCAAGTCCGATGCGGAAGGACGCTTCACCCTGCACGCTCCCAGCGGACAGGACTGCGTGCTGAAGGTCTCCGATGGCCGTGAGCCGTCGAGCTGGCCCCGGCCCCCGCGGCGGGTCTTCCTTCCCCGGCGGTTCGTGGGCGCCCCGGGCGAGACACTCCAGGTGGAGCTGCGGGCCCGCACGGGACCGGCCTCGGTGCGCGTGACGCTGCCCTGGGCCAGCGAGTGGTACGACGTCGTGCTCGCGCAGGGGGACGTTGCCCTGCCCGCGACGACGCTCGAGATGGACGCGCTGGTGGTGAATGGAATCGACGCCGACTTCGACGTCCTCGAGCGCCGACCCGAGCGGATCGACTCCGGCATCATCCAATCCGGAAGCGATGTCTTCGAGTTCAGCTCGCTGCCCTTGGGGCACTACACGCTGTTCGTGACGGAGAACAGCGTGGGGCGCTCCGTCCACCGGATCCCGGTGGAGTTGTCGAAGCCCGGGGTCCTCGACGTCGCGTCGAAACTTCCAGGGGACGGAGGGAAGTACTTCGCGCGCTGAAGGCGGCTACGCCGCGTCCACGGGCAACGTCACCACGAACGCCGCGCCGCCGCCGGGCGCTTCCTCCACCCAGACGCGCCCGCCGTGCGCTTCCAATATCTGCCGCACGATGTAGAGCCCCAGGCCCAGACCGCCCGTGCGCGCGGAGCCCTGCGCCTGGGCGAAGCGCTGGAAGATGCGCTCGCGCTCCGCGGCGGGCACCCCCGGGCCGCTGTCGCGCACGGTGAGCCGCAGCTCGCCGTCCTGCTGGCGCAGCCACACCCGCACCGGCGTGCCCCGGCCGTAGCGCAGGGCATTGGCGATGAGGTTGCTCACCACCTGCTCCATGCGCAGCCGGTCGAACCGGCACGGGGCCGGCCCCTCCACGCGGGCTTCCAGTTCGACACCCGCCTGCTTCGCCTCGTCCGCGAAGCGCGCGGCCAGGTCCTCCACCACCGTCGCCAGGTCTCCGGACATCAGCTCGAAGTCCAGCTTGCCGGTGCGGATGCGGCTGACGTCCAGCAGGTTGTCCAGCAGCGCGCCCAGCCGCTTCAACTGCCGGTCCGAGGACTCCAACCGCCCCGTCACCTTCGCGGACCCCAGAGGCTCGTTGGGGGACACCTGCGCCAGGCGGCGCACCAGATCCACCTGGAGGCGCAGCGACGTGAGCGGCGTGCGCAGCTCGTGGCTCGCCAGCGACAGGAAGTCGTCGCGCGTGCGCACCGCTTCCTGCAGCGCTTCCTCCGTCTCCTTCAGCGCGGTGATGTCCAGGATGGCGCCCCGCACCACCATCACCCGGCCGTTCGCGTCGCGGATGACGCGCGCCCGGCTGTTGAGCCAGTGCCACGAATCATCCGGCCAGTGGGTGCGGAACGTGGAGGAGTACGACAGCACGTCGTTGTGGAAGATGGACGACACCTGCGCTTCCACCGCCGGCCGGTCGTCCGGGTGCAGCGACGCGAGGAACCGCTCGTGCGTCCACTCCGCCAGCGGCTGCGGATACCCGTACAGCCGATCATGCCCCTCCGAGCGGAACACCTGTCCGGTGACGAGGTTCGTCTCCCAGACGGCCATCTGCGCGGACTCCAGCGCCACCTGGAAGCGCTCGCCCAACTGCCGGAAGCGCTCGTCGGTGCGCGCGGCCTCGTTCTCCGCGCGCTGCCGGCGGGTGATGTCCGTGGCCAGCACCCACGTCTCGCCCCCCACGGGGCGCACCGACACCTCCAGCCACACCCCGGACGGCAACTCCGACAGGAACCGCGCCGGCTCGCGCGTGGTGAGCGCGTCCAGCAGGCGCTCATGCAGCGGCGTGCCGGCCAGCGCCGGTTGCGCCGCCCACGGCGTCAGCCCCTCGCAGCGCCCATGCGGAAGACCCAGCAGGGACGCGGCGCGGTGGTTCAGCTCATGGATGTTCCCCTGCGCGTCGAGCGCCAGGAACGCCTCGGCCATCATCTCCCGCAGGACCTGCAAGCGGGTCTGCGCGGACATGCTGGCCTCGTCGGCCGGAAGCGGAAACTGGGTGGGGTCCTTCAGTGCACCCGTGCCCGGCGCGGACGGAGTGTCCGCGGAGGCAGTGCGGGCGGGTTCAAACGGACCACCGGGCAGGGGACTCATCGGGAATGCACGCTCCCGCACGCCCCCCGCGCCAGTCAAGCAAGCCCGGAGAGGTTGCGTGGCTGTCTGTCAGCCCAGCGGATCCGTGAGGGGTTCCGGCATGACCCACAGCTCCGAGGGCCGGGCGTAGGACGCGTCGAACGCGAAGAGGATGCCGTTCCAGCGATCCCAGAAATCCGCCCAGCTGTACTCGGACGGAGGGGAGGTGAGCGGGTTGCCGTCGCGGTCCGGCTGGGCATAGGCGTAGTCCGCGTACGTCCACCGCACCGTTCCGAAGTCCGTCATCAGGAGCGGTGTCAACGCCTGGAGCACCCCGGCGCGGGACACCTCGTCGGTGGGCGAACCCGGGGGCGTGAAGACGGGCTGGGCCTGGTCAAGCTGTTCGCGCCACGCGACGAAGTTGGTGCCCATGGCGATGAGCGCGTCGCGGCGCGCGGGCGTGGGCGCGAGCCGGGCCTCCTCGTAGACGGCGAAGGCGGCCACCAGCAGGCTCTTCCAGTGCAGGCCGGGGAAGATCAAATCCATGCGGGTGGGACGGGGGCTGTCCTCCGCGTGCGCCAGCGCGTAGGTGTACGCCTGCTGTGCCTCCGAGTTGATGGCGTCCACGAGGGTGAACTCGGTGAGCACGCGCGCGGGGGTGATGGGGCCCGTGGCCGCAGCGCGCCAGTCCAGGTACAGGCGCGCCGACCCGCCGATGTCGTTGTAGATGGCGAGGTTGCCCTCGTGCAGCGTGCGCTCCAGCGTGACGACGATGACCTCGACCTTGTCGAGGGGCAGCAGGCCCGGCGCGCTCGCGTACAGCGCGCCCAGGCGCGACGCGGTGGCGAGCAGGGTGCGCACATCCGTGAGCGCCCCGACGTTGAGTGAACTCGTCATCACGCTCAGCGCCGCGGCCGCGTCGGCGGAGAGGCCCTGCGCGATGAGCTGGAGGGACAACTCCTGGAGCCGGAGCCGCAGCACACCGCTCAGTCCCAGGCGGTCCAACGCGTTCGTGAGCGACAGCGACGGCTGGAGCCGCGCCGCCGCGATGAAGTGCCGGGCCAGCGCCGCGCTGTACATGCCCTTGCCGCCGGCCTGTGACGCGTGCGGCGCGAAGGTGAACCAGTTCGGACGTGCGTTGCTGGTGCCACCGGGTTGCAGCGTGGGGTCGATGATGCCGCCCAGCTCATACGCGATGTCGATGTAGCCCAGCGTGATGGTGCGGTTGTCCTCCAGCGGCGTGGGTACGGACTGCGCGTGCGCGGACGCCGTGGTCAGGAGCAGGGCTGCCCCGAGGAGCGCGGGGAGCGAGAAGGCAGGGGGACGAACGTCGTTGCGAGCGGGGATCGCCACGGAAGAGGTCCAGGGTGTTGGGGTGGGGGAGCCGGCCCAAGCTAGGCATTCCGCCACTGTTTCCAACCCCCAGGCCCCGGCTTCAGGGCAGTGCGTCGTTGGCTGGAAGACTCTTGGAGAAGAGGTTCCTGTGGGGAGGACGCTCACTGCTCCCCTGGACGGAGAGCAGGCCAGGAAGGGTGCTCAGGCACCCTTCGCCGGGGCGAAGTACGAGACGAAGCCCGTCACGTCCCGGTAGCCCATGCGCCGGTAGATGGGGGCTCCGGCGGGAGTGGCATGCAGGACCGTGCGCTCCAGGCCCCACGCCCGCCTGGCCTCCGTGTGGGCATGGCGCAGCACGGCTTCGGCGGAGCCCTGGCGGCGGTGCTCGGGCAGCGTGGCCACGAGCGCGACGTAGATGAGGCCGTCCACGCGCAGCGCCGCAGTGGTGGTTCCCGGGGCCCCGTCATGGCAGCCGACGAAGGCCCGGCACTCCGGTCCGAAGATGCCCGGCGCGGCCAGGGCCTCACGCCCCAGCACCTGCGGCATGTCGTAGGCGGCGGCGTTCACGTCGGCGATCGCGTTGTAGCCCCACGCGTCCCGCACCGGCCGCACGTCGAGCTTCGGCGGCGGCCGCACCGGCGCGAGCAGGCGGTCCGCCACCATGCCGGTCATGAACATGCCGGGCTTGAGTCCCCGGGAGGCGAGCACCGCGTCCGCCTTGTCCCTCAACGCGGGCGAAAGCCAGTCGGGCGTCAGCGTGAAGGCCCAGCCATGTGGCCCCTGCGCGAAGTAGCGCGCGGCCGAGTCCACGGCGCGCTCCAGGTCGGCCTCCGTCTCCGCGGGCTTCGGCAGGAACGCCATGTTCATCAGGGACCACGACACGTGCCCCGCGGTGATGATCACCTCCGCCCGCTCCACCACCTCCCCACCGGACAAGCCCAGCGCGAACAGCCTCCATGCTCCACGGAACTGTGCGTGCGACTCGTCGATCTCGGCTCGGGACAAGGGCCACCTCGGGCGGGGAATGGGGGGAAGGATTCTCCGCATTCTCTGCGCCTCACGTCTACGTGCGTGGGGGCGGGGGGCTTGCTAAAGCGGAACAGGACCGGGGCTGCGAGGAGCGCGACGCGATGAATCCATTGGAAGGACAGCCCTGGCAGACGACGTGCCGGGTATGTGGCAGGCAGACGTGTCCGCGACCCGATGCGGTGGCTGCGTGGATGCGGACGATGTTGGATCGGGTGCACGGCACGCAGATGCGCGGCGCGGGTCGGCGGGGTCTGCGCGAGGCCCTGGCGATGGAGGGCGTGCTCATCACCACGCACCTGGAAGTGTGGTCGCGGGCGCTGGAAGGCGTGTGCCCGGACTGCATCGCGGAGGTCGCGCCGGAGACGGACGCGCGGCTCCAGGATCCGGAGGCGATGCACGAAGCGTCGCTCGCGCGCTGGCGCACGTCCGCGCCGGAGCTGGTGAGCGACGCGGTGGAGTCCGCGGTGGACGACGTGCTCGAAGCCGCGCGCGAGGCCGCCGCGCGGCAGCAGCCGAAGCCCTGAGCGCGACGGGCAGGGCGCGGGACGTCCTGCCTGGAACGACGCCTTGAAGGGGCGCAGGTCCACTTCCTGCGTCCACGCGGAGCGGTGCTGGCGGTGCGGTTGCCAGGACGTCTCCGCGATGGCGTCGACGTCAAGCGGTCCCCGGGCCCTACCGGGAGGCGCGAAGCAAGGGCAGACCCGCCGGCGCGCCGTTGATGCCGCCATCGACGAAAATGTCCTGCCCGTGCACGTACGACGCGTCATCCGAGGCGAGGAACAGCACCGTCTTCGCGATCTCCTCCGGCTCACCCATGCGGCCCAGGGGAATGGTGGATGAGAGCGCCTTGTCCAGTTGCGCGTACGCCTCCGGGTTGGGCGCCTGTGCGTCCCAGATGGGCGTGCGCGTCGCGCCCGGCGACACGACATTGACCCGGATGCCCAGGGGCGCGAACTCCGACGCCCACACGCTGGCCATCGCCTTCAGCGCGCCCTTGCTCGCCGCGTAGGCGGAGTAGCCCGGCATCCCCAGCTCGCTGTGCACGGAGCTGGTGAGGATGACCGACGCGCCGGCCTTCAGGTGCGCCGCCGCGGCCTGCACCGTGAAGAAGACGCCGGTGACGTTGGTCCCGAGAATGGACTCGAACGTCTCCTGCGACGTCTTGCCCACGGGCGTCACCGCCGCGATGCCCGCGTTCGCGAACACGATGTCCAGGCCCCCGAACCGCGCCACCGTCGCCGCCACCGCGCGCTCCAGCGCCGCCGGATCCGTGGCATCCGCCTGGACCGCCAGCACGTTCGCGCCCAGCTCCTTCGCCACCGCGTCCAGCGTCTCCTTGTTGCGCCCGGTGATGGCCACGCGAGCCCCCTCCGCCACGAACAGTCGCGCCGTCGCCAGCCCGATACCGCTGTTGCCGCCCGTGATCAGCGCCGTCTTTCCCTTGAGCCGCATCGTCGTGCCTCCGGTGTAAGTGGTTTCATGATGAAACCCAATGTGGAATGACTAAACGCGGTGGTTTCGTTATGCAACCAGAAGGACCTTTTCCCCTGGGAAGCGGGGGCTGGAAGGAGGCGGAGATGAAGCGGACGAGCATGGAAGGGGCGGCGTGCCCGGTGGCCCGGTCGCTGGACGTCATCGGTGACTGGTGGTCGATGCTGATCATCCGGGACGCTCAGCTCGGCCTGCGCCGGTTCGGTGAGTTCCAGAAGAGCCTGGGCATGGCGAAGAACATCCTGTCGCAGCGCCTTCGCCATCTGGTGGCGCACGGCATCCTGGAGGTCCAGCCCGCGTCGGACGGCAGCGCCTGGCAGGAGTACGTGCTGACGGAAAAGGGCCAGCGCCTCTTTCCCATCCTGGTCGCCCTGGGCGAGTGGGGTCGGGAGCACTGCTTCCAGGAGGGCGAGGTGCGTACGGAACTGCGCGACAAGGCGCACGGCCTGCCATTGAAACCGCTGGAGGTGCGTGCGGCGGACGGGCGGCTGCTGACCTCCCAGGACACGCAAGTGGAGCGGGTCCCGCCAGAACGCTAGCGCCACGTGGGGCCCGGGCTGGTTAGGGTGTGCCCATGACGCGCCCTGCATCGGAATCGTGGACGCTGCCCTGGATGGGGCTGGGACTGAGCAGCAACCTGAGCGCCTCGGACGTGCCGCATCCGTACCGGTTGCTGGACACGGCTCCCGGGCTCTTCGACTTCGTGGAGTACAGCGCGCCCATCGCGCTGGAGGAGGCGAGGGCCCAGGCCACGCTCTTCCCGGAGATGTGGCGACGGCGCGCGGACGTGCCGGTGCTCTTCCACCCGGTGCACCTGAACCTCTACGGGCCGGAGCTGGAGCCGGCGTCCGCGCTCTCCCAATTGGACGAGCACGCGAAGGCGGTGGGCAGTCCCTGGGTGGGCAACGACGTCGGCTGGTGGCACGCGGGTGGCCAGCCCTTCCCGGGCTACCTCTACGTGACGCCGCCGTTCAACGAAGCGGGCCTGCGCGACTGCGCGGCGCACGCGCTCCACATCCAGGCGGGGCTGAGCGTCCCGCTGGTGGTGGAGAACCCCGCGGTGCTCGCCACGCGCGGAGGCCTGCACGCGCTGGACTTCATGGCGAAGCTGCACGCGCGCACGGGCCTGCCGCTGCTCCTGGACCTGGGGCACCTCTTCAGTCACCAGCTCTCCGCGGGCCTGCCGCTGCGCTCGGGGCTGGACGGCTTCCCGTTGGATCAGGTCGTGGAGATCCACCTCGCGGGCGGAGTGGTGACGCGCCGGGGGCCCCGGTCCTTCTACGTGGATGACCACACGCAGCCGGTGCGCGAGGAGCTGTTCGAGCTGCTGGCCGAGGTGCTTCCCCGCTGTACCCGCCTGCGCGCCGTCACCTTCGAGGGAGATGGTCACCCGCCGGAGGTGGCGCTCGCCTCGCTGCGCCGCCTGCGCGCCCTGGTGCCGAAGGAGTCCCGGCCGCCCCTTGAGATCCCCGCGTCGCGCGAGCCCGTGCCCGCGCTCAAGGCAGAGAGCCGGCCGTGGGTGTTGTTCGACGTGGGCCACGGCGTCACGCCCGCCGCGGAGGACGAGGATCCGGAGGGCTCGCGCGCGGACCGGGACTTCCGGCTCGCGGTGGTGGCGGAGCAACTGGACAAGGACTGGCCGCTGACGCGCCTGTTGCTCGCGGCCACGCCGGCGGATCTGGAGTCCTTCACCCGCTCGCGCGAGTACCGGGCGCTCTTCGACGGGCTGGGCAAGTCGCTGTCACATGCGTTCGCGTCCTGGGCTCGCAAGCGCGTGATGGCCTCCGCGTCGGATGGTCTGGCCGCCGCGCTGTCGCTGGAGATGATGTTGCCGCACGCCTTCCTCCAGGCGCCCCCAGCCCCGGCGCCTGGGCAGGTGGCCCTGGCCGAGGACGTCCGCCTGGGCTCCTTCCCGGCGGACCTGACGGAGTTGGTTTTCGCCACACGCGCATTGCGACGGCACCTCACCGGCCGTGCGTGGGCGTGCGGTGCAATGGAGGTGTCCGGCCTGGAAGCCCTGGCACAGGTGGCAGCCCGGCCGGGCCCGGGCCCGTGGCGCTTCGCCATCCGTCGCAGGGCGCAGGGCTTCGAGGTCGTGACGCTGCCGCCAGGGGTGGCGGACGGGTTGTGGGCGCTGGGAGACGGCCCGCTCCCGGTGGGGGACGTGCCCCCGGCGGCGCTCGCGGAAGGGCAGGGGCGAGGGCTCTTGCGGCGGGGATAAGGCGGACGGGATGTCGGAGGGTCAACGGATCCTTGCGCCCACCTGTCTGGTGGGGTACTGCCCGCCGCATGTCGTCACCCCTCGTCGTTGGCATCGCGGGCGGCACCGCATCCGGTAAGACAACGGTGGCCCGCAAGGTGCGTGAGGCCCTCGCCGACTGCAGGGTCGCCTTCATTGATCAGGACTCGTACTACCGGGACCTGAAGGACATGTCCCTGGCGGACCGGCGGGAGGTGAACTTCGACCACCCCGACGCGTTCGACATCGAGCTGCTCGTCAGCCACCTGCGCGCCCTGAAGGCGGGGCAGGCCATCCAGAAGCCCGTCTACGACTTCGTCACGTCTGGCCGCCAGCCGCACACGCACCGCGTGGACCCCGGGGACATCATCCTCATCGAGGGCATCCTCGTGCTGCACATGAAGGAGGTGCGCGACGAGATGGACGTGAAGATCTACGTCGACGCGGACGACGACCTGCGCATCCTTCGCCGCCTCACGCGCGACATCAAGGACCGCGGCCGCGACTTCGACCACGTGGTGGGCCAGTACCTGCGCCACGTGCGCCCCATGCACATGGGCTTCGTGGAGCCGTCCAAGCACCACGCGGACATCATCATCCCGCACGGCGGCAACAACGACATCGCCATCGGGATGCTCGTGGGCGCGCTCAGGGCCCGGCTCGTCGCGCCCCAGCACCTGGCGCGCTAGGCCGTCAGCGCCAGCGCAGGAAGTCCTGCACCGGGCCGCGCAGCCGGTGCGCGTCCGCCAGCAGGGTGCCGTGATCGCCCGGCCCCTGCAGCTCCACGAAGCGCGCCTGCACTCCGGACGCCGTGAGCAGGTGGTACGTGTCACGCACGCGGCCCGCCGGCGCCAGCGCGTCCGTCGCACCCGTGAGCAGGAGCACCCGCGCGCGGATCTGCGCGAACGTGTCCGTCAAGTCGCAGCCCGCGTACGCCGAGCACAACAGCGACCACGCCGTCGGGTCGAACGTGTCCGCGAACGACGCGGCCTCTGCCTCCAGGGCCGCCTGCGCCGTCGCGCTGTCCGGATACGCCGAGCCCAGGTGGTCGCGCCCGTACAGGAGCCGCAGGTAGTCCAGCCGCAGCCGCGACAGCGTCTTGTTGGGCGCGCGCTCGCGAAGGGGAGGGGTGTCCTCGTTGTCGGGCGCCATGCGCAGCACCTGTGACGTGAGGCCCAGCTTCTCGCGCAGACCCTCCGGCAGGGCTCGCGCCGCGCCCAGCACCACCACGCTGTCCACGATGTCCGGGAACAGCGCCGCCAGCCGCAGCGCGACGAGTCCGCCCAGGCCCACGCCCACCAGGGCCCGCACGTGCGTCAGGCCCTGGGCCCGCAGGAACGCGGACACGCCCCGCGCCATGTCCAGCACGGTGAGCGGCGGCAGCGCCTTGCCCCAGGGCGCGCCGGAGTTGGGTTCCACGGTGATGGGCGACGTGGATCCGAACGGGCTGCCCAAGAGGTTGGGCAAGAGCACCGGCGTCACTTCCGGATCCAACGCCTTGCCGGGGCCGATGAGCTCATGGCCCCAGCCGGAGGGCTGATACGGAGCGTCCGACCGAGGGTCCAGCGCTTGATGAGAATGAGACAGGTCGTGCAGCACCACCACCGCTTTGCCATCCGACGGTTTCCCGTAGGCCTGCCAGGCGATCTGGGGGTTTCCCAGCAGCTCCCCTTCCTCGAGTGGAAGAGGCACGGTGAACGATTGGATTCCCCCGGCGTGGAGCACGATGATGCAGGCTCATATCATTGCCTGCCCGAACGCACAGGAGCCTGACGCGTGAAGCGCTACTTCGGATTCATTGTTCTCATCGCCTTGGTGATTGTCGCCGCGGTGACGAGCTACCGCACTTCCGCCGCACGGACGAAGGAGGCGGAGCGGGATGCCGACTTCCGCCGCATCCAGTCCGTCTATCTGGAGCGCGTGGGCTGGATGCGCACCAACCCGGACGAGGCCTCCTATCGGGATGAGCTGAAGCCCTTCTTCAAGACGTACTTCGAGGACATCGACGCGCACCTGACGCGCTTCGAGGGCAACACGAAGTTCGACAACTACCTCCAGGAGCTGGAGAAGCGGGAGTCGGCCGGCGGCGAGAAGAAGGACGCTCGCGCGGGAGATCGCAAGGCGTTCTACGAGTACGCGCGCAAGCAGTTCGACAGCCTGCGCGAGGGCAAATACCGCCCGGTGTGGACCGCGAGCGACAAGGGCATGCGCCTGGACATCGTGAGCTCCGACGTCGTGATGGTGATGGGCAAGCCGCAGATCCGTCTGCAGCTGGCGCTCTGGGGTGCGCAGCGGGTGGAGAAGGAGGAGGGCAAGGTGAAGAAGATGGTCACCAGCGCCTCGTTCGACACGGTGTGGAAGCTCACCGACGCGAAGGGCAAGCTGCTGGGCGAGATGCGCGGCGCGGATCCGTCGATGAAGATCGACTACCCCGAGCGCCTCATCGCGGAGTTCCCTCCGCAGATGGTCCTGGGCCACTACGACCTGGACCTGCTGCCCGCGGAGGTGGCGAAGCTGGAGATGACCATCAACGTCGGCTCGCACGCGGCGTCCGGCGGTCAGGCCAACTCCACCTACGTGTGGAAGTTGGACGTGCCGTCGGAGTGGAAGCTGGGTGCCAACGAGACGTGGGAAGGCGCCACGCAGGAGGAGCGGCCGGAGGAGGAGATCGACCCGGCCAAGGCCTCCGCCAAGAAGGGCGAGTAAGCCCTTCGGAGCAGCAGCGCGCTTCGCCGTCGCTATTCGACGACGGCGAAGTGGGATCCCAGCCGGTACGCGGCCAGCGTGCCGGCGTCGTCCAGGAAGTAGAGGTTGAGGCGCACGTCGGCCTGGAGCGCGACCAGCCCCACCCCCGCGCGCACCTCCGCGAGCACCTGTCCGCCGCGAGGATCCACCGCGCGCACCACCTCGCCCGCCACCAGCGTCACGTCCCGCGCGGTGCGTGCCGGCAGCGCCGCGATGAGTGGCTCCCCCGCGGCCCCCACGCGCCAGTCCACCTGTCCGGACAGGGACACGCGGGCGGCGGCCCCGGATGCGCTCGTCACCACCACCGCGCGCGGCAGCGGCGCCAGCGCATAGGGCCCCGGGCCCAGGTGCAGCGCGCGCTCCCAGACCTTGCGGCCGCGCGAGTCCAGGCACACCAGCAGCCCGTCCTCGTCGCGCATCCCCGCGAGGAACACGCGCGGGCCCATGGGCAGCGGCGTGGAGGGCAGGGTGAGGTCCGGCTCATGCGTCCACAGCGCTTCGCCGGTGTGCGCGTCCGACAGCAGCATCGCCCAGTGCGAGCCGCGCCCCAGGATGGCCAGGAATCGCTTGCCCCACGGCACCGGTGCGCCATGGAAGGGCATGGGCGAGCGCAGCCGGTAGCGCACCTGTCCGTCCTCCAGGTCCAGCCCGTAGAGGTAGCCCGAGTCCGTGGACAACAGCGCCCGGT
Source organism: Corallococcus praedator (assembly GCF_003612125.1). Taxonomy (GTDB): domain Bacteria; phylum Myxococcota; class Myxococcia; order Myxococcales; family Myxococcaceae; genus Corallococcus; species Corallococcus praedator. The sequence continues at coordinate 25,744 of NZ_RAWI01000093.1, forward strand.
GGCCCTGCGTGGCCAGCCACCCTCGCTGCGTGCGGGGCGGGGCCAGGCGCCACACCTCGCGGCCCGTGGCCTCCGCGAAGGCCACCGCGGTGCGGTCCTCCGACAAGGTCAGGAGCAGCCCGTCCTGCCGCAGGAGCAGGGGCCCCAGGGGGATGCCGTCGTGATCATGCAGCCAGCGCGCGCCCGCGCCCCGGCCGGTGAAGCCGAACACGCGCGCGCCGTCCGCCGCCACCGCGTGGCCATCCGCGGAAGCCGCCACGCCCAGGGACGCGGACCTGCGCCACAGCTCCGCGCCGTCCTTGCGTGAGAACGCGCACGCCAGTTCTGGCGCGCAGTACACCGGCCCATGCCGGCCCACGAGCAGCCGCGCCTCTTCCGGTTCGTCCAGCCCGCGCTGCTCCCACAGCTTCTCGAAGCGCAGGCGCCGCAGCCGCCCCGGGACCTTCAGGGGCCGGGACTCGCCGCGAGCCGGCGCGCTCTTGCGCTCGCGCGCCTCGCCCTCTGCTTCGGGGGGCTTCCGGGCGCCCCTCAGGTGTGACAGGCCCTCGCGGCAGCGCTCCGTCAGCTCCACGAGGTACGGGTTGGAGACCTGGACGCGGTGGGCCTCCGCGAAGGCCAGCCCCAGCGCCTCGCCCAACTGGAAGAGCGCGGACAGCAGCGCGCCGGGCTCCAAGGGGAACCACGTGCCGGTGGGGCCTGTCTTCGCCCGTTGCCCCTTCAGGTCCAGCGTCAGCACGGGGCGCACGCCCGCGGGCTCGAACTCGAAGCGGGCCTCGCCCAGCTCCACGGCCCGCGCCAGCTCCACCGCCTGGCGGGACAGCTCCAGCACGGTGAGGAACGGAGGCCCCTGGGCACGCCACGCCTGGGGCCGCCCGGGCAGCGCGAGCCACACCTCGCCCGCGCCCAAGAGCGGCGCCAGCGCCCCGGAGGGACCCTTCGCGGGACCCTCGCGGGCGGCGGGGGACACGTCCTTCAATTCGAAGCCGAAGCCCGGCACGGAGACGGGCTCGATGCGCAGCGGGGT
>NZ_RAWI01000940.1 GCF_003612125.1 Corallococcus praedator
CAATTGATTCATCAGGGGACCCTGATAATTCCGGTCGATTTCATTGCGTTCGCCCATTCGCTCAACCCGCTGGGCGATCATCACGACTACCTGACGTCGAATGTCTTTGCGCAGGGTGAGGCGCTCGCCTTCGGCAAGACCGCGGACCAGGTCCGGGCCGAGGGCACGGCCGAGGAACTCGTGCCGTTCAAGGTTTTCGAGGGCAACCACCCGTCATCGACATTCCTGCTCGAGAAATTGACCCCGTATGTGCTCGGTCAGCTGATCGCCCTGTACGAGCACAGCGTTTTCACCCAGGGCGCGGTCTGGTCCATCGGATCGTTCGATCAGTGGGGCGTTGAGCTGGGCAAACAGCTGGCCCAGCGGGTGATCCCGGAGTTGCAGTCCGAGTCCGATCCCGAACTGGCGCACGACAGCTCGACCAACGAGCTGATCCGCCGGTACCGCCCGGCGCGGTCGTAGTAG
>NZ_RAWI01000941.1 GCF_003612125.1 Corallococcus praedator
GCCGGGGGCTAGTCCATGGGCAGACAGAGATCATTCGTCGAGCGCCAGCGGCAGCGGGCCGTGGTGTCGCTCACGGCGCTGATGCTGGGCGGTGGGGGGCTCGTTCCCCAAGGGGCCCGGGCCCAGGACTCCGGCGGCGTGCGGGCGGCCCTGCGCTCCGCGCACCGGCTCTACGATGCGCTGGAGTACGAACGCGCGCTGGAGCAGCTCTCGGCGGCCCGGCGCTTGTCGACCGGTGACGCGGACGACGTGCTCCTGTCGCTCTACGAGGGCGTCATCCTGGCGGACCTGGGCAAGAACGAGGCGTCCACCGCGGCGTTCAAGGCGGCCCTCCAGTTGGAGCCGCGGGCGGTGCTGCCGCTGAAGGTCTCGCCCAAGGTGGAGCGGCGCTTCGAGGACCTGCGACAGCAGGTGCAGCGCGAGCAGGCGGCTCGGCTCGCGCAGGCCCCCTCCGTGGAGGCGCCC
>NZ_RAWI01000942.1 GCF_003612125.1 Corallococcus praedator
CTCTATCCTTCGATCGAGATGGAACTGGTGGAGTCGTAACAACGCAAATCGCTCAGTTGGCGGTTGGCTTGGCGATGGCGAGTAACAATATCGTCATGGTTTAATCTCGTTTCTGACGCATAGTTTTGGCAGAACTATGATTAGCCAAGTCGCCTGACTGGGGCGACTTGGCGCTCTCCTAATACCGATTTAGATTAAACATCTGGACATCTGCCTAGAGCGATGAAGGAGAGATAACAGAGCGCTATCGTGCGATCGCAGCTTGGCAATCAAGCCCACAGCGAAACCTCGCTTAGACGAGTTGACCCGATCGTTTTCTGCTCAAAACCGATCGAGCCAGCAAGCGATCTCTGTTTGGCCGCTTTGCCCGGCTGGTGACGCTCTATCGTAGGCTTTGCGCTTCTTGTAGTGCCGCTTCGCTGTTTTGACGATAAACCTTGGTGCGGTTTTGGGCAGTCGTGTAG
>NZ_RAWI01000943.1 GCF_003612125.1 Corallococcus praedator
GTATTCTCCCCGACTACCATCTGTGCCAACCAAACGCACGCGCTCTTCAGGGAAAGTTGGGGCCACACGGGGTTTGATTGGGATTGTCTTCCTCCACGCGGTCAGCCTCTGAGGATCGATCCTATCCTCGGCGGTAGGTGCTTCAACTTCGCGCTCAAGCCACCTGTAAAACTCCGGACGCTTGGCAAAGGCCCCCTCACGGGTCTGTGCAAGCCCTTGGGACAGACAGAAGGCGGTGAACGGATCGTGCGTACCCCACCGAAGTAGCTCTCGAGCCCAGAAGCCAAACCACGGAAGCTTGGTCTCTTTCTTCCAATCGGCCAGACTCGGCAGCGCAAGCGTTGCTGCACCTTCCGACCACGCGTCGGACACTACCGCGCCGATTGCCACGCCCAGACGAAACTCAAGATTGTCGGCAACGAAGCGCTGCCAAGCGCGCAGTTCGGATGCCATCGGCATTAGTG
>NZ_RAWI01000944.1 GCF_003612125.1 Corallococcus praedator
CACCGGGGCGGCGGGCGCCGGCCCGAACAGCGCTGCCGCATCGAGGTCGATCACCGGCCAGCCCCGCGCCTCGGCCCAGGCGATCTGCCGCGCGGTGACGGCCGAGGCCGAGCCCGACACCACCGCGACCTGGTTCACCGGCGTCGGGACCGGCGCGACCACGGCCGGGCCGATCCACCCCTGGTCGCGGAAATGCACCAGCAGCGCCATCTCGACGCCCTGCGAGCCCAGAGCGAAGCGCCGGGCCCAGAGCAGCTCGCCAACCGCCGCGAGATCGTCCTCGCCTGTGCAGTCGAGCGTCACGCCGCGCGCCCCCGCATCCGCCAGCCGGCCATGGCCTTCGGGGCCAAGGTGCGGCCGCATCAGCGCCGCGAGCGGGAGCGCCGTCTGCGCCGAGAGGTGGCGCACTACGTCGGCCTCGCCCATCGGCGTCACTGGGTGACGCGCCATGACCGGGTGGCGGT
>NZ_RAWI01000945.1 GCF_003612125.1 Corallococcus praedator
GATTACTGGTGGCAGCATTTACTGATGGGCGGCATTGGCCTGGTGATTTCGATCGCCCTCTCTCGCTGGCGCTACGAAGTGCTGATTCAGTGGCGCTGGATTATCTACGCAATTACCAATATTTCGCTGCTAATCGTCATCTTCCTGGGTACGAGCGCAAACGGAGCGCAAAGCTGGCTGACGATCGGCGGCTTCAACGTTCAGCCGTCCGAATTTGCCAAAATCGGCCTGATTGTGACTCTAGCAAGCATTCTGCAAGAGCGCACGGCTTCAACCCTGCCTGACTTGCTCAAAACTTTAGCGATCGCCGCCGTCCCTTGGGCTTTGGTGTTTTTGCAGCCCGACTTGGGCACGTCGCTCGTCTTTGGCGCGATCGTGCTGGGAATGCTCTACTGGGCAAATGCCAATCCGGGCTGGTTGCTGCTGCTGCTGTCGCCGCTAGTCTCCGCAATTTTGTTTAGCGT
>NZ_RAWI01000946.1 GCF_003612125.1 Corallococcus praedator
GGCCGGCGAGGCTGGTCGATCCGGTCAGCAGGTAGATCGCGCCCGGCCCACCCGGGGGCTGCGCGGCGGCGATCTCGGCCTGGCCCCTCGCGCCGACCGCCAGGGCCATCTGCGCCAGCGCCGGCCGGATGTCCGAGGACACGACCTGCGGCGCGGCCGGCGGCCCGGCGGGCTCGGACAGCGGCAGGCGCGGCGTCGCCGCGGCGGGCGCCGTCCCCACCGTCCCGACGAGGGCCTCGTCGCGCAGCGCGAGCCACGCGGCGATCTCGGGCGGCGCGTCGGCCAGGGCCGGCGTCGCCGCGAGGAGCATCGCGGCCAGGCGCGGGAGGCGGGCGGGATCACGCAACGTAGAGCCTCCCGCCCGGCGACGGCTCCACCAGGCTGGTGACCTCGACGCCGTCGTGAACCGGGGTGGCCGCCGGCCGGGCGGCGTCGATGTCGACGGAGACGAGGCCCAGCATCTC
>NZ_RAWI01000947.1 GCF_003612125.1 Corallococcus praedator
GTGCCACCGGGGCCGGTGTAGTCTTCGACGGACTGGATGTAACCGTTGAAACGCGTGACGGTGATGGTGCCGATATTACCGAGAATCTCGGAGGGAATGGCATCGTCGTCGCTAGCTGCGATCGGCCCCCAAGTAGTGGCGGTGATGCTCTTGATGGCAGGGGTCTCCAGATCGTCATCACCAGCGTCGACCCCGGTGAGGTTGCCTTTCACGCTGATCTTGCCGAGGTCGTAGCTGGGACCTCCGTCGTCGTGGGCATTGATGGTAAACCCGTCGACCAGACCATTGCCTCCTTCTCTTTCTTTCCTGATGACTTTCACGGCGATGTTGGCGCCGTTGAAAATGGAATTGGTCGTGAGATCGAGGATGGGATCTTCGTTGGTCTGGGTGTCGTTGCCGTTCATCGCGGCCGCGAGTTGGTCGTTCTTGCCCTTGCTGCTGGTGATTTTGACTTGGTCTCCGT
>NZ_RAWI01000948.1 GCF_003612125.1 Corallococcus praedator
CTTATATTGCCACTGAAACCCTGCGCGGCAATCAGTTGCCCACAACACCGGTATTGGTAGCACCCAAACCTGAAACCAAATTTACTTACGACAAAATCACACTCAGTTGGAAATTGGTATCAGATAAAGACGGCGATAAGTTGCAGTATAAATATTGTGTGTGGCCAGAAGATAAACTCTCCAACTTCAATGATTGCACACCAACAGATACCACTAAAGTGACTGTCTATGGGTTGGAAATGGGTCGCGCCTACAACTGGAGAGTGCTGGTTGAAGATGGCAAAGGTGGTTCAGTGATGAGTGAAACAAGACGCTTTTCGCTCGTCAAATAACGATTGGTAGAAATATAGTCCTCTGCAACACAGGATGCCTTTGGCATCCTGTGTTGCCATTTAAAACTCGAATTCAAGACTGAAACGTAAATTGCTTTCCGGCGTTTCTTCATCCAGGCCAAATAATAAAC
>NZ_RAWI01000949.1 GCF_003612125.1 Corallococcus praedator
CCACGCGTAGCCGAGCGTCTGGGCGGGCTGGTCGTCGGACACGGACGCGGTCCACGCGACGTCGGAGGTGCCCGCGAGGCGGGATGCGGACAGGCCCTTGATGACGGGCGCGAAGAGGATGCGCACGGTGGTGCCCAGCGAGTCGGTGGAGCGGTCCGCGGGCAGCACGCGCGTGGTGAACGTGGTGCTGATGGAGTGGCCGGCGGGGTTGGTGACGGTGAGCGAGTGGGTGAAGTCCACGGGGCTCGGCAGGCCGAAGGGGGGCAGGTAGCGGGCGACGAACGCGCCGGAGGTCCCGGTGAGCGTGAACGTCCCGCTGGAGGGCACGAAGGAGCCCCCGGCGGGGTCGGCGGTGAGGACGAAGGACAGGGCTTCGTTGGCGTTGGCTTCGACGAAGAAGGTGACGGTGGCGGGCTGGCCGAAGACGAACTCCCCGGGCAGTTGGATGCGCGGGATGCGGGGC
>NZ_RAWI01000094.1 GCF_003612125.1 Corallococcus praedator
GCGGGGGTCTGGGCGGTGTGGGGGCCGGAGCCCCGGATCGCGCATGCGTTGGTGAACGCGGTGTCGGTGCTGATCATCGCCTGCCCGTGCGCGCTGGGCCTGGCCACGCCCATGTCCGTGATGGTGGGGACGGGGCAGGGCGCGCGCATGGGCGTGCTCATCCGCGACGCGGCGGCGCTGGAGCGGATGGCCGCGGTGGACACGCTGGTGGTGGACAAGACGGGCACGTTGACGGAAGGCAAGCCGCGACTCGTGTCGGTGGAGCCCATGCAGGGAGGGGACGCCACGGTCCTGCTGCGACTGGCCGCGAGCCTGGAGCGGGGCAGCGAACATCCACTGGCGGCGGCGCTGGTCGCGGGCGCGCGCGAGCGGGGCATCTCCCTGGTCGGCGTGGAGGACTTCCAGTCCCTGCCGGGCCAGGGCGTGCGCGGGCGCGTGGACGGGCACGACATCGCGTTGGGCAACACGGCCCTGATGCAAATGCTGGGCGTGCCGGCGGATGCGCTGACGGAGCGGGCCGAAGCGCTGCGGCACGAAGGCCAGACGGTGGTGCTGGTGTCGGTGGAGGGTCGGGTCGCGGGCCTGCTGGGCGTGGAGGATCCTGTGAAGGCGTCCACGCCGGAGGCCCTGGCGCTCTTGCGGAGCGAGGGCCTGCGCGTGGTGATGCTGACCGGAGACAGTCCGACCACGGCGCACGCGGTGGCGCGCAGGCTGGGCATCACGGAGGTCATCGCCGGCGTGCAGCCGGACGCCAAGGGCGACGCGGTGGCGCACCTGCAAGCCCAGGGACGCGTGGTGGCGATGGCGGGCGACGGCGTGAACGACGCACCGGCGCTTGCGCGGGCGGACGTGGGCATCGCGATGGGGACGGGCACCGACATCGCGATGGAGAGCGCCGCCGTGACGCTGGTGAAGGGCGACCTGCGCGGCATCGCGCGAGCGCGCCGGCTGAGTCAGGGCGTACTGCGCAACATCCGGCAGAACCTCTTCTTCGCCTTCGTCTACAACCTGCTGGGCGTACCGCTGGCCGCGGGCGTGCTGTACCCCGTCTTTGGCCTGCTCCTGAGCCCGCTGTTCGCCAGCGCGGCGATGAGCCTCTCCTCGGTCTCCGTCATCGCCAACGCCCTGCGGCTGCGAAGGCTGAAAGCCTAGGCCCCCCGGACCGGCGACCCCGCGCGGTGGGAGATGCCCCCCACCCCGGGGGCTGCCCGGCGCGCCGCCAACCTGCCCGCCTGAAGGGGGCGTGCACGCGGGCCCGGGCCCATTAGACTGGACCCATGACCGCCCGCGAGGAGGGGCGCACCCCAGGTGCGTCCTCCAGCCACATCTCCGTCGTCAAGCTTTCGCACTCGTGGTTCATCCTCTGCACGTCGCGCGAGCTGGGCAGCAAGCCGCTCGCGCGCACGCTCCAGGGCACGCCCCTGGTGCTGTTCCGGGGGGAGGGTGGCAAGCCCGGCGCGCTGGTGGACCGGTGCCCGCACCGCAACGTGCCCCTGTCGCTGGGCCGCGTGCAGGGCGGACTGCTGGAGTGCGGCTACCACGGGTGGCGCTTCGACCAGGGCGGTCAGTGCCGGCTCATCCCCGGACTCGTCGGTGAGTCCGAGGCGAAGTCGCGCTGTGCCACCTCCTACCCGGCCCGCGAGCAGGACGGCTTCGTCTGGGTCTACTCCACGCCCGGCGTGGAGCCCACGACGGAGCCCTTCCGCTTCCCGCTGCTGGACGCGCCCGACTACGCCACCGTGCGCCAGGTGCTGCGCGCGCCGGGGTCGCTGCACGCGGTGCTGGAGAACACGCTGGATGTGCCGCACACCGCCTTCCTCCACGGCGGCCTGTTCCGCACCGCGGAGAAGCGCAATGAAATCGACGTGGTGGTGCGCAGGGGCGCGGACCGCGTGGAGGCGGAGTACGTCGGTGAGCCCGCGCCCAAGGGGCTCGTCGGGAGGCTGCTCGCGCCGGGCGGCGGCGTGGTGCAGCACTTCGATCGCTTCCTGATGCCGTCCATCGCGCAGGTGGAGTACCGCATCGGGGAGAAGAGCCACATCCTGGTCAACTCCGCGATGACGCCGGTGGGGGACTTCGAAACGCTCGTGTACGCGGTGGTGACGGTGAAGCTGCCGGTGCCGCGCTTCATGCTCAAGGCCGCGATGCCCTTCGTCCTGCCGGTGGCCCTGCACATCTTCGGACAGGACGCGCGCATCCTCGCGAAGCAGACGGACTCCATCCGCCGCTTCGGCACGGAGTCCTACGCCTCCACCGAGATCGACGTGCTGGGGCCCAGCATCCTGCGCCTGATGCGCGCCCAGGAGCGCGAGCGGACCGCACCCCCGCCAGACACGGTGCACGAGACGCGCGTGCGCATGCGCACGTAGTCCCAATGCCTTCCATCCGGACGATGCCAACGTCTTGAATCAGGCGTTGCCCGGACATGTCTCGCAGCCAGCCGGCGAAGGGCTCGGCTTCAATGGCACGGATGCTCGTGGCGCCGGTCACCGCGTGAATACGTTCTCGCGAGACCGACAGTGATTGCCGCGCGGGTGCGGCACACGAGGACAGAGCCATGACGTTTCCCACGTTTCATGCGGAAGCAGTGTCTGATTTCCATCCCGCCCCCTCCGTGGACGAGATCGCGGCGACCCAACTCCACGTCGCGAAGTCCATGCCCAAGGAGGCGGGAGGCATCGGCATCCTCGTCGGCGTCGACGGGGAGGTGCCGCGGGAGCTGGGGCTGGACAGGGCCCAGCTCGCGGCCGCCGGCTTCGAAGGCAAGGTCGGCCAGTCCCTCGTCATCCCACGCACGGACGGTCCCGCGCTCGTGGTCGTGGGCATGGGCGCGAAGTCCGAGCGCGACCTGAACTCCCTGCGGCACGCCGCCGCCGCCTTCGCCAGGGCGGGGGGCCACTACGCCCACCTCGCCATCACCCTGCCGGACGTTGGCGGTATCGCGCACGACGCCGCGGCGCAGGCGGTGGTCGAGGGCGTCCTCCTGGCGCGCTACCGCTATCGCCCCTTGAAGCGCATGTCCCAGCAGGAGCCGCCGCTCAAGGCCCTTACCCTCATGTCGTCGTCGCTTCCCGCCGATGCGGTGCAGCGCGGCGTGGAGCGCGGCCGCATCACCGCCCGGGCCGCCGAGCTCGCCCGCGACCTGTCGAACGCACCGGCCACGCTGCTCACGGCCCGCCGCCTGGAAGAGATTGCCCGCGTCGTGGCGGCCTCGTCGGACCTGGACATCGAGGTCTTCGACGAGAAGGCCCTGGCCAAGATGGGCTGCGGCGGCATGCTCGGCGTGAACGCGGGCAGCTCCGAACCTCCGCGCCTCATCAAGCTCTCCTACCGGCCGAAGGACAGCAAGGGGAAGGCCCTCGAGCCCGTCGGCCGCGTCTCATTGATCGGCAAGGGCATCATGTACGACTCGGGAGGCCTCGGTCTGAAGCCGAACGACCTGGTCCACGCCGCGATGAAGACAGACATGTCCGGCGCGGCGGCCATCCTCGCCGCCATGTCCGCCTTGTCCTCGCTCGGCGCCAAGGCTTCCGTCACGGGCTACCTCATGTGCACCGACAACATGCCGGGCGGCAAGGCGATGCGGCTCGGTGACGTCCTGACGGCCCGGGGCGGCAAGACCGTGGAGGTCCTGAACACCGACGCCGAAGGCCGGCTGGTCATGATGGACGGCCTGGTCCTGGCGACGGAGGAGCAGCCGCCTCCCGACGCCATCCTCGACATCGCCACCCTCACCGGGGCCTGCGAGCGGGCCCTGGGCAATGACAACGCAGGCGTCATCGGCAACCACCAGGGCGTGGTCGACCAGGTGTGCGCGGCGGCGGAGAAGTCCGACGAGACGGTGTGGCAGTTCCCGCTCGACAAGCGCCTGCGCCAGGAACTCGACTCGGAGGTCGCGGACCTCAAGAACGTCGGCGGGGTGAATGCGGGGCAGATCACCGCGGCCCTCTTCCTGGAGGAGTTCGTGGGCGGCATCCCCTGGGCGCACATCGACATGGCGGGGACCTCGCGGGTCGAAACCGACAAGTCGTGGCGCTCCAAGGGCGCGACCGGCTACGGCACGCGCCTGCTCATCGAGTTCCTCCTCGGGTTCACCGCTCCTCGGGAAACCCGCCACTGAAGAATCGCGGCCGCAGAAGGAGAAGGAGCCCGGGGCCGCAAGTGCCCGGGCTCCGGACCCTTCAGAATTCGAACTCAGCGCCCAGCGTGAGCGCCACGTCCGCGACGGCCTTCCCCGCCGCGGGCGCGGTGTCCAACTGCACCAGCAGGTTCGTGCTGAGTGCCAGGCGGTGTGTGATGTACGTCGAGAACTTGGTGGTGGAGTCGGCGACGAAGCGGGAATCCCCCAGGACGTTCGGAAAGACCTCCAGGTACTGGGTGAACTTCAGCCGCTCGTTGAAGGGGTAATAGAAGGTCAACCTTCCACCCGGAGCGAGCAGGTCCACGTCGGGCAGGTCCTGCTCGTCCTCGAAGTATTGGAACCGGGCCTCGTTCGAGTAGTGGAGGCCCACGTCCAGACGAAGCAACTGCTCCTCCCCGTCCGGTGTGTCGCGCTCGAGCAAGGTGAACGCGATCCCGACCTCCCCATCCAGACGCAGCTCGACGCTGGCCAGGTGGTCGGTCTTTCCATAAACCAGGGCGTAGACGCCCAGCAGCGGGGTGAAGCGCCGCTCACCGCGAACGGACGCCACCAGCGCCTCCGCCACCACGTCCTCGTCACCGTCGTCCTCCTCGGCGGAGGCCGCGCTTTCCAGGACGCCATCCGCCTTGAAGGTCGCGACCCAGACGTCCGTGCGGTATTCGGCCAGACCATTCGCGGTCAACGCGAGCGACTTGCTGTTGCCGGCCAGCAGCATGAACGAGAGCGCCGCGGAGCCTGACCATGGGCCAGGTTCCTCCTGGGGGAGCTTCTCGCAGAGGGACTTGAGGTCTCCCTCCACCACGAGCGGCGAAGCGGCCGGGGCGGGATCCGGCGGCGGAGTTGAATCCGGCACCTGGGCCAGCAGCGCGAGGATCAGCGGAAGCGAGAAGGCCATGGGTATCCCCAATCCGTGAGAGGCGGGGCGAGCCCACGCGCCGTCCAAGCTGACGGTGTGAGCAGTCCGCTTCAACCGGTCCCACGGTCGGCTGCGCAGTGCTTTACCCAACCCGGCGAGGGTGCAAGGCATTGACGTCCGCCGGAGCACGACGGACTTTTCCGTGAGATGGAAATCCCAGGCGAGCCTCCCTTCATCTCCACCGGTCAACTGCCATCCCCGGAGCGGGTTCGGGAGCTGGTGGATGAGGCATACCAACGCCACAAAGAGAACACGCAAGGCGAGTGCTCCCAGGTCTACCCCGCGCTGGCGAGGGCGGATCCACGGCTCTTCGGAGCGTGTGTGGCTGGAATCAACGGCAGCAGCCACGGGGTGGGGGACGTGGACCACCCGTTCACCATCATGAGCGTCTCCAAGCCGTTCCTCTTCGCGCTCATCTGCCAGGCCCTGGGCCCGGAAGCGGCCCGGCGCAAGCTGGGAGTCAATGGCACGGGTCTGCCATTCAATTCAGCCATGGCCATCGACCAGAGTCCGGACGGACGGACGAACCCCATGGTGAACACGGGTGCGCTGGCGACCACGAGCCTTGTTCCAGGCTCCAGTCCAGAAGCCCAATGGCGGTTCATCCATGAGGGGCTGTCCCGCTTCGCCGGCACGCGACTCGAACTCGATGAAGAGGTGTATGCCTCCGCGTTGAAGACGCACCACCGCAACCAGGGACTCGCCTTCCTGTTGCACGGCCTGGGCCGCCTGGAGACAGAGCCGGCCCTGACGACGCAGCTCTACACCCGCCAGTGCTCGCTGGCGGTGACCGCCCGGCAGCTCGCGGTGATGGGGGCGACCCTGGCGGACGGAGGCGTCAACCCGCTCACCCGGACGCGCGTCGTCGACGAGGAGGTCTGCCATCACGTGCTCGCGGTGATGGCGACGGCCGGGATGTACGAGACCTCCGGGGACTGGCTCTACGACGTGGGGATGCCGGGCAAGAGTGGCATTGGGGGCGGCATCGTCGCCGTCGCGCCGGGCAAGGGCGCGTTGGGCACCTTCGCCCCGCGGCTCGACGCCGCGGGCAACAGCATCAAGGGGCAGCTCGTCGCGCGGTTCCTGGCCCCGAGGCTCGGCTTGAGCCTGTTCAGCTCGAAGCCCAACACCTGAGGCAGGACCCGGGAGGGCTCGATGAAGGACTGGGCGGTCACCACACTGCTGGTGTTGACCCTGGAGCTGGTGCTCTTCCTGCTCCTGCTGCTGGCCATCGAAGTGGCCTACCGCATCGCGCGCAAACGCAAATTCCGCTCCTCCCAGCTTCGCTCCGTCAACGCGGTCACCAGTGTCGTCTTCTCCTTCATGGGGCTCATCCTGGCCTTCTCCTACTCCGAGGCAGGAAAGCGTCTGGAGGTGCATCGCAACCTGGTGGTCGACGAGGCCAACGCCATCAGCAGTGTGTGGTTCCTGTCCGACGTGGTGCCGGAGGCGGACCAGCCGCCGCTGCGCGACCTGCTGAGGCGATACCTGGACGAGCGCATCCAGGCCCATCAGATGCTCCCCTGGGTGGAGGAGTTCGAAGCGCGCCGCGCCACGGCCGCCCTCCTCCAGAGGCAGATCTGGGCGCGGATGGTGGCCATCACGAAGGCGGCTCCCGACAAGGAGGTCCTGCTGCTTCCTCCCGTCCGTCTGATGGCGGAGGTCGCGGCGAAGCGGACGCTCGCCGTGCGAACGCACATCACCTCGCCCACCTTCTTCTTCATGCTCGGGCTCGCCGTGGTGGGGGCCATGCTCGTGGGCTTGACGACAGCGCAGGGCGAGGGCCGCAACTGGCCCTACCGGTTGCTCTTCGCCCTGGTCATCTCCTCGGCCGTCCACGTCGTCGTGGACCTGGAGTACCCCCGCACCGGCATCGTCAGCACGGAGGAGGCCGACTCGCTCCTGCTGGAGTTGCGCGAAACCATGCATTGATTGTCTGTAATCCGCCCACCTTCTGCGTCCAGAGGCTGATGGCTCGCACCCCCAGTCATGCGGACTTTCTCGCGGAATCGCAGAGGCAATGCGTGGCATGGGGAGCGCCAGATGACCGACATCGCAGACCACCGCATGATCCCGCCGAGGCCGGAGCCGAAGAAGAAGGGCATGGCGAGGGCGCTCGACACCATCGAGCGGGTGGGCAACAAGGTGCCCCATCCGGCCGTCATCTTCGTCGCGCTCATCCTCGTGGTGATGGTGCTCTCCCACCTCTTCTATTTGATGGGCACCTCGGTCACCTATCAGGCCATCAACCCAGAGACACACACGCTGGAGGAGACCACCACCGCCGCGCGCAGCCTGCTGACGGGGGAGGGGCTGCGCTTCATGTTCGCGGGGGTCATCGACAACTTCATGAGCTTCACCGCCGTGGGCGTCATCATCGTGGCCATGCTGGGCGTGGGCGTCGCCGAATCGTCGGGCCTGGTGTCCGCGTTGATCCGCAAGCTGGTGATGGTCGCCCCGCGCAAGGCGCTCACGTACATCCTGGTGTTCGTCGGCATCCTGTCGAGCGTCGCCGCCGACGCCGGCTACCTGGTGCTGATTCCCCTGGCGGCGACGGCCTTCCTGAGCGTTGGCAGACATCCCATCGCGGGGCTGGCCGCCTCCTTCGCTGGCGTGGCGTCCGTCTTCAGCGTGAACATCCTCATCAAGCCGCTGGACGGAATCCTGACGGGAATCACCAACGACGCCATCCACATCCTCAATCCGGCGCTCTCCATCGACCTGACGGCGAACTTCTGGTTCTCCTGCGCCTCCGTGCTGCTGCTCACCTTCGTGGTGTCGTTCATCACGGAGAAGCTGGTCGAGCCGCGTCTGGGGAAGTACACGGGGCCGCAGCCGGAGGAGGCGGGGAGTGCCCCCTCCAAGGAGGAGTCGCGCGGGCTGAAGTTCGCGACCTGGGGCGTGCTCGGGCTCGTGGCGGTCTTCGCCCTCCTGACGGTGCCCTCTGGAGCGCCGCTGCGCAATCCGGAGACGGGGGCCCTGATTGGAGACTCTCCGTTCATGAGCGGCCTCATCGTCGCCGTCACGCTGCTCTTCCTGGTGGCGGGTGTGGCCTATGGCATTGGCGCCGGAACCATCAAGGGCACGGTGGATGTCATCAGCGCGATGGAGAAGGCCGTGGGGAGCCTGGCGGGGCTGATCTTCCTCTTGTTCATCATCAGCCAGTTCATCGCCTTCTTCACGTACAGCAACATGGCGACGCTCGCGGCCGTGAAGGTGGGCGATGCCCTGGAGCACGCGGGCCTGGGGGCGCTTCCGTTGCTCATCGGGTTCGTCCTGGTCGTCGCCGTCCTGGACCTCATCATGACGGGCGCGATTCCCAAGTGGGCCATCTTCGCCCCGGTCTTCGTCCCGCTGCTGATGCGGCTCAACGTCGACCCCGCCGCGGTGCTGGCCGCCTACCGCGTGGGCGACTCCCCGATGAACTCCGTGTCGCCCTTGAATGCCTACTTCGCGCTCATCGTGACCTTCGCGCAGAAGTACCAGAAGGGCGCGGGCGTGGGCACCGTGGTGGCCTTGATGCTGCCCTACGTCATCGCGCTCTTCGTCCTGTGGCCGCTGCTGCTGGCCCTCTGGCAGGTGCTGGGACTGCCCTGGGGATTCTGACGCGGGCTTTCAGCTCGCCTTCGGCGCCGCTGGGGGCCGGGGCAGGATGAGCTCCGTGGAGAAGTAGCGCTCCATGCGGTCGGGGAACACCGTCACCACCTGGGCCTGCGGGCCCAGGCGTTTGGCGGCCTCCACCGCCGCCGCGTAGTTGAGGCCGGAGGACGGGCCCACCGGGAAGCCCCGGCGGATGAGCGCCCGCGCGGTGCGCATGGCCAGGTCGTCCGACACGTCCAGCTCCACGCGGCCCGGCATGTCCGCCTCGCGGTACAGCTTGGACAGGCCGTCCACCACGCCCGGCACGCGCGCGCTGAAGCTGCAACACTCGATGTCACAGCCCAGCCCGGAGATGGGCCGCGCGACGAAGGCCGTCACCGGACAGCCCGCTTCCGCGAACGCCTGGTACAGCCCCACGATGGTGCCGCCCGTGCCCACGCCGCTCACCACGCCGTGCACCAGCCCGCCCGGCACCTGCGACAGAATCTCCTGCCCCGTCCACACCCGGTGCGCCTCGGCGTTGTCCGGGTTCTCGAACTGGCGGGGCGCGTAGCCGCCGCGCTCCGCGGCCAGCGCCGCCGCGCGAGCGATGGCGCCCCGGATGCCTTCCGCGCGCGGCACCAGCTCCACCTCGCCGCCGTACGCGCGGATGGCGATGAGCCGCTCCTCCGTCACGCCCTCCGGCATCACCGCCGTGAAGCGGCACCCCATCTGCGCGCTCGCCAGCGCCATCGCGATGCTCGTGGAGCCGCTGGAGGCCTCCACCACGTCGCCGCCGGGAATCAACTCCCCCAGCCGCCACGCCTTCTCCAGCATGTAACGGGCGATGCGGTCCTTGGTGGACCCACTGGGGTTCAAGAATTCCAGTTTGCACCAGACCGTCGGTCCCTCCGGGTCCAGCCGCACGGGGACGAGCGGCGTGGGGCCCACGGCCTGGAGGAAGCGACCATCGGCGGGAAGCGGGCGACAGGGAGCGCGCATGGGGTCATCCCTACCTCGAAACGCGTCGCCAGGGGAGCACCCCAGGGGCCTTCCGAGCGTGCTCTCCCCCTTGTCCCTGCTTCCACCCTCCTTGAAACCGACATTCTCATGCGGACGACACTTGGCGGGATGTGTCCCAGCCATTACGAATGGGAACCGCCTTCCGCCTGCATGCCTTCTTCATCGCCCATCATCCTCAACGTCAACGACGACCTGGCCAGCCGCTACGTCACTTCCCGCGTGCTGTCGTTGGCCGGCTTCCAGGTCCTGGAGGCGGGCACGGGCGGTGAGACGCTGGCGCTCGCGGACGAGCACACCGACCTGGTCATCCTGGACGTCCGGCTGCCGGACCTGAGCGGCCTGGAGGTGTGCCGGCGCCTGAAGTCCTCTCCCCGCACGCGCAACGCGCTGGTGCTGCACCTGTCCGCGCAGGCGGTGGGGGCCGCGGAGCGCGCGCAGGGGCTGGCGCATGGCGCGGACGCCTACCTGGTCGCGCCGGTGGATCCGGAGGAGCTGGTGGCCCAGGTGCACGCGCTGTTGCGCCTGCGCCGCGCGGAGCGCGAGGTGCGCGTGCTCTCCGACCAGGTGCAGCAGCAGCGCCGGCTGCTGGACCTGGCCATGTCCGCGGCGGCGGACCCCATCGCGCTCTATGACGGGGACGGGATGCTCATCTTCGCCAACCACGCGGTGGCCGCGTCGCGCGGCTCGCACCACGTGCACGTGCCCGGCAGGAACATGGACGCGCTGCGCACGCTGGACCCGCAGCTGGAGCCCTACGCGCTGTCGCTGGAGGCGGCCCGGCGCACGGGGCAGGTGCAGCGGGGCCGCGTCACGCTGTCCTCGGACCAGGGGCCCCGGCACTTCGAGTACACGATGTCCCCGGCGGCCGGTCCCTCGGGCGCGGTGGAGGCGGTCATCGCCACCGGGCGGGACATCACGGAGGTGCGCAACGCGGAGGACTTCCGCGAGCAGTTCCTCGGCATCCTGGGCCACGACCTGCGCAACCCCCTCAACGCGCTGTCCATGTCCGCGCAGCAGTTGCAGCGGCAGGGGGAGATGACGCAGCGCCAGAAGGTCTTCACCGAGCGCATCCTCATCAGCGCCGAGCGCATGGACCGGATGATCCGCCAGCTCCTGGACTTCGCCCGGGCCCGGCTGGGCGCGGGGCTGCCGGTGGTGCGCTCGCGGTGCGACCTGTTCGACGTGGTGCGCGGCGCGGTGGACGAGTCGAGCGCCAGCCACCCCCACCGCGAGGTGAGGCTGGAGCTGCTGGGGGACGGGCGGGGGGACTGGGACGCGGACCGGCTGGAGCAGGTGGTGGGCAACCTGGTGTCCAACGCGCTCAAGTTCAGCCCGCCGGACACGCCCGTGCGGGTGGTGGCCGAGGCAACGGCGAAGGAGGCCCTCCTGCGGGTGCACAACCTGGGGGTCCCCATCCCGGAGGACCAGCTTCCGCACCTCTTCGCCGCGTGGCGCCGCGCCGGCCGCAGCGAACGGGAGCAGGGCGTGTCCGCGGGGCTGGGCCTGGGGCTCTACATCACCGAGCAGATCGTCCGCGCCCACGGGGGCACGGTGCAGGTGACCTCCACCGAGGCGAAGGGGACGACCTTCACGGTGAGGCTGCCGCGCGGTTGACCCGGGGTGTACCCCCAGCCCGGGGTCTCGGGATGTGGTGACTGTTGGACGAATGCGTTGCGCGGGCACTTCCGGATGCGCAGGGGGGCCCCCACCCTGGGGGCATGGTCCCATCCGAAAAGCGAATCTTCGCCCAGAGCGTGGAAGCCCTCTTCGTGCGTGCCCTGGGGCCGCACCTGACGCGGGATGGGCGCCAGCGGCTGAAGGCCGCGGGGTTGGACGTGGCCGGACCGCTGCGTCACAACTATTCGCTGGAGCAGTGGCGGGCCTTCCTGGAGGTGGCGGCGCGGGACGTGTTCCCGGGGCAGCCGGCGGAAGTGGCCTACCTGGAGCTGGGCGCGCGCTACCTGCAGGGCTTCCGGCAGACGTCCGTGGGGCGGGCGAGCATGCAGCTCGTCACGCACCTGGGGCCGGAGAAGACGCTGGAGCGCGTGCCGTACAACCTGCGCGCGGGCAACAACTTCAATGAAGTGCGGGTGGAGGAGCTGTCGAAGAACGCCGCCACCCTGTGGGTGAAGGACGTGCTGGCGGACAACCCCTTCTTCGCCTGCGGGTTCCTGGCGGAGACGCTGCGGGCGTCGGGCGCGGGCACCCTGGAGGTGAAGCCCATCGCCTTCGACGGGACGGCGGCCACGTACCGCCTCACGTGGGCGCAGGCGAAGTCGCAGCGGCCGGCGGGCACGGTGGCGCCGGTCCGCCGTCTGTTCGGGTAGCGGCTACGGGTAGCGCACGGGGGCCGGCGGATCATCCGGGGGCAGGGGGATGAACTCCGTCTCCTGGGGCACCGGGGCGAAGCGGCCTTCCTTCCAGTCCGCCTTGGCGACCTCCAGGCGCTCCTTGGAGGACGACACGAAGTTCCAGAACAGGTAGCGCGGGCCGTCCATGGGCTCGCCGCCCAGCAGCATCATGCGCGCGGGCCCTTCGCTCTTCAGGAGGATCTCGCTGCCCGGCTTGAACACCAGCAGTTCGCCGGCCTGGAAGCGCGTGCCCTCCACGTCCACGGTGCCTTCGACCAGGTAGAGGCCGCGCTCCTCGTGTTCGGCGGGGAGCTTGAAGCGGGCGTCGGCGTCCAGGCGCGCCTCCGCGTAGAAGAGATCGGAGTGGGTGCGGACGGGGGACTTCAGGCCGTGCATGGCGCCGGCGATGACGTTCAGTCGCACGCCATCGTCCTGGCCGGAGGGCAGGGTGTCCTGGGGGTGGTGGACGAAGGAGGGTTCGGTCTCCTCGTGCTGATGGGGGAGGGCGAGCCAGGCCTGGATGCCGAAGAGGCGGCTGCCGGCGGCGCGAGTCTCCGGGCCGGTGCGCTCGGAGTGGGCGATGCCCTTGCCGGCGGTCATCCAGTTCACGGCGCCGGGGCGGATGGACTGCACGACGCCCAGCGAGTCGCGGTGGAGGACTTCGCCCTCGAAGAGGTAGGTGACGGTGGACAGGCCGATGTGCGGATGGGGCCGCACGTCCAGGCCATGGCCGGAGTCGAAGTCCGCGGGGCCCATCTGATCCAGGAAGATGAACGGGCCCACCATGCGCCGGCGCGCGGAGGGCAGGGCGCGGCGCACGGTGAAGCCGTCACCCAGGTCGCGAACGCGGGGGACGATGAGCGTCTCCAGCGAAGGTGGGGGCTCGCGGCCCTGCAGGTCCTCTTCCCAGCTCATGGTGTGGCTCCTCTTCCGGTTCGGCGCGTGAGTCTGCCGCAGTTGTAACGCCGTGCATCCACTTTGGTGGGGACGTTCCGCGCCTGAACGCTTGGGGCGCTAACGCGACGGACGCTCCGTGACGGGTTTCAGGAGTCCCGCGTCGCCCAGGAGTTCCTGGACCTGTCCGGCCAGCGCCCGATGGTCTGGGTTGCTGGCGGTGAAGCGCTCGGGGGTCAGGACGATGAGCGTTCCCTGGTTTTCAACGGGTTCGACCCGGACGGGGGCAGGCAGGGCAGGCACCTGCCCGCGCTGGTGGGAGAGGTACATGATCCACCCGACGAACGTTCCCGCTTCCTTGAGTTTCAGCACCTCATCGCGGTGGACATGCGACGTCGCGATGCCGAACTCCGGGTTCCATGCGACGGCCATCGCACGCAATGCCCGGGCAACCGCCACGGAGGACAGGAGCCGCTCCGCCGCGGCCCCTCGCGTGGGTGGACGAAAAAGGCAGACGTCCACGGTGTGGGCCGAAGGGGGACCGCATGAGAACTCAACGACGCTGCTGGCCTCCTTCTCCCCATTCCAGGCGGAGAAGGCAATCTCTCCCGGGCCCGTTTGATATTTCTTCTTCTTGAACAATTCGATGAAGGATTTTTCGTCCGGCACGAATTGGCTCTTCAGTGCCGCTGCCCGGGAGTTCGCTTGTTCAAACCAGGGGGAGAGGGTTGGGTCCAGGGATGCCAGTTGCCCGAAGAGCGCCTCCGCACGCAGCGCGCAGGCTTCGGGGGATTCGCCTCTGGAGGGCCAGTAGACCCCGGCATAGTAGGTCTCATTCATGGGGTTCGAACCTTCATCGGGCGGCGGTGAAGAAGACGTGGATGTCACCGAGGTTGTTGTCGACAAACAGCCTTCTCACGAAGTCCGCGACATCTCGCTCGGCGAAGTGCCAGTGAATGGGGTTTCCCTGGGCCACGCGCTTCTGTCTCCTGGCCTGCGTGACCATCTCCCGGAAGCCCTGGAACCAACCTCCCTGTTCGGCGGCATCCGGGAGGAATTTGGAGTAGTTGGGTCCCTTGGCTTCGAGCAGGATTCCATCCCTGAAGCCGTCGAACCGCACGTCATCAATCTCGTAGACCAGCCCGGAGGGAGCTCCGGCCACCTGGGCCTGATACTGGCGGGCCTCCTCGGACATGTTCTCCCTGGCGGGTTTCCAGCGACCGGGTCCACCTGGAGGCGAAGCCGTGCCCCCGGTCATGTTTGCCCGTTGGAGGATGATGGCGGCCCCTGCTCCACCGCTCAGGACCTCCGCCATGCGTCCCACGGGCATCGCGACGCGCTCCAGTCCAAGGGCCCCTTCGGCGGAGAGCGACAGGACCGGCACCAGGGCCTCCGCGCCGGCCATCGAGCTTCTCAACGCGCGGGTGGTGACCGAGGCTCCTCCCCCAGTGATGAGAAGGCTGGTCGTCAGCCGCGCTGCCTCGCGAAGCTGCTCACCGCGTGTCATCAGGAGGAAGCGCTCCAGATATTCTGGCGAGGAGGCGATGAGAGCGGCCACTCCCGACGGCAGGTCGCGCAGTCCCAGGAGCGTATCCGTGGGATGTGAGAGGAATTGCCCCAGCACATGGTACAGCTCCACGAAGGCATCCTCCGCTCCATCCAGGGAGCGGTTGATGACGTCCGCGTCGCTGTACACCTCGGCCAGCGGAGGCCCGTCCACGGCACGCAGTTGGTCATCCACGGGGAGGAAGATGCCGCGTCTGCCATTGTAGAAACGGCCCAGTTCGAAATGGCCCGCGCGAAACGCGCCGTCCTTCCATTCGACAGTGCCCACCTTCTGCTGTGTCCACCCGTTGGTGGCGCGGGCCAGGTATCCGTCCGGCCGGAGCACCGCCACCTGCCCGTGGTTGAAGCGCTCCACCCGGCGCAACAGTTCCTGACGCGAGACTCCACCGCCCTTCATGACTTCGCGGAGCAGGAAGCCCGCCGTGAGGCGGGGCGGGAAGGTGCGCAGCGTCACCGGTTTTCCCAGCAGTTCTCCCAACAGCCGCGCGGCCTGCGCGGGGGCGAGCGAGCCACCGGGAAGGGGACGCGGGTCATGCGCTTCCAGTCCCGCGTCCGTGAGCAGTTGCTCCCAGCCGTCCACCTCGGGTGCTGTGCCGTGCGTGATGTCGGGCGGAGGAGGTGCCTCCTCCACCCTGCGCGCGAGCGTGGATTCCATGACGGCGCGCGGCGCGTAACCCAGGTCCCTCCCTCGGTTGGAGGGTGGTGTCAGTGACGCGCAGCCCGTCGTGAGAAGGGCGAAGGTCATCAGCAGCCACGTCCCCCGGTGACTCAGGCTGCCGGCGCGCAGGAACCCTGTTCCGTCCTTGTTCTCCACGCGGGTTCGGGGCGCGAGCAGATGAGCGCGAGACATGGGCAAGCGGTATCGCTCAGTGCACCCATGTTGGAAAGCTCAGGCGTCATCGTGCCGTCCGGCTGCACTGTTCAGCCCGGCAGCGCCCCATAGCAGTAGCGCGTGAAGCCGCCGTCGTCCGTCTTGCACGCCTGTCCCGAGGGGGAATCGGGACAACTGCAGCTTTCGCCCTGCGTGCACTGGCTCGAGTCGGTGCACGGACGCTCGCAGGTGTCGGCTTCGATGTCGTGCGCGTGTTCGTGCACGCAGACCTCTCCCGAGACGCAGTCGGAAGTGTCGTCGCACTCGTGCGTGCCGGAGGAACAGCCCGCGAGCGCGAGGACCGCGAGCACAAGGGCGGAGCCAGAAAGACGAAGCTTCATGGAGAGGAACCTTTCGGGAAGTGCGGACGCCGCTCTTGTGCAGTCGAGATGCCAGCGGGCCTTCCGTGACGTGACGAAGGCGAAAGGTCGGTGGAGTCACGACATGCGCGTCCTGACCGCCATGGAAGTCCGGGGCGCCCGGCCTTCCTCGGGCTGCCCCTGCTCGGCTGGAAGGCGGCCCGGAGGTGACACCCGGCGCACGTTGACGGCGCGCTGTACCTGTGTTCAGGCTGGCCCGCTGGGAGCCCGCCATGTCCCCTCAAATCCATCTCGATTTCGCGTCGGAGTTCGCGGCGCATCCGGCCCTCGCCGCCTTCCATCCGGTGGTGCGGCGCTGGTTCGCTTCGCGCCTGGGGGAGCCCACCCGTCCGCAGGTGGAGGGCTGGCCGCTCATCCACGCCGGCCACGACGTGCTCATCGCCGCGCCCACCGGCAGCGGCAAGACGCTCACCGCGTTCCTGGCCGCGCTGGACTCGCTGTTCCGCCTGGCGCTGGAGGGCACGCTGCCCGACCACACCCAGGTCCTCTACGTGTCGCCCCTGAAGGCCCTGGGCAACGACGTGCAGAAGAACCTCCTCCTGCCGTTGGAGGAGCTGATGGCGCTGGCGCGCGCGGAGGGCTTCTCACCCCAGAACCTGCGCGTGCAGGTGCGCACCGGTGACACGCCCGCCAGCGAGCGCGCGCAGATGGTGCGCCGTCCGCCGCACATCCTCATCACCACGCCGGAGTCGCTCTACCTCTACCTCACCGCCGAGCGCGCCCGCGCCACCCTGCGCGCCGTGCGCACGGTCATCGTGGATGAGATCCACGCGCTCGCCCGCGACAAGCGCGGCAGTCACTTCACCCTGTCGATGGAGCGCCTCAAGGCCCTCACCGACGTGCGCCCCCAGATGCTGGGCCTGTCCGCGACGCAGAAGCCACTGGACGCCATCTCGGGCTTCCTCACTGGCGCCTCCCTCACCGAGTGCCGGCGCGTGGAGGTGGGCCACCAGCGCCCGTGGGACCTGAAGGTGGAGATTCCCGACGCGGAGCTGTCCTCCATCGCGAGCCACGAGATGTGGGGCCAGGTCTATGACCGTCTGGTGCAACTGGCGGGCGAGCACCGCACCACGCTCATCTTCGTCAACACGCGCAAGATGTCCGAGCGCGTGGCGCACGACCTGGGTGAACGCCTGGGCCAGGAGTGGGTGGCCGCGCACCACGGCAGCATGTCGCGCGAGATGCGCCTGTCCGCGGAGGAGCGCCTGAAGTCAGGCCAGCTGCGCGTGATGGTCGCCACCGCGTCGCTGGAGCTGGGCATCGACGTGGGCAACGTGGACCTGGTGGTGCAACTGGGCACCACGAAGGCCATCTCCGTGCTGCTCCAGCGCGTGGGCCGCGCGGGCCACCACAAGGCGGGCATCTCCAAGGGCATCCTCTTCGCGATGACGCGCGACGAGCTGGTGGAGTGCGTCGCGCTCCTCAACGCCGTGCGCGAGGGCGACCTGGACGCGGTCCGCATCCCGAAGAAGCCCCTGGACGTGCTCGCGCAGCAGATCGTCGCCGCGTGCGCGTGCGAGGAATGGGACGAGCGCGCGCTCTTCAGCGTCTTCCAGCGCGCGTACCCGTACCAGGACCTCACCTGGGAGGAGTACCAGCAGGTGCTGGAGATGCTGTCCGAAGGCGTGGCCGAGCGCCGGGGCCGCGCCAGCATCCACCTGCACCGCGACCGGGTGAACCAGAAGCTCAAGGGGCGCCGGGGCGTGCGCATCACCGCGCTCACCAACGGCGGCGCCATCCCGGACACCTTCAGCTTCAGCGTCACCGCGCAGCCGGAGGGCAAGGTGGTGGGGACGCTGGACGAGGACTTCGCGGTGGAGTCCTCGCCCGGGGACATCTTCCTGCTGGGCAGCACCGCGTGGCGCATCCAGCGCGTGATGGGCAGCACGGTGATGGTGGAGGACGCGCGGGGCGCTCCGCCCAACGTGCCCTTCTGGCGCGGTGAGGCACCGGGCCGCACGGACGAGCTGAGCCTCCAGGTGGGACGGCTGCGCGAGGAGCTGCTGCGCCACGAGGACCCCACGGGCTTCCTGGAGAAGCTGCTGCGCGTGCCGCCGCCAGCGGTGGATGCGCTGATGGGCTACCTGCGGCTGGGCAAGAAGATGCTGGGCGACGTGGTGCCCAGCCACACGCAGATTGTCGCCGAGCGCTTCTTCGACGAAGCGGGCGGCATGCAGCTCATCATCCACGCGCCCTTCGGCAGCCGCATCAACCGCGCGTGGGGCCTGGCGCTGCGCAAGCGCTTCTGCCGCTCGTTCGACTTCGAGCTGCAGGCGGCGGCCACCGAGGACGGCATCCTGCTGAGCCTGGGCGAGCAGCACTCGTTCCCGCTGGCGGACATCTTCGACTTCCTGCACCCGGACAACGTGGAGGAGGTGCTGGTGCAGGCGGTGTTGCAGGCGCCCATCTTCGGCACGCGCTTCCGCTGGGTGGCCACGCGGGCCCTGACGCTGCACCGGATGATGGGCGGCAAGCGCGTGGCGCCGAACCTCCAGCGCGCGCGCAGCGAGGACCTGCTGGCCGCGGTGTTCCCCGCGCAGGTGGGCTGCCAGGACAACCATGGCGGCGGGGACGTGGAGCTGCCGGACCATCCGCTGGTGAAGCAGACGATGGACGACTGTCTGCGCGAGGCGATGGACGTGGACGGGCTGCGCGAGGTGCTCCGGCGCATGCGCGACGGGCGCATCCAGCTCGTCGCCCGGGACGTGCCCGAGCCGAGCGTCTTCGCGCACGCGTTGATCAACAGCCAGCCCTACACCTTCCTGGACGACGCGCCGGCCGAGGAGCGCCGCGTGCGCAACGTGGCCCTGCGCCGCGCGATGCCCGCGGAGGACGCCGCGGCGTTCGGCGCGCTGGACGCCGCCGCCATCGCGCAGGTGGTGGAGGACGCCGCGCCGCCGATGCGCGACGAGGACGAGCTGCACGACGCGCTCCTGCAGCTGGTGCTGGTGCGGGCGTCGGAGGTGCCGCGAGGCCTGGAGGCCGGGCTGTTCGCGCAGGGCCGCGTGGCGTGGCTGGAGCGGCCGGGCGGGCGCTTCCTCGTGTCCGCGGAGCGGGGCAACGCGGTGCGCGCGCTCTTCCCGGATGTGCAGACGCAGCCGGTGTTGCCGGTGCTGGAGTACGACCGTCCGGTGGAGCGTGAGGCGGCGGTGCTCCAGGTGGTGCGCGGCCGGATGGAGATGGTCGGGCCCACCACGGTGGCGGAGCTGGCGCGGCTGACGCTGCTGGAAGCGGACGACATCAACCTGGCGCTGCACGCGCTGGAGGGGCAGGGCAGCGTGTTGCGCGGCCAGTTCCGCGCGAGCGAGGACGTGCCGGTGGCGCCCGGTGAGGACGGCGGGCCGGTGCTGGAGTGGTGCGACCGGCGCCTGCTCCAGCGCATCCACCGGCTCACGGTGGGACGGCTGCGCCGGGAGATTGAGCCGCTGAGTCCGCAGGACTTCATGCGCTTCCTCTTCCGGTGGCACCACCTGGAGGACGTGGACGCGCTGCGCGGCTCCACGGGCCTGCTCAAGGCGGTGCGGCTGCTCCAGGGGTACGAAGCGCCAGCCTCCGCGTGGGAGCGCTTCCTGTTGCCGGCGCGCATGCGCGGCTACACGCCGGACCAGTTGGAGCGCGCGTGCTACGCGGGCGAGGTGGCGTGGGGACGGGTGACGCTGAAGGATCCGCCGAAGCCGGCGGGGCCGCGTCGTGGGGCGCCGGTGACGGAATCGCCGGAGCCCGTGGTGCACAAGCGGGCGTCGCCCACGCGCAACGCGCCGCTGACGTTCACCCTGCGCGAGGACCTGGAGTGGATGCTGGCGGCGGCGCGTCCGCACGCGGTGCTGGCGGACGGGGGCGTGTGGACGCCGCCGGACCTGAGCGCGGCGGCGAAGGACGTGGTGGGCGTGTTGGACCGGCGGGGCGCGTGCTTCTTCCAGGACCTGGTGACGCGGGCGCGGCGGCTGCCAGCGGAGGTGGAGGACGCGCTGTGGGAGCTGGTGGCCAAGGGGCTCGTCACGGCGGACGCGGTGCAGAACCTGCGCATCCTGCAGAGCCCGGCGCACCGCAAGCGCCAGAAGCTGTTGCAGCGCGGCGGTCCGGGCCGCTGGAGCCTGCTGGCTCCGGCAGAGCCGAAGACGCAGGACGAGGTGATGGAGTCGCTGGCGAGGCTGTTCCTCCAGCGCTACGGCATCGTCTGGCGCGACCTGGTGATGCGCGAGTCCCTGGCGCCGACGTGGCGGGAGCTGCTGTTCGTCTACCGGCGCATGGAGGCGCGAGGCGAGCTGCGCGGTGGGCGCTTCGTGTCGGGGTTCGTGGGAGAGCAGTTCGCCCTGCCGGAGGCGGTGGACACGGCGAGAGCGGTGCGCAGGACGGCTCCGTCGGGCGTGCGCATCCAGCTGTCCGGCGTGGATCCGCTGAACCTCACGGGCGTGGTGACGCCGGGCCCGCGCGTGGCGGCGATGCCGAACAACGTCGTCACCTACGTGGACGGGATTCCGCAGGGCGTGGACGCAGTGGAAGATGCTTCGGAGAACGAGGACACTGAGGTGGAGGGGCCGCTCGCGCAGGTGAACTGAGCCCCACGACGCAGGGGACTTCAGGTGATTCGATTCGGACCATGGAGCACCACCCTCGGGCTGGCCGCCGGCTTTGGCGCCCTGGTGTCCGTGCTGCTCCTGGCCGCGCCCGGGAATCGCGCGGCGAACCGGCTGCTGGCGGCGCTGCTGGGCGTCGTCGTGCTGCGGTTGATGCCCTACTTCCTGGGCTTCGCCGGCTTCTATGACGTGCATCCCTGGCTGTCCTTCGCCCCGTTCGACCTGGGGCTGGCGACAGGGCCGCTGCTGTATCTCTATGTCCGCCGCCTCGTGACGCCCGGGCTGCCCGCTCGGTGGTGGCGGCACTTCCTGCCCGCCTCGGTCATGCTCGTCTACACGCTCTGTGCCTTCGCGCTGCCTCTCGCGCGGAAGCACTGGTGGAACGACGTCGTCCATGAGCGCTGGGTGGATCCGTTGGAGTCCGCCGCCAGCATCGTGTCGCTCGCGGCCTATCTGGTGGCCTCGGTCCGGTTCCAACGCCGCTACCAGGCCTGGCTCGAGGCGAACGTCAGCGACCGGGAGATGCATCATCAGTCCTGGTTCGCCACCGTGCTCCTGTCGCTGGGGCTGTGGTGGGGCGTGACGGTGGGCTTCGAGTTCATGGACCGCTTCCTGATGCGGCTGAACCACCACGACCGCTTCCCGCAGTACGTGTTCTTCTCCGCCATCATCGTCGTGCTCGGACTGGAGGGCTGGCGTCAGGCGGGCCATCGCTTCCCCCAGTGGAGCGTGCGTGCCGAGCCTCCGCCCCTGATGATGGCCTCGGACCGCGACTGGTCGGAGGCGGCGGTCGACTGGGCGGAGCGCATCCGCGCGGGGGCCTGGTGGCGCGAGCCGGGGCTGAGCCTCTCCGAGGTGGCCCGCCGGTTGGGCACCAACGAGACCTACGCGTCGCGGGCGTTCAACCAGGGACTTGGGCGCAACTTCAACGCCGTCATCAACGCCATGCGGGTGGAGGCGGTGCAGGCGCGACTGGCTTCCGGGGAGAAGAAGCCCATGCTGGAGATTGCGCTGGAGGAGGGCTTTGCCTCCAAGTCCAGCTTCAACCGCGTCTTCCGCGAGCACACCGGCCAGAGTCCCACGTCCTGGCGGACGGCCCATTTCAGGGAAAATCCAATAAATCCAAGGGTTGAGACGACGTAGGGGAGGCGAAGGCGTAGGTCCCCGCCCTCCTGGCGGAGCGTGTCCGCCAGCGATGCGACAGGACCTCCGATGTCCCTGCGTTTGCTGGCCCTGAGCTGTTCGGCCCTGCTCCTCGCGGTTCCCACCCTGGCGGCCGCCGAGCCACCTGCTCCGGTGGTGGCGCCCTATTCACCGGTCACCCTGGACGCGGTGAAGGCCCGCGCCGACGTGGCGCTCCTGCGGCGGGCCCTGGAGACGATCCACCCGGGCCTGTATCGCTACCGGAGCCGGGCGGAGCTCCAGGCTGCCTTCGCCCGGTTGGAAGCGGCGGCGTCGCGGCCGACCACGGACCTCGCGCTGTGGCGGGCCCTCGCGCTGATGCTGGCGGAGCTTCATTGCGACCACACCAAGCCGGAGCCTTCGGTCGCGCTGGAGGCGTACCGGCGGACGCATCCCACGCACCTGCCGCTGCGCTTCAAGATCCTCGAAGGACGGATGATCGTCGTGTCGAACGACGGCCAGCCCGGAGCGCCACCGCCGGGCGCGGAGCTTGTCGGAATCAACGGGCTGCCGGTGCCCCGGGTGCTGACCGAGCTGGGACGCGCTGTCGCCCTTGACGGAAGCACCGACCACGCCATCGCCGCGAAGCTGGGGTCGGACAGCGACCTGATGGGGGACGACTTCAACGAGTACTGGCCTGCCTTCCATGGGTTCCCCACGAAGTGGGTCCTCGACTGGAAGCGCTCGGGAGCGCTGCGGCTGTCGCACAGCACGCTGGCGCCGATCTCCTTCAAGGAGTGGACCGCGCTGTCCTGGCCGGGCAGCCCGTATCGCGACGAGTTCTACAAGGCGATCCATTGGCGCATCGACGGGAAGCGCGCCCTGCTGCGCATCGACACGTTCGTGAACTACCGCAACCCCGTCGATGCGACGGCCTTCCTGGGCGGCTTCTTCAAGACGCTGAAGGCGCAGGGCGTGGAGCAGCTGGTGCTGGATCTGCGTGAGAGCGGTGGGGGTTCGGAGGACGTGTCGGTCGCGCTGGGACGGTATCTGCTCAAGGCGCCCTTCCTCTGGTCGAAGCCGTCCCTGCTCAAGGCGATCCGTTATGGCGACCTCCCCACGCACATTGAAAGCTGGGGGGACAGAAAGGCCGTGTTCGAACCGGACGAGAAGGGCTTCCGCCGCACGAGCGATGGCTGGTGGGAACGGTTGCCGCGTCCCGATGACGAGGGACTGCGGATGCAGGACGTGTCGCCGGATGCCTTCACGGGAGCGGTGACGGTGCTCAGCGGGCCGATGAATGGCTCCGGCACGACGAGGACCCTGGCGCAGTTGAAGGAGAAGCTCGGCGCGCGGCTGGTGGGGGAGGAGAGCGCGGGCAGCGCGGAGGGGCCGACCGCCGGGCGCATCTTCCTGCTGACGCTGCCCCACAGTGGCCTGCGGGTCCGCATCCCCAACGCGTGGAACCGGACGAACATCGAGCACTTCGTCCCCGGGCGCGGCGTCCCGGTGGATGAGACGGTCGTCCCCACGGTCGCGGACTTCGAAGCAGGGCGGGACCGGGCGGTGGAGGTCGCGAAGACGTCCGGCACGGTCGTGGTGCCCACGCTTGCCACGGTGTTGGCGGGTTCATGGAGCGGCACGCTCGACTACCGCGACTTCCAGAGCGACCGGCGCGTGATTCTTCCCACGACGCTGGAGGCGACAGGCGACGGGGAGGAGATCCGGTTCGCCTTCACCTTCGATGACGGGCCTGGGAAGACGGTCCGCTCGACGCAGTCCTGGAGGATCCGCGACGAAGGGCGGACGCTCGTCACGGGTGAGGACCGGGAGGAGATGAAGATCCTCGAGCGTCGCGGTGGAAGTGCAGCGGCGGAGCTGACGTTGGTGGCGGAGGGAAGGGGAGAGGAGAACAAGCAGCCCGTGGAAGTGCGCACGGTGCTGACGCGTAGAGGCGCGGTGCTCTCCATCAGCCGTCTCACCCGACGTCCCGGTGAGCCCTTCCTGCTGCGCCACGTCTACCGAATGTCGGCGGTCGCGAGGAGTGACGGATAGAAGACCCGTCGTCGGGGTGAGGGGTTGGCCACTGTTGTCGACGCCAGAGGATCGTTGGTGGAGTGCCATCCCATGGGCCCAGGCGTTCGGCGCACGGTGATGCGAAGCCAACTGGGTGTCGTCATGTTCACCGCGCTGGTCATGGTTGCGTCCGCCTTTGGGCACGCCCAGCGACCTGAGGAAAGGGCGTGGCCGTGAGCAGGGACAGGAAATCGATGTGGAGGACGTACTGGAGGTGCTGAATGATGCGAGTAAGCACCACGCGTGGGGAACGCGGGAGTCGAACGCATTCGAGGTGGCGGCGTTCTGCCTGCTCTACGTTCGCCACATCGACAAGCGCGATCAACTACCAGGACGGCTCACGCTCATGGCCTCCCCGCTCATGGAGGAACTGAGCGTGGAGGATGAGCCGGAGGAGTGAGCAGGTCCCGAGAGCGGCCTTGATGCTGAACATCGTCGTCACCTTTGCTGTGGCCACTCTGTGCGCTCGACGATTTCGGGAGCTCGAATGCCAAGGAACCTGTGCTGGACGCTGGTGGTCGTGTTGTTGGGATGCTCGACCCCGCATCCGGACATTCGTGTGCGCCAGCTCCCCAATGGAATGTACGAGGTCGATGGACCTCTGTTGGGCCCCTTCAAGACCCGAGAGGAACTGGCGCAGGTCGCCTGTGAGCGGATGATCCAGATGCCCGGCGCTTCGACCCTGCATGGCAGGCAGGGCAGAGAGTATTGCGCGCTCTGGTACTACTCCCCTCAAGACCGCGCCTACTTCCTCAGCTACTTCTCGGACGTCTCCGGTGATGGTCCGGGGGGAAAGAAGTACTGCACAGTGCCTCTGTCCCTCCGTGATGCCAATGTTCGCAGCCCGGCCATCCTTGGTCCGGCGCATCCACACCCGCACAACTGGGAGTTCTCTCGGGAGGACATGGGGGCGAACCACGAACCCGGTTGGTCACCCTGGGGTTCCGCTCGCTTCGTGGACACGTCAGGACGCATCTGGGAGCACGAACTGCTGCTCTTCTATGGTCCGCGGAATGGCGGATGCCTGGCGTACGACTACAACTACTCCTCCCGTGTCGTGTCCGCGTTGCGAGGTGGGAGGTGGGTCCCCATCGGCAAGGCTTCTGGACAGGCCGGGGACTTTGAATTCGAGCTGTTCGAGGGACAGACATGGTTGCCGTAGACACGGATTGCCTGGGACGTCGCAGGGGGGCTTCGCGATGAGAACACCCGTGGGAATCGCACTGCTCTGCATCCCGCTCGCTGGGTGCTCTCTGCTCGGGTACCACAAGGCGAAGAAGGCCCCGTGGGCGCCTCCTGATGAGGCCGCCGCAGTGGTGTTTCCGACTTCATTCAAGGAGGGCCTTCACCTGGAGGGGCCCGTGCTGGCCGCGCTCGAAGTCGCGATGAATGAGTTCCTCCCCGCAGGAACCGAGATCACGACCACCGACCCCGACAAGCGCGTGGCCCAGTGCCTCTCCAAACGAAGCTCCTACGACACCCACGTCCTTCAGGCAGGTGAAGACCTGTTCTTCGTCTGGTTCTCTCCGGACTTGTCCCGCTGTGGGCTGAACGTGCCCATCCTCGATGGCGGCGCGGTCTACGCCATCGATGCGCGGGGCCGCATCCTGGACAGGCGATAGCCCGGGCAGCTCTCCAGCCCCTTGCTCCACAAACCTTTGGAGGCCGGGTCCTTGGGTTTACCGGCCGTCACTTTAGGCTAAATTTCAAGCGGGCTAGTTCACCGCCAATTGAAATTAGCCCAAGTCGTATCTACACTGCATCGCGTCAGCTCTTGGGAGAGGTGCGTCGATGCAGAAGTGGATGGCGATGGTCCTGCTGGTGGGCGTGGCGGTGGCGGGACTCCTGGTGGTCCCGGCGGCACAGGTGAAGCAGGGCGGGCCCATCAATGCCGCGGACACCGCCTGGCTGCTCACCGCCACGGCGCTGGTGCTGCTGATGACGCCCGGCCTGTCGTTCTTCTACGGCGGCATGGTGCGGCTGAAGAACGTCGTCTCCACCCTGATGCAGAGCTTCATCGCCATGGCGGTCATCAGCCTGCTGTGGGTCGTCGTGGGCTTCAGCCTGTGCTTCGGCGACAGCTTCCACGGCCTCATCGGGGACCCGCGCACCTTCTTCATGTTCAGCGGCGTGGGCGGTGAGACGCACCCGGACCTCGCGCCCACCGTGCCGCTGCTGCTCTTCGCGCTCTTCCAGCTCAAGTTCGCCATCATCACCCCGGCGCTCATCACCGGCGCGTTCGCGGAGCGCGTGCGCTTCAAGGCGTACCTGCTCTTCATGGTGCTCTTCAGCATCTTCATCTACGCGCCGCTCGCCCACTGGACGTGGCACCCGGAGGGCTTCCTGCGCCAGTGGGGCGTGCTCGACTTCGCGGGCGGCACCGTCGTGCACATGTCCGCGGGCTTCGCCGCGCTCGCCGGCGCGCTCGTCCTGGGCCGCCGTCAGGTGCACCTGACGCACGCCACGCACGCCCCCGCCAACGTGCCCTTCGTGATGCTCGGCACGGGCATGCTGTGGTTCGGCTGGTTCGGCTTCAACGCGGGCTCCGCGCTGGCCGCCTCGTCGCTGGCCACGCTCGCCTTCGCCACCACCAACACCGCCTCCGCCGCCGCCATGCTCGGCTGGATTGCCTTCGACTGGCTGCGCGGCCGCAAGCCCAGCGCCATGGGCGCCTGCGTGGGCGCCGTGGTGGGACTCGTCGCCGTCACGCCCGCCGCGGGCTTCATCACCGTGGGGCAGAGCATCGTCGTGGGCCTGGTCGCCAGCTTCGTCAGCAACGCCGCCGTCCACTTCAAGAGCCGCACCGCCCTGGATGACACCCTGGATGTCTTCCCCTGCCACGGCCTGGGCGGCGTGGTGGGCATGGTGCTCACCGGCGTGCTCGCCAAGGACGTGGGCCTCATCCACGGCACCACCCGCACCTTCCTCATGCACCTGTTGGCCCTCGTCGTCGTGTCCGTCTTCTCCTTCGTGGGCTCGTGGCTCCTCTACAAGCTCGTCGACCGCATGGTCCCGCTGCGCGTCACCCGCGAGCAGGAGGAAGAAGGCCTGGACCTGAGCCAGCACGGAGAGACGGTGGGCGAGGTCCCCACCGCCGCCCGCGTCCAGACCC
>NZ_RAWI01000950.1 GCF_003612125.1 Corallococcus praedator
GTTCTGGGTGCACCACCTGCGCCCGGCCCTGCTGCAGGCCCTCGTCTCCGACCCGGACACCCGCCGCCTGCTGCCGCCGGGCGACGCGCAGTCCCTGCTCGACCGCCTGGAAAACC
Organism: Corallococcus praedator; assembly: GCF_003612125.1. Taxonomy (GTDB): domain Bacteria; phylum Myxococcota; class Myxococcia; order Myxococcales; family Myxococcaceae; genus Corallococcus; species Corallococcus praedator. Next base: position 117 of record NZ_RAWI01000950.1, read on the forward strand.
CGCGCCCGCCCCTCGACCGGGCCGAGCGCGACGCCCTGGTGGCGCGGACGCTGGCGGCGGCGTGGCGGGATTGCGCCGCCCGCCTCGGCCCCGATCCCGCGATCTGGGCCTGGGGCCGCCTGCACCACGCCCGGTTCACGCACCCGCTCGCCGCGACGGGTTTTGCCGGACCCGACATCGCGCCTTTGCCGATGGGCGGTTCGGGGGCCTGCGTGATGCATGCCGAGTACGATCCCGAGACCTTCCGGATGACGCACGGCGCCTCGTTCCGGATGGTGCTCGACGTCGGCGACTGGGATGCCGGGCTGTTCGTCAACGCCCCCGGCCAATCCGGCCACCCGGACAG
>NZ_RAWI01000951.1 GCF_003612125.1 Corallococcus praedator
AAAAATAATTCTGTATTTTTGGGTGACAAAACAAAACTAAATTATGGACAATATAAAATCGTATGTGCAGCAGCACAAAGACCGATTCATCAACGAACTTATCGAACTGCTTAAAATTCCTTCCGTTTCTGCCGATACCGCTTACTCCCAGGATGTTATCGATACCGCCGAAGCGGTAAAAACCAGTCTCGAAAAAGCGGGTTGTGATTTTGTCGAAATCTGCGACACACCTGGCTACCCAATCGTTTACGGAGAAAAAACAATCGACAAAAACTTACCGACTATCCTTGTTTACGGACATTACGATGTGCAACCACCCGACCCAATGGAATTATGGACTTCCCCACCTTTCGAACCTGTCATCAAAAAAACCGACATCCATCCCGAAGGCGCGATTTTTGCCCGCGGTTCCTGTGACGACAAAGGTCAGATGTATATGCATGTAAAGGCTTTGGAATATAT
>NZ_RAWI01000952.1 GCF_003612125.1 Corallococcus praedator
GTCCTCGCCCGCAAAATGCAAGGAGCGCTTATCAGGATGGGCAGGATCCACCGACCTGAAATACTTAGTCGCGGCACTATACTCCAGCATCTTACCAGTTTCAGGCTCGATGTATTAGTGAGTTGGGAAATTATCCAAGTTCTATTAACTAGTATCTGGGTTGTTAGCTAAAATGTCTTCATTGAGCTTTGAAACATCCCTATATTCATCTGTATAATGTTTTTAATTGCACCAGTATTCGTTCATGACATCTGTTTTAAGCTTCAGATGCACCATGTCTTTCTCTGACACCTTCAGGAATATGGGTGGTCTCTGTATTATAAGCCCAATATCGACCCTCATGAAGTCCCTGCTGAACACATAAAAGTTCTCCTAATTAAATTCGTAGTTATTATCCAACTTGGTGTTAAGGGCTTTCAGCTAGGCAGTTAGTGTCTCGTCATTCACGTCCCCACCCTCATG
>NZ_RAWI01000953.1 GCF_003612125.1 Corallococcus praedator
GAACGAACTCGGACGCTGGAACAGAAGCAGGTGGTTTTACTACAGATGGAGAAACAACAGGTAAGGAGTCTACAGTAAGCTCGGATGCGGAAGGTAAAGTAACCGGAGCGATCGCATCTTCAGTAGAAGTTTGGGCAATTGCGATGCCTCCATTTAGGAGTAACAAACTGCTAAACCCTAAAATAAGACTTTGTGTTTGGATCAACCAACCCAACTGATTTTGAGATTGATGCTTTAGATGAGACATTGCAATGATGTTTGAACTAAGGGTTAGAGCGTGTAGAAGTAGAATTAGCAGGTAGATTACTCACTGCTCGTTGTAAGGCTGCTAGGGCACGGTTGTAGTTCAAAATTGCTCGGAGTCGATTCACCTCTGCTCGAACCAGATCGCTCTGAGCTGTAATCACGTCTAGCTGAGTTCCAACTCCTTGCTGAAACCGGAAGCGAATCGTGTCTAGACT
>NZ_RAWI01000954.1 GCF_003612125.1 Corallococcus praedator
CGGATATAAATCCGACAACCCGACGTTACTCAAAAGATCAGTAAAAGAACCTTAAATAAATACCGCAAACTACTTAGAGAAAAAACCCACACCGTCAAAGGCAAAAAGTTAACGCGATGTAGTCCTGCCCATAAACGGTCTTGAACAGGACAGACCTGATACCGCCTCCACACCTGGCACCCATACCGTGGCAACCGATCACAAATCCATCACACACCCGCCACATAACCGACACGTCTTCGGCCGACACTCTTCTCATGAGCCAATCCTTGCATGTCACCCTTATCACCGAGACCTTCACTCCCGAGATCAATGGCGTCGCCAACACCCTGGGGCGGCTGTGTGACGGTTTGCGTTTGCGCGGGCACAGGGTCGAGTTGATCCGTCCGCGTCAGAGTGAAGACGCTGTGGCGGGCGCGGCCGATGATCTGATGCTGTGCCGGGGCTGGCCGATTCCGGGC
>NZ_RAWI01000955.1 GCF_003612125.1 Corallococcus praedator
ATCAAGCAGGATTCGCAGGCGCTAGAACTCTACCGCAGCATTGGCAATTCTTCCGGCGAGGCGGGCGTCTTGAGCGAGATGGGCAACACGCTGCGCTATCAGGGCGATTTCACTCGATCGCAGCAGTCGATCGAGCAGGCGTTGAGCTTACAGCGGAGTTTGGGCGATCGCAGTGCCGAAGCTAATTCTCTGAACAATTTGGGCTTGCTCTACCAAGCTCAAAATCAGCTCGATCAGGCGCGATCGAACTATGAGCAGAGCTTGCAGATTGCCCGCGAACTTGACAACCACACCGGAACGGCTGCCACCCTCAACAACATCGGCTCGATCTACGACGACCAGGAACAGTTTCAGCAGGCGATCGACATCTACGAGCAAGCGCTGAGTTTGGTGAGGGAATCAGGTGATCGATCGGGCGAGGCGACCACGCTCAACAATATCGGCTCCAGCCTGCTCAGCCT
>NZ_RAWI01000956.1 GCF_003612125.1 Corallococcus praedator
TCCCTCATTGCCTGCCCGTCCGGTGCGACCAATGCGATGCACATAGTCTTCGGGGACATTAGGCAGCTCAAAGTTCACTACATGGGGAAGCTGATCAATGTCTAGCCCTCTCGATGCAACGTCAGTGGCAACCAGTACCCGAACTCTTCCTTGCTTAAAGTCGTTTAGGGCACGGGTGCGGGCTGCCTGACTTTTGTTGCCGTGAATTGCAGTTGTCTTCAGCCCGTCTTTTGCAAGCTGCTCGGCTAGACGGTTAGCACCATGCTTGGTGCGGGTGAAGACCAGCACCTGCTTCCAGTTGTGGAAGCCGATCATGTAGGACAGCAGTTCTCGCTTACGATCGCGATCGACCAGATGAACGACCTGCTCTACTTGCTCGGCAGTGGTGTTGCGAGCTGCTACTTCAATTAGGGTAGGAGATTTTAGGAGCGTACCAGCAAGCTTCTGAATCTCCCTGGAG
>NZ_RAWI01000957.1 GCF_003612125.1 Corallococcus praedator
CGTTGTGGTGGCGCCAACAAAGTCGTTGCTTGGTCAATTGATTCGATTATGCAACGTGATTCAGAGCATGTGCACCCGGGGGCATCCCCAAGTCAGTCCTTGCGGGTCAGACGGCAAACGGAAACGCGCGCTCAGGGATGAGCGTCACGCTTGGCACTCGATAGGCGCTTTCCTAGACTGGGTCAGGTGTGCTGTTTCAGTGAATCGAACATCGAAACGCGGATGAATCCGACGACGTCCTGTCTACAGCTAGCGTTTCGCGATGCCCCGCCCGGGGAGACGGCGATTCGTGCGGCGCTGGAAGCCGCGCAGCGGGTGCTTGAACGCAGTGGTGTGTCGCCGCGCGAAGCGTTCGCGGCCTACCAAGCCTTCGCCAGCGGGGCGGGGAGCCCCGACACGCTCGCGCTGACGTTCGCCCGAGCGGAAGCCGAGGCCATGGATACATTGGCCGCGCACGGCT
>NZ_RAWI01000958.1 GCF_003612125.1 Corallococcus praedator
AAGCAAATTGCCGCTTTGAAGCAGGAGCAGCAAGACCTTCAGGGAGAGGAACGGCAGCAGCGCGATCGAGCCAAACAAGAGCAGGCAAAGGGCGATTCGCTTTACTGGTGTATCTACAACTTGGATCAGAAGAATCCCAAGACGCAAACGGATTTTGAACATCTGCCACCGGAGCAGCTAGTTTCAGATATTTGGCAGAAAGAAGAACGAATTTTGGCGATTCTAGCTGAGATTAAAGACGTGCTGAAGGCAAAGCCAGCTAGAGGAGACGAGCCGTGAACCCGCAGCTTTCCGATCGCCTCCACGCTTCCGCAGAAGCAATCGCGAGTTTTTGCCAGCAGCGTCAAATTGTTGAACTCGCTCTGTTTGGTTCTGTGCTGCGGAATGACTTTCGCCCTGATAGCGATGTTGATGTGTTGGTAACGTTTGCGTCTGATGCAAAAATTAGCCTGTTTGACC
>NZ_RAWI01000095.1 GCF_003612125.1 Corallococcus praedator
GCGTGGGGGAACGGGTGGGGCCGCGAGGCCTCGGATGAAGACCTCGAAGGAGGCGTCCAGCGCCTCCGTCACCCGGGCATCCGGCTCCTGCGTCATCATCCTGGGCGCGAGCAGCATGAGAAGCTCCACGAAGCCCCGGGCCACCTGCTGGGACGAGGCCACGGCGAACACCCCCTGGGCCACCCCTTCATCGAGGACGTGCGCGAGGACCGCCGCGTCCATCTCCAGCATCTGGGGCACCAGGTGCGTGACCTGTGTGCCCAGCTCGAACAGGGTGCTCATCTCGATGCGCTGCCCGACGGGCGCCCGGGAGTGCTGCTCCATCTTGCAGCGGATGAAGGCGCGGACCTGGGCCTCGGGCGTCGCGGCGCGGCGGACGCTCGCCTTGAGCTCGGAGAGGCTCTGCTCATGCGACTTCCGGACGACGGCCTCGAACAGCGCTTCCTTGTTCTCGAAGTGCAGGTAGATGCTGCCCTTGCCGACCCCCGCGCGACGCGCGATGTCTTCGACCGAGGCCTTCTTGAAGCCGAACCGGGCGAAGATTTCGCCAGCGGCGTTGAGGATGGCGGTGCGAGGGTCCGGACTCATTGACTGGATTTATAATCCGGTCACCGGGTCAGCGCAAGTCCGGCGTCCCATCCAGGCCCCGTGCGGGCGGCAGCCAGGCAGGCGGGGAGGGGGAACCCCGCGCTCAGGCCGGCCCCGACGCCGCGTCCTCGGGGGCATCTCCCGTGCCCCGTTGCTGGAAGGCTTCGCGCAGTGCGTGCGCCAGGGCGCGTGCCGTCGTCGAGGCACGTCCCCGGTACACCATCCGCGAGCTGAACCGGGTGTGCAGCCAGATGTAGGCGCGTTCGGAGTGCAGGACCCGCCAGGACAGGGCCGCGTAGCCCAGGAGCGCCGCCGCGCCGAGCGCCAGGCCTCCCGGGCTGCCATCGCGGACGAACGCAGCCAGCGGGCCCTGCTTGAGCCCATCCACCAGGAGCAGCATTCCCGCGAGCACGGCCAGCGCGCGCGGCAAGCGGTTCGTGGGCGGACGGAACAGCACGGTGACGCCGCGGACATGTTCCAGGCTCCACGTCCGGCCGTGCATCACCACGCTTCGCGTCGTCACCCGCACGCCGCCGGAGTCGAAGAGCACCTTGTCCACCGTCGGCGTCTCGTCCGTTGAGGGCACGGTTGTTTCCCCTGAGGCCACGTCGGGGTGCGGAGCGTCTGGCATGTCGTCACCGGGTTTCCCGCGAGTGTCTGCTCCGGCCCAGCGCGGCCCCTTCACGCCCAGGCTCCACCTGCCGCGGTCCTTGCTTCGAAGCCTCATGGGCTGAGCTCGATGCCGAGTCCCGGCGCGATGGACCACAGCCCCCGGTGCCCGTCCCAGGGCGGATACCACTCGCCCACCACCTGTACGCGGAGGCGTTCGAGGAACGCCGCTCCGAGGAGGCCTTGCACCACGGGGCGCGAGCACGCACTCACCCCCGCGGAGTGGCAGTCCTCACCGGCCGAAGGCTTCCGCGTGCTGAATTGCCAGCCCCCGCGCAGCGCGAGGCGCCCCTGGGCGAGCGACGCCTGCAGCGCGGCCGGTCGGAACTCGGGGCCTACGACCGCGGCCAGCGCGAAGGGTTCCCCTCCAGCCGACGAGAACACCCGCTGAAGTCCGCGCAGGCCCAGCGCGCCCGAGAGCCGCAGCCCCTGGGGCATCGCGGGTGCGCGGGTGCCCAGACTCACGCCCAGCTCGGTGAGGGCGGGCCCCATCACCAGGTGGACCGAGGTGCGCGGGGGCTCGTACGCCACGCTGTCCGCGACGAGCTTTCCGACGAACTCGACGGCCCTTGCGCCGTCACCCGGTTGCGCGTCGGCGAGCTTCTGCACGGCGTGCCCGAGGGCCTGTCGGATGTGCAGCAGCGCGATGTCGTCACGCCCCGGAGGGGCCCCGAGGTCGCGGAAGTGGAAGCCATAGGCGCCCAGCAGCCGCAGGGTCTGCGCGAGCTCTGTCTCCTGCGCGCCCCGCCGCCAGTCCGGCCACTGCTTCGGTGAGAGTCCTGGCACCCGTGGCGGCGCCTCACCTGACGCTGCACGCTCGCAGTGGGGGTTGCGCCAGCCGCGCGGGCCCGAAGCGGCCCCCGCGTCGCGGCACACGACGTACAACTGATCGAGCGACACCTGCAGCAGCACGCGGAAGTCGGTCAGCGCCTCGCCGGCGCAGGCTGCCTCGGCCCCCGGCAGCCCGTCGTACACCGCGCGCATGCAATGCAAGGGCGTCCAGTCCGCCCCCTCTGCCTCGGGAGGCTCGAAGCGCCCGAGTCCCGCGGCGGCAGCTTCCTGGTCCATGGCCCGCGCGTCGTACATGCCCAGGTAGAAGTCGAAGCTGCGAAAGGCCGTCTCGAAGAAGCCGAAGAAGGCCGCCAGCGGGGCGCTCGCGGCTGGGAAGTGCCGGCGCGGCAGGGCGAGGCGCTCGGCGATCTCCGGCTCCTCTTCAAGGAGCAGCGCGAGCTCCTTGGAGCGAGCCGTGTCGATGAAGGCCGACACCACACCGCCGAGCATCGTCAGCAGTTGTGGCTCCGGACGCTCCTCCCGTTGGCGGGGCGCGGCCGGGTACTCGGTGGCGTCCGGATCCAAGAAGGTGAAGAAGACGTCGGTGGGGGAGCGTTGGCCGTCGGGCTCGGGGGCGTCGCGCCAGCGCGGGGCTCCGCCCTCCTTCGAGGGTTTGAGCCCGTCGCGGGCGAGGCCCACGGCGAGTCGCAGCGGCGTGTTGTCGAAGATGCCGCCATCCACGTAGTCGGCCACGTGCGCTTCGGTGGACAGGCACACGCCAGGGCGGGCCGTCGCGCCCGCCGCGCAGGTGGCGAGCGCCTTGGGTGGGAAGGCCACCGGGAAGGACATCGACGCGAGGACGAGGTCGCGCACCTGGGCGAACGCCACCTCGCCTTGCGCGTCGGTGACGAGCATGGGCTCACGCCGCGTGCTGCCGGAGACGGTGTAGTTCGTCACGCGCGGCAGCCGGCCAGGGCCGCGCCCCTGGATGCGCAGGGCGAACTTCTCCTCCATGCGCGGCAGCGCCAGGCGCCCGCCCGCCACGTACACGAGACGCGGCTCCACGCGCGTGGCCGACACGCCCAGCACCACGTCGCACGCGGGCGACAGCCCCCGGTTCCAGGAGGCCTCGATGCGCAGCGCCTGGGCCTCCAGCCATGTCCGGGAGAGGGCGCCCAGGGGCGTCACGTCCTCGGGAACGAAGAGCTGGCCATAGCCCACGGGGATCCACGTCTCCCAGAAGAGGGACCGGGTGGGCCCGGGCGTCTCCTCGCCACACGCCGCGAGGACCGTCAGCAGCACGTTGAGACTGCCGGCCGAGGCCCCCGTCAGCAGCCGCATTCGCTCCACACCGGCCGCGCGGGACGTGGTGGCGGCGTACGCGAGGAAGCCCGCCTCGTAGGCGCCCAGCGCCACCCCGCCGCTGACAGTGAGCGAGTACGCGCTCGCACGAAGACCGGGCTGGATCATGGGTGCCTCGGGGGCGTCAGCCCTTGCCACGCCCGCGATGAGCAGGAGCGCCGCGAAGGTGGCGCCGCGTCCCAGGCCGCTGTGCAGCGCCTGTCTTCCATTCATGCCGGGTCGTTTCACAAGCTGACTCCTGCCACGGCTCCGAGCGTCACCTCGGGCATGGAGGCCCTGCGCGTCACGTCGGTGTCCGAGGTCAGACTGTTCCCAGCCCGCGGCACGCTCGACCGGGCTTCCGGGGCACCCGGGACGGTCACGCTGGCGCCGCTTCCACCCACACCCTGCTTCCGCCCTCAACTTGATGGGCCCCTTCATCACTTCGCTCCTCGATGTGGGGCCGGGCGCTTCACGGGATTTCCCTCGTTGGGTGACTGAAATGGTTTCCTGGTCAGTCCCAGGCATGGAAATGCCTGGTCGGTCCCACCACGGCTTCACGGAGCCCAGGCCTAAGGAGGACGGTACGAGGATCGAACTCAATGACCAAAAGGCTAAACGGGTCATGAGGTCAATGCAAGCTCGCCTCGTTTGGGGGGCTCCCGGTCCATGAGGACGCCCCGCCGGAGGCTGTTCGCCAGAACCTGTCCGACTGTCGGACAGGTTCACGCCATGCGCCCCCAGCGGGAGAGCCGTGTCGGGGGACGGGCTTCCGGGCGCTGAAGTCCGACGGCCTTTCGCGGTATGTCGGCGCCGATGAAGGAGTCCCGGTACGTGCGATGGGGCCTGGGCGTCCTCCTGGTCGCGCTCTTGCTCCAGGCCTCACGCCTCGCGCTGCACAAGGCATTCAGCATCGACGAGTTCCAGTACGCGCATGCCGCGTGGCTCATGGCTCACGGCCAGGTGCCGTACCGCGACTTCTTCGAGGTGCACTTTCCCCTCGTGTACCAGCTGCTGGCGCCGCTGTTCGTGCTGCTCGGGGATGATCCGCGTCAGGTGCTCGTCCTGCGCGCCGCGATGCTCGTGCCGCTCGCGGGGGCCTGCGTGTCGGTGTTCCTCCTCAACCGCCGCGAGGGACGCACCGCCGCGCTCCTGGCCCCGGTGCTGCTCCTGCTCACGCCCGCGTTCCTGCACTTCGCCACGGAGGTGCGTCCGGATGCGCTCACCGCCGCGCTCTTCCTGGGTGCCCTGGCCGCGCTGGCCGCGCAGCCTGCCTCCGCCTCCACGTCCTTCCTGGCGGGCGCGTTGCTCGTCGCCTCCGGATGGGGTTCCCAGAAAGCGCTCTTCTTCGGGGGGCTGGTGGGCGCGGTCCTCATCGCGGACCTCGTCCTGCGCCGGGGACGTACGCTCGCGCTCATCGCCGTGCCGCGCGCCTTCTTCCTCGGCGTCCTCACCGTGCTGGCCGCCGTGGCCGCGTACCTCACGGTGACCGGCTCCTGGCGCGCCTGGTGGCAGTGGTGCTTCGTCTGGGCGTCCGAACACCAGCGCCACTACCCGGGCTTCTCGTGGCGCGACCACCTGGTGCCGGCCCTGGGGAAACAGCCCGCGTTCTTCCTCCTCGCCGCCGTCGGATGCGCCCTCACCGTCCAGCGGCTGCTCCGGCGCGACCCGAACGTGCCGCTGCGCGAACGCCTGCGAACGTCCGACCTGCTGCTTGTCATCTCCGTGCCCGCGACGTTCGGTGCCTACGCACTCCAGCGCGCACCGTTCCCCTACAGCCTGCTGCCCTTCCTCGGCGTGCTCGCGCCTTTCGCTGCGCGCGGGGTCCTCGCGGTCTTCGCACGGCTGCGCACGCCGGTCGGACGCACCGTGGGCCTCATCGGAATCGGTGGGTTGTTCGTCGTGCAGGCCGCGCAGGTGGAAGCGCTGCTGGACGGCGGCGGCAATGCACGGCAGCGCGAGGTGCTCGCGCGCATCGCTACGCTCACGGGGCCGGAGGATGTCGTCTACGACAACTCGGGTGGCTTCGTGAGCCGGCCCCACGCGCACTTCTATTTCTACACGGACGCGTATTTGCGCGGCTCACTCGTGGACCTGCTGTCCCATGACATGCCCCGTGCGCTCGTGGAGCGGGGCTGCGTGCTTCGCGTGGACGACCTGCGCACCGCTGGCTTGCCTCCCGCGCTGCGCCGCTTCCTCGACGCGCACTACCAGCCGTTCGACGGAGACGTGTTCCTCTGGGGCCAGCGCTACCGCGTGCCCAAGGACTCCGGAACGCTGGACGGCCAGTTCCTCGCGGTGCGCGCGGACCGGTACTTCCTCCATCCCGCGAGCGCGCTTGAAACCGGTGCGCTGTTCATCGACGGCGCGCGCATCACCACTCCGGAGTTCGCCCTGTCCCAGGGCCAGCACACCGTGCGTTACGAAGGGCGTGCGGAGGCCTTCCAGCTCCTGTGGCTGCCCCGTGATGGGAAGCGGTGGACGCCGCGTCCCGGGGCGCCGTCGACGTACTCGCGCCTGTTCTGATCCGGCTTCCGTCAGTTCGAGACACGCGGGTCGCCCAGTGGGCTTGCCTGCTCACGGCCCTGGGGGATGACGGCAGTGTCATCCCGGCCCTCTCCCGCGCGCGCTCCATTCTGAAGTCAACCGTGCGTGCCTTTCCCGGCCCCCGGTTGAACTTCCCTGCGCAGGGGCGAGCCCTACTGTGCCTGGGCAGGAAACACTGCAGTGGAGGTTGCCGTGGCGGAACATGACTCGGGACGGAAGCGGACGCGCGCTCCCATTGCCTCACAGGGCGTGATGAGCCTCCTGGATCGCTGGGTCTCCGACCTTGAAAAGGAGACGCCCTTCGCGCCCCCGGAGCCCGGCCCGCGCAACCCAGCCGCCCCTCCTCAGTCAGAGGAAGACCCCTTCTCCGAGCCGAGGCCCCGGACCCCGCCATCAAGGTCCGAGGCCGACCCCTTTTACGAGCCGAAGAAGCCCAGGACTCCGTCCTCGCGGACCGAGGCCGACCCCTTCTCCGAGCCGAAGCCCCGAACGCGGTCTGAAGCGGATCCGTTCTTCGAGCCGAAGCCCCGTGCCCAGTCCTCGCGGACCGAGGCCGACCCGTTCTCCGAGCCAATGAAGCCCCGGGCCCAGTCCTCGCGGTCTGGGGCCGACCCCTTCTCCGAGCCGAAGAGACCCCGGACCCCATCCTCGCGGACCGAAGCGGATCCCTTCTCCGAACCGACGCCCCGAACGCCGGCATCGCAGCAGCAAGAGGCTCACACCTCCGCCCTCCGCGCGGCCCGCGAGGAGATCCAACTCCAGGGCATGGTGGCCACGCTGCCTCCCTTGAACGCACGGGTCGTCCTGGGCCACGAGAACGGCCGGCTCATCCACCGGGGCACCGTCGCGATACGCGGTCCGTGCGCCCCCTCCCGCGAAGAGGTCATCGGGCTTGGACTGACGGAGGCCCAGGCCCGAGCGATGGAGTTCGTCCTCGCCTGGTTCGGACACCCGTTCGACGCGGTGACCTGGGACTCCCCCTCCGGAGTCGAACTCCGCTGGGGCGCCTGGCCGCTGTCGGGGCCCGCGCTCATCGCCGCGCTGGCCCACTGGAAGCAGCGTGAGCCCGACGCGTTCGAGGCGCGACTCGGACGGCTGGGCATCGACGTCACGCTGGAGGAGCCCGCCTCCCTGCACCTCCAGGGTTCGCGAGGTGCCCCTCCCTGCGAGGGACGCGAGGCGCTGGCCCTGCTCGGCGAGGACCCGAAGTTGATGGCGGCGCTGGCCCAGGCCGGACGGGAGCGCGGCGCGCAGCTGGCGCAGCTCGAAGCCCTCATCGCGCAGGTGCTGCGCCCCCTGCTGGCCTCCTGTGCGCCAGGCGCGGCCGAAGGGGCTTCCCCAGAAGGCCCCTTCTCGACGGCGCGCGCGCTGGCCCTGCTCTTCCACACCGAGCTGCGCTTCGGTCGCCGGGGCGTCACGAAGCTGCTGGCGCACGCGCGCGAAAAGCCGGGGCAGCCCGCTTCGGGCGAACGCGCGGGCGAGCTCCTCGCGGAGGACCTGCGCACCGCCGGGCGCGTGCGCGAGGCCGCGGAGCTCTGGCGCCTCCTGGCCTCTCCCGAACTCGCGGATCCTCCCTAGCACGCCATGGAGACGCCACTTCGACCTGGGAGCCATGTCCTGCTCGTCATCCCCGAGCACGGTGCCGCGGCCACTCCCGGCGCGCGAAACCCGGCCATGACCGGAGAGCTCATCATCGGAGGCCAGCGCTATCATCTGGTGCCCGCGACGGAGCCAGCACTCGCGTCCGACCCTCGACCCACCGCCGTGCCCGCCTCCGCCGTGCAGTTGCTCACCGCGCGCGAGCTGCAGGTCGTCTCGTGCATCAGCGAGGGCCAGGGCAACAAGCAGATCGCCGCGAAGCTGGGCATCAGCACGTGGACCGTGGCGGCCCACCTGCGGCGCATCTTCGCCAAGCTCGGCGTGGACACGCGGGCGGCCGTGGTGTCGCGCTGCTTCGGCGCGCCCTCCGTGCCGCCGCTTCCCTGAGAAGGAGTGTCGTCAACCCAGGCCCGGCGGAGGCGCTGCTCGCCTTATTCGTCCACGTAAGGCATGCAGCCGGGGGTCAACGCCGGCGGGCCTTGGGGGCCAGCTCCTGCGCCATCACCTCGCGCGCCACGCTCACGAAGGCGCGCAGGGACGGAGACACCTGCGCCCGGCTGGGGAAGTACAGGAAGAACCCCGGCACGGCCGATGCGTATGGCTCGAGCACCAGGCGCAGGCTCCCTCGACGCAACTCGTCCGCGATCTCCGGCTCGAACGTGTAGATGAGCCCCACTCCGGAGACCGCGAGGAGCCGCATGAGCTTGTCGTCGTTGGTCGTGACCGGTCCGTGGACCGGGACGCGAAACGAGCGCTTCCCGCGCTCCAGCTCCCACGCCCACCGTGCTCCGCTGGTCATCGAGCGGATGCCGATGCAGGCGTGGTCCAGGAGGTCCTTGGGCTCTCTGGGCGTTCCGCGTCGCTCCAGGTAGGTGGGAGCGCCCGCGACGACGAAGCGCCCCGGCGCCGTCAGGCGGACCTGCACCATGTCGCGTTCGATCGCTTCGCTGAGACGGATGCCCGCGTCGTACCCCTCCGCCACCAGGTTCACGAATCGGTTCTCGACGATGACATCGACCTCGACCCTCGGATGGCGTTCGACGAAGGGTGGTAACAGGTGAGCGAGGACCAGCGGCACCGCCACCGACGGTACCGTGAGCCTCACCCGGCCCGTCACCTCGCCGGGCTGCGCCGCCACCGTCTCGAGGGCCTCGAGCACCTGCTGGACGCCGGGCCCCGTGTGCTCCAGCAGCCGTTGACCCGCGTCGGTGAGGGCCACGCTGCGCGACGTCCGGATGAGCAGCGCGATGCCGAGGCGTGCCTCGAGCTGACGGACCGATTGGCTGAGCGCGGAATTCGAGATCCCCAGCTCCTTCGCGGCCGCCGTGAAGCTGCGGCGCCGGGCTACCGCCAGGAAGGCGTTCAGGGCATTGAGCGGAGTGAATGCCATCGTCGAGGCCTCATACCCGGATACCAGGGGCGCCGGCCAGTGGCCGTGACTCGTGCAGGGTCCTGCCTATTGCCCCCTCAGCGAGGCCATGTCGATGGAGAAGCGGTACTTCACGTCCGCCTTCAGCAGCCGCTCGTAGGCTTCGTTGATCTTCTGGATCGGAATGACCTCGACGTCCGCGGTGATGCCGTGCTGCCCGCAGAAGTCGAGCATCTCCTGGGTGGCTTGCATGCCGCCAATCATCGAGCCGGAGATGCTCTTGTTCCCGAAGTGGAGCGCGAGCGCCGGAACAGCGTGCGGCTTGTCCGGCACGCCGACCAGCGTGAGGTTGCCCTCGCGCCGGAGCAGGTTCAGGTAGGCGGTGAGATCGTGCACCGCGGAGACGGTGTCGAGGATCATGTCGAAGCTGCCAGTGTGCTTCTTCATCTGGGCCGCATCGCGAGAAACGACGACCTCGTGCGCTCCGAGGCGGAGCGCGTCCTCGGTCTTGGCGGGGCTCGTCGTGAAGACCACGACGTGCGCACCCATCGCGCGGGCGAACTTCACGCCCATGTGGCCGAGGCCTCCCAGGCCCACCACGCCGACCTTCTTGCCCTGGGTCACGCCCTGGCGGCGCAGCGGCGACCAGGTGGTGATGCCCGCGCAGAGGAGGGGGGCGACGCCAGCGGGGTCCAGGTTGGCGGGCACGCGCAGCGCGAACCGCTCGTTCACCACGATGCTCTCGGAGTAGCCACCGTAGGTCACCTTGCCGGTGTGCTTGTCGGGAGAGTTGTACGTGAACACGCCGTTCGGGCAGAACTGCTCGTGGTGGCCCTGGCACTCCGGGCAGGTGCCGTCCGAGTCGACGACGCACCCGACGCCAACGAGGTCACCGACCTTGTGCTTCGCCACCGCCGTCCCAAGCCGCGTGACACGGCCGACGATCTCGTGGCCAGGGACGCACGGGTAGGCGGTCGGGAGGTCGCTCCACTCGTTGCGGGCCTGATGGAGGTCTGAGTGGCAGACGCCGCAGAAGAGGATTTCGATCTCGACGTCATGCGGAGTCGGCTCGCGCCGAGGGATTGCGGTCGGGGTGAAGGGCGAGGTCGGGGTGGCGACGGAGTAGGCTTTGGCGTTGCGCATGACTCGAAGCTACGCGCGCGCAATCACCGCCGAAACGGGCAAGATGCGCATGGGCCGTGAAGGAAAACTTCGCGAAGCGGTCTGCCTAGAAGCGGTACGCCCTCGCGCCCCGCGCCGGCGCGCCCATGAGCCGGCGCAATCCCAACACGAGCGCCAGGTTCGCCTGGGGCTGGCACACGAGCCGGACGCACGCCGCGGGAGCAATCAGCAGCGGCGTCATCCCGGGACCGTGGCCCGCGACCTTGCTGTCTGAATGCACCACCACGCCCACCGTGATGGTGCCAGGGCGCCGGCTGGGGCCATACCGGTAGTCCAGCGGACACACCGCCACCAGGTCCCCCAGCCGCAGCGAGCCCAGCCGGAATCTCCGCACTAGCCCCTCATCCGACAGCTGGATGTCCAGGTCCCCGAGCACGCCCTCCGAGCGCCCCATGCCCGAGCCCATCAGCTCCGCGGGCACCGTGTGCGTGACGGGGATGAGCAGCCGCCCCCGCACCGTCCGCACGCCCCAGCGCCGCAGCAGCCGGGGCGACAGGTTCTGCACGCGCACGCCCGGGAAGTCCGGCAGCTCCAGCCCCTGCCCATACCCCTCCAACTGCACCCGGTCGCCAATGCGCATCCGCCGCTTCACGTGGGGCGGGAAGTCCACGATGACGTGGTTGATGCCCCCGTGCTTGCCCACCACCGTGCCCTGGGCGCCCTCGGCGGGGCCGCTCGTCACGCGCGCCCGGTTGCCCACGCACGCGTAGAACATCAGCGCCCGGTTGGGCCCGTCGCGAGGCCCCACCACCTCGCGCCCGTTGTTGTGCAGCGACACCCCCGCCTCCATGTGGTCCGCCGCGAGCCCCCCCGCCGGGTCCCCCACGCGCCGGTTGAGGACGATGCCCCCGCTGCCGGGCAGCAGGCGCAGCACCCCGTCCCGGCCGACGCGGTAGGGCGAGGCGTACACGATGGGATGGGACACCTGTCCCGCCACCGCCGCGGCCACCAGCCGCGACTCATTGGTTCGCGGCGAGGTGGCGGCCCGCGTGGCCGGCTCCATCACGAAGGGCAGGGGGACGTCCATGGCGGGCTCCAGGGCGTCAGCGCATCTGCATCGGCGCGGGGCTGGTGATGCCCAACGTCGTGCGCAGGGTGGGCGACACACCGCGGAAGGAGCGGCCATCCGGCGTCATCCGGTACGCGGCGATCCACTCTTCGGCCACCGGGCCCAGCGGCATGACCTCCGTCTGGAAGTCTCGGAAGTCGCGCGTCTTGAACGGATTGTCCGCCACGAAGTTGAGCAGCAGCCGTCCGGCGTCCGCCATCTTCGAGCGCTGGGAGATTTCCGCCGCGCCGCCCAGGTAGCGCTGCGACACGACCTCGATGACGTCCCACTTGGTGTTCGCGTCGAAGGCCTTCTTGATGTCGGGCGTCTCCAGCGCGTCCAGGATGGTCTTGAGGTATTCGCCCACTTCTACCGTGAGGGCCAGGATGTTGCCGTAGGTGGCGCGGTCGATCTGCCAGCGCATGTCCGTGCCCAGCCGCTGGATGGTGGCCTGGCTTGCGAAGGGCCGCTCATTCAGTTGCTGCGAGCCGCGGATGACCTCGCCAATCAGCAGGTCGCGGAAGTACTGGGCGATGGCCGAAATGAAGGCGACGAACTCGCGGTGGAAGTTGCGGAACATCACCGCGCCCGGCGGCGCCGCCAGCGTCCCGTAGTTGAACGCGCGCCGGTATGCGAGCTGCCGGTCGCGCGGCTTGTAGCGAAGCGGCTGGTGCTTCTCCAGCAGGTACAGCGCCCGCGCGCCGGGGCCGCGCTGGATGCGCATGCGCCCGTCGTGGAAGAGCCGCAAGAGCGCGCCCGCGACCTGGAACACCTTCATCCGGTCGTGCTGGTAGATGTAATAGAGCTCCGCGGTCGCGTGGAGCTGCGTCTCGATGACCGACTCGTCGAAGTCCTGGACGAGCACCGGCCGGCTGAGCGAGTCGAAGGACGAGGAGCCTTCCTTGCCCAGGCCCATCAGGTCCGAGAAGAGGGATGCGGTCGAGCCATCGGAGGCGCTGGCGAGCAGCTCTCCCTCACGCGCCGCGAGCTGCTTCTGCAGCTCCGCGCGCTCCGCATCCGAGGAGACGTTGGAGAGAACCTCGCGCTTCCACTGCGCGAAGAGACGTTGCAGGGCTTCTGCCGTACCGATGCTCATGGCATGCCACCTGGTTCAAGCATGGAGAGAGGATGGATGTGTTCCGGCTTCGCGGGCACGTTCAGGGCGTTCCGCATTCAGGGCTTCCGGGCGTGACGGACGTGACGGCGGGTGTGGCCCGTCTTGGTGTAGCCGTTGACCGCCGCGGGCTTGCCGTCCGAGCCGCGCGGCTCCTTGCCGGCCAGCAGTCGCTCCACGGCCTTGAGCTGGTCGGAGAACGCCTGCTCCAACTGCCGCGCCAGCTCCGGCCCCTGGGCCTCCAGCCGCTTGTCCAGCTCCGTGAGGATCTGCGCCCGGTTCTGTTGGATGAGCGTGGTGACATCCTCCATGCTCGCCCCTTCGGAAGACATCGCGCTCGCCTCGTCCGTCGTTTCCCGGGCCCTGGGAGGAGGCGGGGTGGGGTTCGGCTGGGGGCCGTCCACGCCGTACACCGGGAAGTGGCGCTCCAGCCGATCCAGCGAGACGCGCATCGGCGGAGGCACCTGGTACTGCTCGCCCACGTTGCAGTGCGAGCCGGCGGGGACGCTGAACTTGTGGTTCCGGTCCTCCTCGATGTCCTCCACCCGGTCCTCGGCGCCCTGGGTCAGCGTGTTCGCCAAGGCCAGCGTGTCCTCTTCCAGGCCGCACTGCTCCTTGAGGAACGCCGCGTCCAGGACGAAGACATCCACGTTGTCGTCCAGCTGCTCCAGCATCTCCGAGTGGAAGACGACGCGGTTGCCGCCGCCCGGAATGGTGGCCTCGTCGTAGTCCAGCAGGTACAGGTCGATGATCCGGTCGATGTGGTACAGCTTGCGATCCAACCGGGCCAGCTCCTTCCAGAACTCGTCCGCGGTCGTCGGGTCCATCAGCAGCTCGTCCACCTGCTCCTGGACGACCGCCCGCTCGCGGAACTTGTCGTGCAGCTCCTGCTCCTTGTCGGCCCGCTCCTGGAAGGCCAGGGGGGCGGGGAGGACCATGTTGAGCAGCCGCGCCCCGGCGTTGGGCTGGTCGAAGGCGTTGATGAAGAGCGTGAGCGCTTCGGTGAAGGCCGCCAGCGGCGCGGACGCGCCCTGTCCCCGGGTGGGATCCAGGTAGGAGGCGTTGCTGAAGCCGGACGCGTCCAACAGGCTCCCCGCCACGTCACGCAGCCGCCGCAACTGGAGCAGCTCCATGGGCACCGCGGACGCGATGCCCCGCATGTCCTCCGTCTGCGCCCGGGGCGCGTGGTTCAAGAGGACATCCAACAGCCGCGACATCGCGTCTGGCCGGACGATGGAGCGCAGGTCGGACTGGCCCTGCGTGCGCAGCCGCTCCAGCAGCTTGCCGTAGGAGGCCTGGCCATCCCCCCAGTCGTCGCCGCCCTCCTGGATGCTGGTGGCGGTGAGCTGCTCCAGCGCGTTGATGAGCGCTTCGCGGCGCTGGCGCAGGTCCTGGAGCGCCACCTGGAACACGGTGCCGCCCTTGTCGAAGCCCGCCCGGAAGAGGGACTCCCCCGCGAGGATGCGCAAGAGCATGGAGCCCTCGTCCAG
The DNA here is from genome assembly GCF_003612125.1 of Corallococcus praedator. Taxonomy (GTDB): domain Bacteria; phylum Myxococcota; class Myxococcia; order Myxococcales; family Myxococcaceae; genus Corallococcus; species Corallococcus praedator. Next base: position 13,719 of record NZ_RAWI01000095.1, read on the forward strand.
CGTGGACGCCAGCCGGCCGAACTCCGGGCTCACCGTGGGGTTGATCATCCCCACCATGCGCGCCACGCGGGCGCAGTCGCCCAGCTTGCGCACGGTGTAGAAGGTCCGGTCGCGCGCCACCGGATCCACCGCCCGGTACGACGCGGCCTCGCCTTCATCCATCTCCGCGAGGATGGAGTCGCGCCAGCCGTCCACCGGCTCCCTGAAGTCGCGGTTGGACGCCAGCTCCACCGCGAACCTCAGGTCGTCCTGCAGCGCCTGGCGCTGCTGCCGGAATCTGCGCATGCCGGGCGAGTCCCCGGTGCTGACCATCACCCCGGCGGAGGGTTCGGGCGTGCCCTGGACGCGGATGGGCTGACCCCGGCTTTCGTCATCCAGCCGCGCGGCCGTCGTCGGGTAGAGCTTGCGAAGCGCGTTCACCACCGACTTGGGGTCGCGCGCGTCCGTGACGCCGAGCTGCCGGCGCAGGAACTCGTCGAACTTCGTCTTCGCGGTGGACGTCATCTCCATGGACGCCGCGGTGCTCCGCCCCTTCGTGTTCTCGTACATCGTCCCTCCCTTGAGGTCCTGTCATGCGGCCAGGGTGACGCTCACGCCTGGCATCCGCGCATCCCGCGTGCCAAGCCTCACCAGATGATTGAGCACCGTCCTTGAGATCTGCTCGGGCGGGGCCAGCCTTCGTTCGAGCGCCTCACGGCTGGCGCTCACCACGTAGCGGGGCGGCAGTCCCGAGGGCAGTTGTCCCCGCGCCAGGGACTCGGCGGCCCGCAGGATGCGCTCCTGATCCGACGGCCAGAACGGCACCACGTCCGCCAGCGCGCGCTGCGCGAGCCCCCGGCGCGGCTGGTACGCGATTTCATCCACCACGTGGGGGATGACGCGGGCCGCGGTGCGCAGGAGCACGTCCGGAATGCGCGCGCCCGGAAGCCGCGCGCGGTACAGCCGGTACCAGTTGTCGCGCACGTCCCGCGCCTGGCGGGGGAAGTCCATCCGCCGGAGCATCTCCGCCTGGATGAGCACCCGCAGGTACGGCGTGGGGTGCGCGCTGAGCGGATGGAACGTCAGCACGCGCGACGGCGGGTACGCGAGGAAGTCCTTCATGGAATGGACCGACGCGGGCCCGCCCAGGAGGCACGCGATCAGGTCCGCGAAGATCTCCTTGTGCCAGCGGCCCCACAGGCGCGTGAGCCACGGGTTGCCCGTCACGCCCAGCACCCGGCGCTGGAGGGCCGCCTGCGTCTCCTGCCAGATGCCCAGGTCCGCCTGCAGGTTGTGACCGATTTCGTGGAGGATGACGCCCATGCCCCAGGGCGCCTCCACGCGCTCGTACGGCACGCGGATGAGCGGGAAGGGGTTGCGCTCCCCCAAAAGCCTCCTGAGCAGCACGCCCCGCCGGAAGGTGGCCGGGGAGAAGCTGTGCTCCAGGTAGGTGATGGGCTTGAGCATCGGGCTGGACAACAGTCCTGGCGAGGCGCGCCGGACGGCCTGGAAGCAGTCCACCGCGATGACGTCGCAGGCCGCCAACGCCGGCGCGAACCGCGTGCCCCGCTGGCTGAAGACGTCGAAGAAGAGGCCGTAGGCGCGGCGGGCGCGGTCGATCTCCCGCTCCACCAGGGCGTTGCGCTCCAGCACCTCGTCCGGTTGGAGCGGGGCGCCATGGAGCCGGCCATTCAGGCGCGCGACCGCCTTGCGCACGCCCCGGTCGATCTCCCCCAACCGCGCGTTGGCCGCGGCGAAGTGCGCGGCGGAGGGAGCGTAGGGGACGTCCCGTGGCCGGATCCCCACGTCCTGCGGCGTGAGGCGTGAAAGCCTCCCGGCGCGGAACGTGATGCTCTGGACCTTGGCCCGCAGGAACTGCTGAAGCGCGTCCGCCATGTGCCTGTCTCCCCCCGCCCCCTGCCGTGGCACCACTCACCGCACGACGACGCGCACCGGCCCCCTGAGCACGACGGTGCGCAGGCGGCGCATGCCGGGCCTGCCGGCCATCATGGTGTCCATCCGGTTGCGTTGGGTGGGCCGGCGGATCCCCGCGCTCGCGCGGAGCTGCCGCGCGGCGGGATTGGCTCGCGCCAGCCGGCGCACCGCCTGGGGACTGGCGACCACCCGCGTGCCGATGCGGCGGATCATCCGCGGCACCGCCTGGGGGCTCGCGCCCTGCTGGCGCACCAGGCGCGTCACCTGGCGCACGATGCGCGTCACCGCCGGCAGCGCGCGCGGCCCGTAGCGCTGGGCGACGCGCTGGGCGATGTTCGACGTCATCTGGCCCACGGCCCGGCCCAGGGCCCGCGCCTGCTGAGGCTGCTGACGGCGGCGCGCGGGAGGAATCGTCGAGCGCACCACGTGGCGCGCCGCCAGCCCCCCCAGCACCCGCGTGAAGGCCTCCATGTCCTCGTCGCTGGCGTAGTCCGCCGCGGCATCCGCGAAGGCGTCCATGGCGTCCGCGCGCAGCAGCCCGCCCACGGAGCGGCCAATCTCCTGGCCCACGATGCCGCCCACGCGCGGCGCCGCCTGCCGCAACAGCCGCATGGCGATGGGCATGGTGCGCCGCCCGATGCGCCGGACCGTGGGCCCGGCGACCTGCATCAGCCGACGGGCGCCGGCCCTCAGGCGCCGCAGGAACTCCTCTTCGTCCTGGGCGTCCATGGCCTCGGCGAAGGCGTCCGCGAGCGCGTCGGCCCCTTCGGACTCGAAGCCCTCGCCCTCGAAGCCCTCGCCCTCCATGCCCTCCATCTCGAAGCCCTCGGCCTCCATGCCCTCGCCCTCGAAGCCCTCGGCCTCCATGCCCTCGCCCTCGAAGCCCTCCTCCTCCATGCCCTCGCCCTCGAAGCCTTCGGCCTCCATGCCTTCGGACTCGAAGCCTTCGCCCTCCATGCCCTCGGCTTCGAAGCCTTCGCCTTCGAAGCCCTCTTCGCCCTCGGCCATCAGGTCGGACATCTCATCCTGGCCGGAAAACTCCTCCTCGAAAGGCTGCGGCTGTTGCATGGCTACTCCTCCTTGCGTGACCTGGCTTGTGTTGGCTGGTCCTGAAAGTGTGTTGAAGGGATGGAACGGCGGCGACTAGGCGCGCGCCTGACGGACGCTCGCGGCGCTGACGGCGGAGACGGGAATGCGGCGCATCACCTGCTGCCGTGCCTGGACCCGGCGCGCCGCCACGCGCGGCGGGACGACCCCGAGCCGGGGCGCCTGGAGCGCGCGCGTGACGACCCGCTGGCTCGCGCCGCGCACCACCCGAGGCATCGCCGCGATGGCGCCGCCCGGCCCCCGCTGACGCAGGTTCCTCGCACACACCTGGGCGATGGCGCGCAGGATCCGCAGCCGGCGTCCGGGGCCGCCCGGCACCTGCCGCGCCACGCGCATCAGGTACTGCTCCAGGCCGCGCGTGCGGGCGCGCACGGCGCCCTGGGCGGCGGCTCCGAGCGCGGCGACCGTGGGCACCGCCTGCCGGCTCACCATGCGCGCCGCGAGGCCCGCGCCCAGCGGGAGGGCCACGGCGGCGGGCACCTGCCGCGCGTCCGCCATGTCCGCGAGCGCGTCCAGCGAGGCGTCATCGTCCGCGCCGTCCCCGCGCAGGATGGAGGAGGCGATCCGCCCGCCCACGCCCGGAATGAGGCCACCCACGGCCCCCGCGAGCGCGCCTCTGAGCCCCTGGCCGCGCATCAGCCCCCGGGCGGCGCCAATCCCCGCGGCGACGACGCGACCCCACGGGCCCGCGACGCCCGCCACGCGTTGAATCAACGGCAGCGCGCGGCTGAGCAGGGGCGCGGCGCGGCGCAGCGCGGCCCCACCAATGCGGCCCACCTGCCGCACGCCCCGCGCGACACCGCGCGCGGCGGCCCGGGCGCGCCGGGCGATGCGGCGGAGGAAGGCCTCGGAGTCGTCGGCGTCCATGGACTCCAGGACGAACGGGTTGAGGGTCCGGGCGAGCACGACGGCGGCGGGGCCGGAGACCAGTCGTTGCGCGGTGGACGGCGTGAACAGGCCGGTGGCCGGATCCTGTTCGAAGCCCTCGAAGCCGTCCTCGTCCAGGAAGGCGTCCTCCTCCTCGGCGGCGGCGAACAGCTCCTCGAAGCCGTCGTCCTCGAAGCCCTCCATCTCGTAGCTGTCACCCTCGAAGCCGTCCGCCTCGAAGCCCTCGAACTCGCTGAAGGCATCCGCGAGTTCCTCGAGCTCCTGGAGGGCATCCGCTCCCTCCCAGGCGTCCATGGCATCAAGGGACTCCTCGGACATGAAGCCGGTGCTGGTCATCGGTTTCTCCCCCTCGCATGGCGCGACATCAGCCCTTCAAGAGCGCCAAGTTAGAAAGCGGGGAAGGCGTGTGGCAGTCACTCGTTTGAGCTACCGCGCGGGACCTGCCCTGGCGGCGACTCCGTGACAGACTGCGCCCGCCATGACCCTTGAAGAGACGATGCGGGAGCTGGAGCGGCTGGGTTCGCCGCAGACGCGCAAGACGTACCTCCGACACGGGGCTCCCGAGCCCTTGTCCGGCGTGAACTTCGGTCCGCTGGGAGTGCTGAAGAAGCGCATCGGCACGGATGCGGCGCTTGCCCGGGCGCTGTGGGCGTCGGGGCATACCGAAGCGCGGCTGCTGGCGACGATGGTCACGGACGCTCCCGCGCTGTCCTGGACGGAGCTGGGCGCGTGGGCGAAGTCGCTGGACTGGCACACGCTGACGGACGTCTTCGTGACGAACGTGGTGCTGCGCTCACCGCATGCGGTGAAGGCGCTGGCGTGGACACGTTCCTCCTCGGAATGGGTGGGGCGCGCGGGCTGGCAGTTGCTTGCCTCCCTGCTCGTGAAGACGACGGTGCTCGCGCAAGAGGACCTGACGCCCTGGTTGAAGCGCATCGAGCAGGAGCTGCCGACGGCGAAGAACCGGGTCCGCGAAGCGATGAACAGCGCGCTCATCGCCCTGGGCGCGCAGGGCGGCGCGCTCCAGACGGCGGCGCTCGCGACGGCGAAGCGGCTGGGCAAGGTGGAGGTGGACCAGGGCGACACGGCCTGTGAGACGCCGGACGCCGCGCAGTACATCCAGAAGATCCAGGCGCGGAAGTCTCCGGGCACCGTCACCCGGCAGTCGAAGCCGAAGGCGGCTGCCAAGAAGTCCGCGAAACCGAAGCGCACGGTCCCCGCGCGCACGCGGCCCCGCGCGTAGTTTCGAGGAGCCGGTGAGGGCCGTGCCGCGCACCCTCCGTGCCCGGTGCCTCCGAAGAAGCACCGGGACACGCAATCAATTCACCTGCTCAGGGCACGCACGCGGCCTGACCACCGGCCTGCTTGTACGCCTTCACGCGCTTGACGAAGTTGCCGCCGTCCGTCTCCGGCGTGGTCTGCTCGTAGTTGCCGGCGCCGAAGAGGAAGCCCACGCCACCCGCCTTGGCCACCTCCGCGGGGTGCGTGAGGAAGTAGTCCACGCGGTTGTCGCGCCACTGCTTGTCGGTGTTGGGCAGGCCCATGTTGCCCAGCGGGAGCTGCCACCACAGGTGCGGCTTGTTCAGGCGCAGGGTGACGGCGTTCGCCCAGGTGAACGCCTGGTGGAAGTGCGGCAGCGTGTGGTTCTCCGGATCCCACCACCCGGACTTGCCCTGCGTCTTCTCGTACCAACCCGAGTCGCGGTCGGACGCCTCCACCGTGACGAAGTCGGTGTCCGCCGCGCCCACCTGCAACAGGAAGTCGGCGACCTTGTTCGCCTCCGCCGCCACGTTGAACGACGCATCCGTGTTCGCGGACACGTCCGTCTTCGTCGCCCATGCGCTCGCGTGCAGACCCACCTTCGCGTTGGGCGCGTACTTGCGCGCCATGGCGATCATGCACTTGCCCAGGCCCGCGGCGTTGTTCTCCTGCCCGCCACAGTCCGTCGGGTTCGCGGCCTTCAGCGCCACCGGCGTGGACTGCGGCTTGCCGTCCGCCGGGAAGAACTGGAGGTAGGCCCACATGTCCGGCTCAATCTGGAGCATCGCCTTCTCCTGGCCCACCTGCTTCAGCAGGAAGCGCCAGTCCGCGAGGTAGCGCTCCAGGAACTTCGCGTCGTTCAGCGCCGCCAGTTGCTGCTTGCCCTCGGTGTAGCCGCTCGCCTGGAACTCCTCGTAGTAGGTGATGAACGGAATCTGGCCCTGGTCCTTGGCGGACTTGATGAAGTCGCGCACGTAGGCACCGGGCGGCTCCTGGTCGTACTGCCAGCAGCCCCACCACCCACAGCCTTCACCACTGTTGGAGCACGACGCCCCGTTCGACGTGCACCCGGACGCGCACGAGTTGCACGCGTCCTTCGAGTCGAACAGGCCCGCCGCGATGTACAGGTAGCGCACGTCGAAGGGCGCGCTCTTCGCCGTGTCGTCCTCCATCTGCGCGCCCACGAGCAGCTTGTCCTTGCCCAGCGAGGTCAGGAACTTCGCGCCCAGGCACTCGGAGCCCTCACCGGGAATCACCCCGGGGCCGTCCGTGCCCGGTCCGGGTTCTTCTCCCGGCTCGCTCGAATCCGAGCAGCCCGCCAACGCGAGCAGACTCACGGCAAGCAACGACCAACACTTCCGACGCATCATGGGGACGGTCCGCATGTCCGGAACTTTACCCTGCGCCCCCGCCGCGCCGCCCCTCCCACCCGGTCCGCCGGCCACACCCACATCAGGGCTTATTCTACAAATCCAGGAATATCTTGAGTCAGCCTTGCCCCACCGGCTACAGCCTCGGGCTCCCCCTGGCCCCGAGGAGGCCGGCGCCGTCGCTGCCTGACTCCCGCGGCCCACCCCGAGGTGCGAGATGAAGCTCCGATTGAGCGTGCTGCTGGTGCCCGCGCTGCTGGCCGTCGGCTGTGGTCCCCTGGAAGGCGACGAGGTCCCGGCGCCCGTGGTCGATGAGCTGACCGGGCAGGTGCTCCAGGAGGCGACGACGAAGTACGACATGCACCGGCTGCTGGAGGACTCGGACGTCACCGGTGGGACGGCCATCACCCCGGCGCAGGTGCAGCAGTTCCTGCAACAGCAGGGCTCGTACCTGGCGGGCTACACGGATCCGGTCTACGGCAAGTCAGCGGCGACGCTCATCGTGGAGCGCTCGCGCGCGTCCAACATCAACCCGCTGTACATGCTGGCGCGCATCCAGGGTGAGTCCAGCCTCATCCAGAGTGGCACGTCCACCAACCTGAGCAAGGCGACGGGCTGTGGCTGTCCGGACTCCAGCGGCTGTGACGCGCAATACGTGGGCTTCGGCAAGCAGGTGGAGTGCGCCGCGAAGAAGATGCGCGGCTACCTCACCGACCTGGAGGCGGGCCGCGCCACCATCTCCGGCTGGAAGGTGGGGTTGCAGAAGTCCACGTTGGATCCGTGCTCGGTGAAGCCCGTCAACATGGCCACCGCGGCGCTCTACACGTACACGCCCTGGGTGGGCGCGTACGCCACCCAGTGTGGCAAGACGACCGTGGGCGGCTCGTCGCTGATGGCCTCCATCTACAACCGCTACAAGACGGCCTACGCGTGGCCCACGAGCGCGGCCGGCTGCTACTCCGGCACGGTGGACGCCACGGTGCCGGAAGCGTCGTGCGTGCAGAGCTCGTCGGACGCGCTGTGGCGCCAGTGCCTGTCGGGCACCTTCACCGCGGGCGGCACGGTGAAGCCGTCCAACTGCAACGTGTCCTTCCCCTATTGCCAGTCCACGCGCCTGGGCCAGGGCGTGCCCACGCGCACCTGCGTGCAGACCTCCAGCACCGTGTGGCAGCAGTGCGGCGCGGAGGGCGTGTGGCAGAGCTCGCCCGGCGCGGGCACCACGGGCGTGGGGCCGCTGGGCGCCTGCTACGCCGTCTACGCGCTGTAGCGAAAGCGCCTGAAGCCGCGGCCCGGGCGGACGTCGTCGCCCGGGCGCGCGGTCAGTACTCCTTGGTCCAGATGAGGTCCAGGCCGCCGGAGCGCGCGTCGCCGTACTGACCTTCCAGGCTCCAGCGCGGGCTGAACAGGTACTGGAAGCGCACGGCGTTGGCGTTCTCCCCCTTCTGGAGGTTCGCGCCCACGCGGCCGGTGTAGCCCACGTAGATTTTGTCCGTCACGTAGGTGCCCACCTCCAGCTTGGTGCCGGCGATGCCGCTGTCACCCGCTTCGATGGAGAGCACGTCCAGGGGCAGCTTCGCGGCGATGGCCTTGCGCGCCTCGTTGGCGACGAACGAGCCCACCACCGACGCCGCCTGCGCGCCCGCGTTCATCGACGCGCCCGAGCCGCGCTCCAGCGTGCGCCGGCCGGTGGCGAGCAACGTATAGATTTCCGACTCCGGCAGGGCCGGGTCGCTGCTCGTCTTGAGGGTGATCTCCTTGCCCTGGCCGCGCACGGTGACGAAGACGGTGACGGCCGCGTTGTCGTTGCGGTGCTCGGCGGTGACGTTGATGTACGGCGAGAGGACGGGGCCGGTGAAGCGCACCTGACTGTCGCGCTGCACGTCGAAGCGGCGGCCCAGCACGTCCACGCGGCCCAGCAGCACCATCACCTCGCCGAACATGCGCGCTTCGTTGGCGTACTCGACGCGGAAGCCCTCGGACAGGCCCAGCTGGATGTTGAGGTCCGTGCCGCGCACCCACAGGTTGCGGGGCGCGTTGATGTTCACCCAGAACTGGCGCTGCGGCGGTCCCTCGTCCTCCTCTTCGCCCTCCGCGAGTTCGGCCTCGGTCGGCTCGGTGGACGGCCCACCCGCGCCGCCCACGGCGGTGCCCGGCTCCGGGGGATTGCCCTTCGTGCCGGGGGCCGCGTCCGGCGCCTTGCGCGGGTCGCCGCTCGCCGCCACCTGTGTGGGCGTCTGCTTCGGCTTCTTGCGCTTGTCCACCGGCACGCCGTTGCGCACCATCACCACGTCGACGGGGCGCTCCAGCGGTTGCAGGTCCTTGCGCTTGGCCTCCGGCAGTTCGACGTGGGCCTCCGGGATGCTCAGGTCGTTGATGTTCACCAGCCGGTCCGTGAGGCTGCCCTTCATGGACAGGTTCAGCGTCAGGAGGGCCATGAGCTGATCCTCCACCACGATGGGCAGGTTCTTGGTGTGGCCCTTGCCCTCCAGCACGAACTCGCCGCTCTTGCCCTGGCGGACCGCGTTGGCTGTCAGCTCCAGCGACCCGCCGCCCGACTTCGCGGTGAGCTGCTTCAAGTCGATTCGCTCCTGCGACGCGTTCAGCGCGAGCTGGATGTCGTGGAACTCGCCAAAGCCCATCAGCCCCAGCTTGCCGTCCTTCCAGTTCAGGTCGCCCTTGAAGGTGGGCGCGCCCACGGTGCCACCCAGGTTCGCATCCGCCTGCATGATGCCGCCCAGCGTGCGCACGTACGGGGAGATGCCGGACAGGAACGACGGGTCGAAGGCGCGAGCGCGCAGCGCCAGCTCCACCGGCGCGCGGTCCACCTTCTTCGCCGGCCCCTGCTCGGACTGGAACGCGGGCAGCGACAGGTCCAGGCCCAGCGTGCCGCCCAGCGTCAGCGAGCCGCCTCCGGGCGCGGTGAGCATCGCGTCGAAGAGGGACTTCGCGCCGGAGTAGGCATACGTCAGCCGCGCCTGGCCCAGCGCCGTCTGCGCCACGCCCAGGCCCTGCATGCCCGCGCTCAATTCGATTTCGGGCGCCTCCGGCGTCCCGCGCGCGGCGATCTCCATGGACAGCACGCCCTGCGGCCCCTTGTTGCCCATGTTCGGCTGCGCCATGCCGGGAATCTCATTGAGGGGCACCGGACCCACGCGGCCCTTCATGCGGAAGGGGACGCGGCTGACCACCTCGCGGTCCTGGAGCGCGGCCAGGGGCGCCAGCACGCGCGCCTCCAGCATCGCCAGCGGTCCGTTGGGGCGCTGCACGTCCAGCGTCAGCTTCACGTCCTTCTCACCGGCCAGCGCCAGCGCGGAGCCGTTGAGCTTCGGCAGGCCGTTGGCGGTGACCGCGCGGGCCTGCACCTCCACCCGGCCCAGCGGCGCCAGCGCGCTGCCATTCACATCCGCCTTCAGCGTCACCGTGCCGTCCGGCTTGTCCACGCCCTCCATGCCCTGGAGCAGCGTCAGGGGCAGCTCCGCCACCAGCGCTTCCAGGCGCAGCGGCGCCTCCAGCGCCTGCGCGGGGGTGGGCGGCTTCGCGATGACGCCGCCCAGCGTGAAGGGCGTCTTCAGCGCGACGTACGCCTGCGGGGCCAGGCCCTTCACGTCCAGGCGCGCGCCCAGGGTCGCGTCGTTCGGGTCGGAGCTGGCGCGCAAATCAAAGCCGAACGCCTGCGCGAAGAGGGCCTCCGGGCGGCCCGGGTAGCGCAGCTCGATGCCGCTCAGCAGCAGGTCCAGGCGAGGGTCCTTCGCGGAGCCGTTCACCACCAGCTTGCCCGTCATCTGGCCGCTGGGACCCGCGGGCTGCCCGGCGAGCTTCAGCACCTCCGCGACGTCCAGCTTCTCCAGGTTCACCGTCACGGACAGGGGCTCGTTGCGACGGCGCAGCACGCCCTGCACCGGCACGTCGAACTGGGAGGACACCTGGGCCGCGCTCAGGCCGGCGGACAGCGTGCCGGTGGCGCGGTCCTTCACGTACTGCGCCTTCAGCGCGAGCCCCAGGCCCTGGTAGCCGCGCGCCCGGCCGTCCGCCCAGGTGAGGTCCACGTCCGCGTCCGGCCGCGCCATGCGCCCCTTCGCCGCGACGTGGCCGGACAGCGTGCCGCCCAGGCCCAGCGACTCCGGCACCGCGATGCGCGGCAGCTTCGACAAATCAAAGGCGCCCAGGTCGATGCGCGCGTCGATGCGCTCACCGTCCTTCACCGCCGCCACCTTCAGCGTCTGCGCCTCCGACGCCAGCTGGAGCGGCGGCGACAGCGCGATGCGTCCCCCGCTGAACGCGAGGTGCGTGGGCTGCTGGAGCGTCCAGGTGGCCTCCGGCCACGACAGCGAGAAGGCGCGCATCGCGAGCCCCTCGTTGTCCGCGTCCACCGTGCCCTCCACGCCCAGGGCCAGCTGCGCATCGCCTTCCACACGCACGCTGGCCTTCAACTCCCGCTGCTCGTCCGTGGTGAGCGCGACGGACAGGTCGCGGAAGCTGCGCCCGCCGGTCTTCAGCTCGCTGATGAGCACGGTGGCGTCGGTGGTGAGCGGCCGGCTGACGTCCGGGACGCTGGCCTTGAGCGACAGGTCCTTGATGGCGATGTCGCCGTAGCCCAGCGTGACGAAGTTGCCGTCCACCTTCACGGCGGGCGTGGTCGGCGGACCCTGCACCTGCAGCTCCAGCGAACCGCTGCCGGACAGCGGCGGCACGGTGCCCCCGGGCAGCAGCTTGTCCAGCGCCTGCGACAAGAGCTTCAGGTCGCCCGCGGACAGGCTGCCGCGCGCCTCCAACGACTTCGCGGTGCCTTCACCCGACGCGATGAACGCCGCGCCCGGCATCATCACGCGCAGGTTGCCCACCTGATAGTGGCCGTCCTTCGCGCTGGCCTTCATCTCGATGGGACCCACCGACTGACCCCGGTACTCGGACGGGGACACGGTGAGGGCCACGTCGCCATCCAGCGTCTCCACGCTGTCGCCACCGCCATGCGCGATGAGGTCCGCGGCGATGTTCGTGGGGATGCCGTTCTCCATCAGCTCCGCCAGGTTCACCCCGCGCGCCTTCACGGTGGTCTCCTGCGTGCGGAAGGTCTTGAGGTTCGCGTCGCCCGCCACGTCCAGCGTGGCCTTGCCCGCGGTCGCGCCCAGCTTCGCCGTCGCGAGGTCGCCGTCCATGGACGCGGTGCCCTTCGCCTCGATGGGCACGATGAGCGGGTACGCGGGCACGAACGCCTTCACCGGCTCCGGCGGCACGTACAGCCGCCGCAGCTCCACCGACGCGGCCGTGGCCCCGGACTGCTTCGCGCCCAGGTCCGCCTCCACGCCCGCGAGCCCCAACTGCGCGTCCACGGTGCGCACCAGCTGCTTGCCGGAGCCCTTGAGCAGCAGCCGCACCGGCCCGGTGAGCGGACGGGTGAGGCCGCCCGTGGCCTGCAGGTCCGCCGCGAAGTCCTGCGACGCCAGCGCGTAGCTGCCCTCGCCCTTCGCGCCGAACTCCTCCAGGCGCACCTGCCGCTCGCCGCCGTCGGGCAGCTCCTGCTGGAAGTCCACGTAGCCGTGGCTGAGCTCGAAGTCCTTCAGGTGGATGACGAGCTTGCTGGTGCTCTCGGTGGGAGGCTCCTCCGGCTTGGGCTCCCGGGGCTCCAGCGCGCGCATCAGGTTGAGGCCGCGCTCGTCCTGCACCAGGTACAGGCGGGGCGTCTCGATGCGCACCTTCGTCAGTTGCACGGACTGGCCCAGGAGCGGCGACAGGTGGAGCCGCGCCTCCACGCGGGCAATCTCCGCCGCCAGGTCTCCTTCAGGCGTGTAGATCTTGATGCCGGTGAGGACCGCGCCGTTGAGGTCCAGGTCGAAGCTGGCCAGCTCCAGGCGGCCCGCCAGCTGCTTGTTCGCCAGGTCGACGCCGAAGCGCGCGATGCGCGCCGAACCGCTGGCGCTGGTGGCGTAGACGAGCGCGCCCACCACCAAGAGGACGATGAGGCCGAGGAAGCCCAGCAGGCCCCACAGCAACCTCCGAC
>NZ_RAWI01000959.1 GCF_003612125.1 Corallococcus praedator
GCGCGTGGTGCTGCCCCAGGCCACGCACGAGGCGCGCCGCGCCTACGCCGAATCGGGCCTGCTCAGCGCCGCGCAGGACTACGACACGGGCGGCATGCAGCTGCCCTACACGGTGGAGGCAGCGGCCAACAGCTTCTTTGCGGTGGCCTCGATCAGCATCGGCTCCAACCTGCTCACGGCCGGCAATGCCAACCTGCTGATGGTGCACGGCACGCCGCTGCAGCAGCAGGTGTTTGCGCTGAACGAATTCAACGGCCGCTGGGCCGGCACGATGTGCCTGTCCGAGCCGCAGGCGGGCTCGTCGCTGTCCGACGTGGCTACGCGGGCGCTGCCCGATGGCGATGGGTTCGACAGCGACACCCTGGGCCCGCGCTACCGCCTCAAGGGCAACAAGATGTGGATCAGCTCGGGCGACCACGAGCTCACCGAGAACATCGTGCACCTGGTGCTGGCCAAGAT
>NZ_RAWI01000960.1 GCF_003612125.1 Corallococcus praedator
ATGCGCAGCCGCATGCTCGGCGCCGAGCAGTTCGAGGAAGCGCGGCAGATCCTGCGCGACATCGATTCGCTCGACAGCCACTCGACCTTCCTGTTCGACAAGATCAACTTCCTGATGAACGCCACGGTCGGCTTCATCAACATCAACCAGAACAAGATCATCAAGATCTTCTCGGTGGCGAGCGTCGCGCTGCTGCCGCCGACGCTGATCGCCAGTGTCTACGGCATGAACTTCGCGGCCATGCCGGAACTGCAGTGGCGCTTCGGCTACCCGTTCGCCATCGCCCTGATGGTTGCCTCGGTGGCGGCGCCCTTCATCTTTTTCCGCAGCAAGGGCTGGCTGCGGTAGCAGAATCGCCTCCTCGAAAAATAGAGGAGACGAGGATGAAGTTGCATCGTGCCGTCCTTGCGGCGGCGCTCGCCGCGCTGCCGTTCATTGGTCACGCGGCCTGCCTGACCG
>NZ_RAWI01000961.1 GCF_003612125.1 Corallococcus praedator
GTCTGGGGCTGATTCGACACGTCGACCGCGTGGCCCGTCGCGTTGCCCCCAGCCCGGCGGATGTCGCTGGCCACCTGTTCAGCCTGCCCGCCGTTGAGGTCGAGAATATGTACATGAGCGCCCGCCTGTGCAAACGTCTGCGCAATGGCCAGCCCGATACCACTGGCTCCCCCGGTGATGAGGGCGGTTTTGTTTTGGAGTGGAAACATGCTCGTAATGCCGAATCTCCAGATTCGGCCGTAAATCCGTTGCCCTTACAGCCGAATCTGGAGATTCGGCATTACAAAGAAACGCCCCGTTTCCAGGGAATGAAATCGTCCTGACCCAGCCCTTCGGCTTTGGTGATCTCCTCGCCCGATGCCAGCCGGACGACGTACTCCAGCAGCGCATCGGCGTTTTGGTCGATGGTTTGCTCACCGTCGATAATTGGGCCGCTGTCGAAGTCGATGACGTCGGGCA
>NZ_RAWI01000962.1 GCF_003612125.1 Corallococcus praedator
CCATTGCGACCGCACGCTCGGCGAGCGCATCGGCGCCGCCGCCCGCCAGCGAACCCGTCATGTCATTCGTTGACACCACGGCCTGCCGCCGTCCGACGAAAACCCGCAGCCCGAGGTCATTGCCTTCGGCGCGCTCGGATTCCTCCACCGCGCCGTCGCGCACCTCGACCGAAAGCGAGATCGAACGCACAGCGATCGCATCGGCGGAATCCGCTCCTGCTTTCCGCGCGGCGGCGACGAGCTTTTCGGCAAGGCTCGTGAGAGTGGACTGATCGAACAATGAGGACATCAGTTTTTCCGGCGCTGTGAGGAGGCGGCTCGCCGCGGAGGCGGGAGATGATGCCCCCGATTTAGGGTCCGGGCATGGTCCTGACAAGGCATGTCTTTTCCGCCAAGCGGAGGATTTGCGCGAAAATCCGCAAGCTCTTGTCAATCATGGTTGGAAAGGCGGTATCAAGC
>NZ_RAWI01000963.1 GCF_003612125.1 Corallococcus praedator
CCCCTTACTGGCGACGGCCAGGATACGGCAGGTCCAATTTTCTGCCGGGCGCCTTAGAACGTATGAACGAGGAAGCTGACTTTATCGAAGCGAGCGTCAAACGTATTTACGGAGCCACACTGTTCCCACTCAGTCCGGCTCCCGATTACCTGATTGATCATCCCGTTAGTGAAGTCGTCACAGACTTTGCCCGGTTTTTAATTGAGTTAGCCAAAACCGGCTGCTGGGAAGATCTTTACTGCGAAACCTGCCAGCAAGAGCACCTTCATATTGAACCGCGTTACTTGCCTTTCATGCACCGCGAAAGTGCGTACGCTTACCTGGAGGACACGGGCCTTTGCTCCCGATGCAGCCGATGTAACGACGTTTCAAATCCGGGCATCAATAAGTACATCATTGACCGGTACCCAGCCTTTACCTATCCCCGCCGACAGGAATGCAACTCGGACACCTACATAA
>NZ_RAWI01000964.1 GCF_003612125.1 Corallococcus praedator
GGTAAACAGGCGGCCGTTGGCGAGGAACTTGAGTTTAGTTACAAAGCGACCAATCTACAGCGTCAACACGTCGATAGCTCGACAACGGCGGCTCCCGTTTATTACCCGTTGGGCATTGGGTCGGTGTTGCCCGGCTTAGAAGAGGGTCTTAGCCTGATGCGTGAGGGTGAAAAGGCCGTCTTTCTGATTCCATCATATCTGGGGTATAACGACCAGGCAAAGCCGAATCTGAACGCTTACTCGGTTGTTCGCTTCGATGTGGCACTTAACCGGTCGCGAAGCGAAGAGCAGCAAATCAACGAATACATCACGCGCAATAACCTGACCGTTACGGAAACGACATCGAGTGGAACGCGTTTTATCCGAACCAGTCTCCCGACGAATACCACGGTAGCAGCCGGACAGACGCTGACGATACGCTATTCGGGCAGACAACTGCGGGCCGCTACTGCTTTTGAC
>NZ_RAWI01000965.1 GCF_003612125.1 Corallococcus praedator
CTCCGGGAGCGGCGGTCCGCGTGCCCGGGCGTGGATCCCCGCGGCGGTGGGTGGGGTGTTGCTGGTGGGCGGTGGGGTCTCCTACTTCCAGGCCCGGAGCGAGCGGTCCCGGTTGCGGAACGACGACGCGAGCCTGACCTCCTCCGCGGACGTGGACCGGAGCGTGTCGCGAGGAAAGACCTTCCAGACGGTGGGGTGGGTGCTCGCGGGCGCGGGCGTGGCGGGACTGGGCCTGTCCGCGGGCATGTACCTGCTGGGCTCTTCCGAGGCACCCGGGACGCTGGCGCTGGGCACGGATGGGACGTCTGCCTTTGTCTCCGGGAGGTGGCCGTGAGCGTGTTCCTGCGATGCGTGGTGCTGGTGGGCGGGCTGCTGTGCGGGCTCACGGGGTGCATCGACTTCGACCAGGAGGGGCGTGAGTTCTGCCTGCGCAACCCGGAGCGGTGCGGTGCCCAGGAT
>NZ_RAWI01000966.1 GCF_003612125.1 Corallococcus praedator
GTGCGCACACTGCTGCGCGCGGGTGTGGCCGTCGACGTCTGGGATACCGCGGCGTTCGCGCTTACCGCTCACCTGCCACAACGAACGAGAACAGCCGGCTGCGCAATTGCCGGAGGCTTCGTGATCGCCGGCGCGCTGGCCGATCTGCAACTGGACCGGTAGTCGACGATGGACAACATCGCACGTACCTTGCGGGCGGCGAGTATCAATGCCGTGCGCTTCTACAACAGGCGGGAAATAACGGTGGCGCAGCCGGTTCCGGACACTCCGGTGTTGTTCGTTGCCAACCACGGGTTCGGTGGAATCATCGATCTCAACGTGTTCGCGTTCGCGGCCGCCTACGACGAACTGGGTGTCGACCGTGAATTGATCACACTGACGCATCAGATTGCCTGGACGCTGCATGCCGAGAAATTGATCGAGCCGTTCGGTGCCAGGCCCGCGAGCAAGCAGACGGCC
>NZ_RAWI01000967.1 GCF_003612125.1 Corallococcus praedator
CATCAGCCCCGCTGCCATCCAGATAGATGACGAGTTGGGCATGAACACCAACGCAATACTACCCAGCACCGCCCCCGCCAGAATAAATGGCTTGCGTCGGCCCCAAGTAGGCGACCAGCTTCGGTCTGAAACGGCCCCAATGATGGGTTGGAGTAACAGACCCGTCAGCGGCCCGGCCAGCCAAAGGCCTGGAATAGACGCTTCGTCAGCCCCCAGATAGCGGTAGATTGGGCTCATGTTAGCCTGTTGAAGACCAAAGCCGTATTGAATACCCAGAAATCCGAAACTCATATTCCATATCTGCCAGAAAGAAAGCTGGGGTTTGGCAGTTTCAACGGGTTTCTGAATGTTTTCGGTTTGCATGTATTGTATGATTTTAAGGTTAGCTATAGCTTTTCCCAATAAACGGTAATAATACGCACTGGTTTGCAGGATACAGAGATAGTTTTGTCTTATTT
>NZ_RAWI01000968.1 GCF_003612125.1 Corallococcus praedator
GCTCCCTGCGGCGTGTCGCCCTCGGGCCCGGGCTAGCTGACCGACGCCGGTGCGGCCTTCGCCCCGGTGTCGGCCAGGTGTTCGTCGTGCGTGCGGCCGACGCGCCAGCCGAGCAGCGCCCACACGCAGGCGACCACCAGGCCGATGATCGCCACGTCGCCGAGCGGCATCTTCGCCGCGACGATGCCGGCCATGATCCAGCCGTTCACGAGATCGCCGCCGCGGTAGATCGCCGTGTCGATGAAGGCCTTGGCCTTGTAGCGGCTCTCGCGGTCGACGCGCGTGAACAGGCTCTCGCGAGCCGGCGCGATCAGCGCGAAGTTGCCGGCGCGGTGCACCACCTGGATGCTCGCCAGCAGCAACGGCGTCGGTGACGCGGCCAGCCACGCGAATCCGGTCGCCACGATCAGCGGCGAGAGCATCAGCAGCGGCGTGACGCCGTATCGGGTCAGCAGCAC
>NZ_RAWI01000096.1 GCF_003612125.1 Corallococcus praedator
GGCGGAAGCCCCCGCGAAGCCCCTGGTGGCGGAGAAGGCGGAGAAGCCCGTCGCGGCCTCGCCCGGCAACGCGCTCGTGCCCGCGCCGCCCTCCGCGCTGGCGCGCATGCCCCTCATCGTGGAGCCCAAGGCCCCGCCCAAGCCCACCGCCGTGAAGCGGCCGCAGGACCAGTTCGAGTTCGTCGGTGACCGCAAGAGCTTCTCGCTGCCGCCGCTGGACGTGCTGGAGGCGGACAAGAAGGAGCGCACCGCGCTGGACAAGGACGCGTTCCTCGTCACGGCGGAGAAGCTGCGCGCGAAGCTCGCGGACTTCGGCATCGTGGGCGAGGTGGTGGAGATCCGCCCCGGTCCCGTCGTCACCATGTACGAGTTCCTGCCGGGCCCGGGCATCAAGGTCAGCAAGATCGCCGCGCTCCAGGACGACCTGGCCATGGCGATGGAGGCCATGCGCGTGCGCATCGTGGCCCCCATCCCCGGCAAGGGTGTGGTCGGCATCGAGGTCCCCAACCGCGACCGCGAGACGGTGTTCCTCAAGGAGATCGCCGAACAGGACACGTTCCAGAAGAGCGCCAGCAAGCTCACCATGTGCGTGGGCAAGGACATCGAAGGCATGCCGTACGTCTTCGACCTGGTGAAGGCGCCCCACCTGCTCATCGCGGGAACCACCGGCTCCGGCAAGTCCGTGGCGGTGAACGCGATGATCATGAGCATCCTCCTCAAGGCCACGCCCGAGGAGGTCCGCTTCATCATGGTGGACCCGAAGATGCTGGAGCTCTCCGTCTACGAGGGCATCCCGCACCTGCTGCTCCCCGTCGTCACGGACCCCAAGAAGGCCGCGCTCGCGCTGCGCTGGGCGGTGGAGGAGATGGAGCGCCGCTACCAGCTCCTGTCCGAGGCAGGCGTGCGCAACATCGCCGGCTACAACAAGCTGGTGGAGACCAGCGCGTCGGAGGTGAAGGCCGCCGCGCCCGCGCCCGCCGCGAAGAAGAAGACCAAGCCCAAGAAGCTCTTCGTCGTGGACGTGGAGGGCAGCACGTCCCCCGCTTCCGCGAGCGAGGGCATGGGCGTGGCCGCCCCGCGCGAGGACGACTCCGACGAGCTGCGTGAAGCCATCGTCTCCGAGCCCGCCCCCGACCTGGAGGCCGACGGCGAGGTGGACGCGGAGTTCGAGGAGGAGGGCGACGCGCCCGAGCCGGTGGAGGCCGCGGGCGAGGCCAAGAAGGAGCTCAAGAAGCTGCCCTACATCGTGGTCATCATCGACGAGCTCGCGGACCTGATGATGGTCGCGAGCCGCGAGGTGGAGACGTACGTGGCGCGGCTGGCGCAGATGGCGCGAGCGGCCGGCATCCACCTGATGGTCGCGACGCAGCGTCCGTCCACGGACGTCGTCACCGGCATCATCAAGGCCAACTTCCCCACGCGCATCAGCTTCATGCTGCGCTCGAAGCCGGACTCGATGACGATTCTGGGCACGGTGGGCGCGGAGGCCCTGCTGGGCATGGGCGACATGCTCATCATGCCGCCGACCAGCGCCCACCTGCAGCGCGTGCACGGCGCCTACGTGTCCGAGCAGGAGATCAAGAAGGCGGTGGACCACCTCAAGGCCCAGGGCAAGCCCGTCTTCGACGAGTCCATCCTCAAGCCGCGCGACGAGGACGTGGAGGGCGGAGAGCAGGAGGACGAACTGTCCGACGAGCTCTACGATCAGGCGCTCGCGGCGGTCAGCGAGATGCGCTCGGTCTCCATCTCCATGCTCCAGCGCAAGATGCGCATCGGCTACAACCGTGCGGCGCGCATGATTGAACGCATGGAGCGCGACGGCGTGGTGGGCCCCGCGGACGGCGCCAAGCCCCGCGAGGTGCTGCTGCGCGGCCTGGGCGACATGCCCGGCGCCGGGGCGATGTAGCCCGCCGCCGTCTGTCTTCTTCCGGGGAACGGACACCCGTTCCCCGGACGTTTCCCCTCGGGGGCGCTCCGGACCTGCTCCGGGCGCCACCAGGAGCCACCCCGGATGATCGTCGCCATCTCCCGCTTCCGCGCCCCGCCCGAAGAGGCGGACGGCTGGGTCCAGCGGCTCCAGGAGCGCTCGCGGCGGGTGGATGGCCACGCGGGCTTCCTGGGCCTGGAGGTGCTGCGCTCGTTCGAGCGCTCGCCTGAAATCCTGCTGGTGACGCGCTGGACGGACCGCGAGGCGATGAAGGCCTATTTCCAGTCCGAGGACTTCCAGAGGGCCAGGGGGGCCAGCGCCTCCCAGGAGGACGCCACCTTCGCGCTCTACGAGGTCGTGGCCACATGACATTCGGCCCGCGCTCGTCTAAGGGCGGTGCACCATGGCTGAACGTCTTGCCCTATTCGCCACCGCCGCACGCGGCACCGAGGACCTGCTGGCCGAGGAGTTGAAGGAACTCGGCGCGAAGCGCATCCGCCAGGACCGCGGCGGCGTGCGCTTCATGGCCGCGCTCGACGAGGCCCTCAACGTCTGCCTCTGGTCCCGCATCGCGATGCGCGTGCTCTACCCGCTGGGCGAGTTCGAGGCCCCGGGCGCGCAGGGCCTCTACGACGCCGTGGCCAGCGTGCCGTGGGAGGAGCACCTCACCACCAACGTCACGTTCGCGGTGGACGCCAACCTGAAGGACACCGAGCACGCGCACTCGGGCTTCGTGGCGCTGAAGGTGAAGGACGCCATCGTGGACCGGCTGCGCACCAAGCTGGGCTCCCGGCCGGACGTGGACACGCGCAACCCGGACGTGTCCGTGGTCGCGCACCTGGTGAAGGAGAAGCTGTCCCTGTCCCTGGACCTGGTGGGAGACCCGCTGCACCGTCGCGGCTACCGCGTGCGCCCCACCCCCGCCCCCCTGAAGGAGAACCTGGCCGCGGCCCTGCTGCGAGCGGCGGGCTACACGGGCCAGGAGGCGCTGGTGGATCCGATGTGCGGCTCGGGCACCATCGTCATCGAGGGCGGCCTCATCGCCCGCAGGCGCGCCCCGGGCATCGGCCGCAGCTTCGCGGTGGAGCGCTGGCCGCACATGGGCCCTCGGGCGCGGGAGCTGCTCGCGGACCTGCGCGCGGACGCGCGGCGCAACGAGCGCAAGGTGGAGGTCCCCATCCTCGGCTTCGACAAGAGCGAGGAAGCCCTGGAGGCCGCGGATCGCAACGTGAAGGCGGCGAAGCTGGGGGAAGAGGTCCAGCTCGCGGAAGGTGACGCGACGAAGCTCGGGCCGCTTCCGGAGGGCGGCGGGCTCATCCTCACCAACCCGCCCTACGGCGACCGGCTGGGCTCCGGTGGCCAGAAGGGCATGAAGACCTTCTACTTCAAGCTGGGCGACTCGCTGCGCGCGCTGCCGGGCTGGAAGGTGTGGGTGCTGTCCGGCAACCCCGCCTTCGAGAGCGCCTTCCACGCGCGCCCGGCGATCCGCCGCGACGTGTGGAACGGCCCCATCCCCTGCACCCTCCTGGGCTACCGCGCCCCGGCCGGCCTCTCAAAGCCGGTGCTCGGTGCGCCGGGCGAGTCGCTGGAGGTTGCTCCGGTGCGTCCAGAGCATGAGGACGAATAGGCCCGCGGTGAGCAGCACGTAGTCGCGGGAGCGCGCGGTGAGGAACGCGGTGACGATGGCGACGACGGCGGCGGACAGCGAGCCCACCGAACTGACGCGCCATTTCGCCACCACCAGCCCGTAGATGACCGCCCCGGCGAGCGCCGCCGTGGGCACCAGCACGCACAGCACGCCCAGCGCGGTGGCCACGCCCTTGCCACCCTTGAGCTTGAGCCACACCGGGTACACGTGCCCCAGCACCGCGGACAGCCCCACCAGCGCGTGCGCCAGCGAATCCCCGGGCATCCAGTGCAGTGCGAGCCCCACGGGCACCGCGCCCTTGACCGCGTCCAGCAGCAGCACCACCGCGCCCAGCTTCTTGCCCGCGACGCGCGTGACGTTGGTCGCGCCGATGTTGCCGCTGCCGCTGGCACGCACGTCCACGCCGCGCAGCCACCGCGTCAGCAGCACGCCGAAGGGGACGGAGCCGCAGAGGTAGCCCAGCAGGAGGAAGGCGGAGAGCACGGAGGAAGGGGCGCGGGCGCCTAGGACAGCAGGTGCGGGAAGCGGGTGTGCACCACGACGTAGGCGTAATTGGCGAGCAACACCAGCGGGAACGCGATGCGCACCCACCGCCATTCGCGCTCCTCCAGTTCGACCTCCGGAATGGGCAGCGCGAAGACGAAGTGCAGCACCGTCACCACCGCGGCCGCCGCGAACAGCAGCGCGAACACGGTGCCCAACGGGTTCGCCTCCCAGGCCCCCGGGATGTTGAAGTGCGCGACGCGGTCCGCCACGCGGGTAAGCCCACAGCCCAGGCAGGGCCAGCCTGTATGCTCACGCAGCACACAGCCCCAGAACGGGATGAGCCGCGCCACGGGGACATACCGGCCCACGAGCAGCCCCCCGAGTCCGACGAGGCCGAGCCATTCGAATGAACCCAACCGGCGGTTGGGGGCGGGGATGGTGACCTTCATACGCTCCTCGCGCCGAGTGTGCGGGACAAGCCGGAAGGATGGAAGGGCCGCCTTGCCCGGGCCCGGAAACCTGGGCTAAGCGAACGGGCATGCACATGCTCCGCTCCGCCCTGCTGACGCTGGTCGCCGTTCCCCTCGTGGCCCTCGCGGCGGAGAAGACGCCCGCGCCCGCCAAGGCCGCCGCCGAGAAGAGCGACTGCCACCACCCCGCCGAGGCCAAGGCCGCCGAAGCCCCCAAGGCTGCGGACACCGGCTGGACGCTCACCCGGGGCGAGGCCCTCAAGGGCGCGCCCACCGTGAAGCTCGCGGAGCTGCTCGCCAAGCCCCAGGCCCACGACGGCAAGTCCGTGCGCGTGGAGGGCCAGGTGCGCAAGGCCTGTGAGAAGAAGGGCTGCTGGATGGAGCTGGCCCAGGACGCCAAGAGCCCGGGCGTGCGCGTGACGTTCAAGGACTACGGCTTCTTCGTCCCGCTGGACTCCGCGGGTTCGCAGGCGCGCGTGGAGGGCGTGGTGAAGGTCGCGGAGCTGAGCGACGCCCACGCGAAGCACTACGAGGCCGAGGGCGCCATCGTCCCGCGCGGCACCGACGGCAAGCCGCGCGAAATCCAGCTCGTGGCCTCCGGCGTCGAGCTGCGCCGCCCGTAGCATGGGAGGCCGCAGCTTCAGCATGAGGGGCGTGCAGGGCGCGGCCGACCGGGCCGTGCAGCACGCCCGCGCGTGGCTCCTGGAGACGGAGCCCGGGTCGCGCGTGCACGACGTGCAGTTGGATCCACGCTTCCAGCACCGGGGCGTGGACCTGCTGTGGGAGCTGCCCTCGGGAGAGGTGCGCGGCATCGAGGTGAAGGGCGACCGCAACGCCACCCGCCGCCGCTACTTCTTCGAGCTGGTGTCCAACCTGGAGAAGGACACCCCCGGCTGCTTCCTCTACAGCGGCGCGGACCTGATGGTGTACGTGTTCCTCACCCAGGGAGAGCTGCACGTGCTGCCCCTGCCCCGGGTGCGCGAGTGGTTCCTGCCCCGCGCGAAGGAGTACGCGCTCAAGCACGCCTTCACGCAGACGGGCGCCATCCGCTACACCACCGTGGGCGCCGTGGTGCCCGTGCGCGACGTGGCCGAAGGCGTCTCCGGGGTGAGCGCGGTGAAGCTCAAGCGCACCGCCACGGAGCTGCCCGTCAGACCGGACGCACAGGCGCCAACGCCCGGGGGCGAGGCTTCGCTCGAAGCAGCGGAGCCCGTGGCAGCCGCTCCTCCCGACACGGCCGACGCCAGGGCTCC
This sequence comes from Corallococcus praedator, assembly GCF_003612125.1. Taxonomy (GTDB): domain Bacteria; phylum Myxococcota; class Myxococcia; order Myxococcales; family Myxococcaceae; genus Corallococcus; species Corallococcus praedator. The sequence goes on from NZ_RAWI01000096.1 coordinate 5,785, forward strand.
GCGGTCGCGGAGCCCCAAGCGCACGGGGACGGGGTGAGCGACCGCCCGGCCTGTTAACGACGGCGCTGCGGCTGGGCGTGCTGGTGCCGGTGCTGACGGTGGCCCGGGTGCATCTTGTCGTGCTGGGCCTCCAGCCGCTCCTGCGTGCCCATCAGCTCCAGGAGCGCGGCGCGGTCGTTCTGCTGCTTGAAGATGTGCTCCAGGCGGGGCACCAGGTCGAGCGACAGGTGGATGTCGTTCGCCTTCTCCGCCTCCGCCAGCAGCGCGCGGCCTTCGATGGACGCGTCAATCCACGCCTGCAGGTGGATGAGGCCGTCCACCGCCAGCAGGCGGGAGATGGGCGCGCGCGCCGTGTCGTGGATGAGGTTCTTCAGGTCCTGGATGGCGGGCTCGCGCTCGCCCCGGGCGGAGCGGACCACCGCCTGGGAGATGCCGCGCCGGTCGGGCAGCAGGAACTCCTCGATGTCGGCGAAGGCCGCCGCGTCGTCGTGGTGGCCCTGGACCGCCAGCGACTCCGCCAGGCTGTCGAACAGCTCCGCGTCCTTCTCCGAGAAGGGCGCCAGCGCCTCCTGGAGGAACGGCGCGGGCAGCGCGCCCTTGTCATCCAGCGTCAGCCGCGAGCGCAGCGACTTCAGGCGCTCGAAGGCGGCGGGCACCGGGGCGTCCTGCAGTTTGTTCAGGCGCTGCACGAGCGCGTTCATCAGCGCCGCCAGCCCTTCCGTGAACTCCTGCGGGGACACACGGTCGCCCATCCAGCGGCGCCACAGCTCCACGGCCGCGGCCACGACGTAGTCCTTGAACGGGCCGGTGCCCTTCCAGGTGCTCTTCCACTGCTGGGCGATGCCCAGCGGGTACGCCGTCTCCGCGAGCTTGCGGTAGTCCGCCTCGCTCACGGGGACGCCGTAGTGCCCCAGCGTGCCCAGCAGGGCCTCCGTCGGGTAGTCCTTGAGGCCCTTCGTCTGCCACGACTTTTCCACGCGCTGCGTGCTCACCAGATGCGCTCCGAGGCCATGCGAGTGCCGGCCATCGGCCCCGCTGAGCGTCTTGTAGCGGAAAGCGGGGCTTGTCGGGTACGGCCTTGCGGGTCCCGTCAGGCGGCGGACGGCTGGGGAGGGGGGCGGCCCGGCACGATGGGCCACACCGTGGGCTGCCGCCGCCCGTCTTCCACCCGGCGGGCCAGGTAGGGGACGCACTCCCGCTCCTGGAAGGCCCGCTTCCACGCGGCGAAGGAGCCCCCAGCGCGCCAGGCGTCCATCGCCGCCAGACCCGCCTCCGGGCCGCACTGGGCCAGCATGTACTCCACCCAGGCCCAGCGCGCGGAGGTGGGACGCACCTCCGCCCGGCCACGCAGCCCCTTGCGCAGCCGCTCCAGCTTGTTCTCCACCTCGCGCAGGCCCGCGAAGGGCGCCCCGTCCAGCGGCGTGTTGCGCTTGGCCACGAAGGGCGCGACCCCCAGCGCCACGGGCAGGATGCGGGACAGCTCCGTGGTGAAGCGGATCAGCTCGTCGATGTCCGCGTCGTCCTCATGCGGCAGGCCCACCACGTTGTAGACCTTGAGCTGCTTCATCCCCGCGGTCCGGGCGAACCGCGCCGCGCGGACGATCTGCTCCTCGGAATGCTTGCGGTCCACCAGGTCCCGCATCTTCTGCGAGGCCCCGTCCGCGGCCACCGTGAGGTTCGTCGCCCCACCCCGCCGCAGCTGATCCACCAGCTCCTGCGTGAGCCGGTCCGCGCGCAGCGAGGACACGCCCACCTCCCGGCCGGAGTCCACGAGGGTGCGAAGCAGCTCCACGATGCGGGGATGATCCGTGACCGCCGCACCCACCAGCCCCACGCGCTTCGCATGGTCGGGGATGAGGGACAGGATGCGCTCCGGGGGCACCGTGCGCATGCCGCCATTCGTCGTCCGGCGCATGACGCAGTAGTGACAGCCGCGCGAACAACCCCGCTCCGGCTCGATGAGGAACATCGAGCGCAGCTCCGTGTGCGGCGTGATGATCTGCGTCCGGGCCGGCAGCCGCGCGTCCGTCGCCTTCGCCACGTGGTAGCGCGCCCCGCCCCGCCCGGGCACCCGGAAGCCGGGGATCCGCGCCAGGTGCTCCAACAGCGCCTCACGCTCCATGGAGGCCGCGGCCTCCAGCAGCACGTGGATGAGGTCCTCCGCCTCGCCCTGGACCAGCACGTCCACGAAGGGCTCCAGCGGATCCGGGTTCGAGAACGTCAGCGGACCGCCCGCCACCACCAGCGGGTGCCTGGCATTCCGCTCCGCCGCAAGAACCGGCAAACCAGACAACTCCAACATCGTGAACAACCCTGTGAGCTCCAACTCATACGCCACAGAGAAGGCAAGCATTGCAAAACCAGACACCGGCGCCTGGGATTCCCAGGTAAACAATGGCGTCCGTGTTCTCTTGTATGTCTCGACATCATCGGGAAGAAAGACACGCTCGGCCGTAGCCCCCGCGTGTTCATGCACCTCCCGGTAGATGGCCTGGTAACCCAGCGAGCTCATGCCCACGTGGTAGGGGCTCGGGTAGCAGAGCGCGACCCGGTAGGGCGCCTCCTTGCGGAGCGTTCCCTGCTCGTCCGCCAGAAGCGAGCAGACGTGCTCAATGAGTTCGTATCGGCCCTCCATGGTCCTCCAGACAGTGGAATGCAGGTTGCATAAACACCGCGGCCCCGGACCGCTACTCCCTCGTGGGGGAGGAGCCGCCGGGGCCGCGAAGCACTTCAGGGTCGCCGTGTAGGACCGACGACTACTTGAACGACGGGACGCTGTCCGTCAGGACGCAGGCGCCCAGGTCGGGATCGCACTGCACCTTGAAGTCCGGGTTGATGCCGGAGCCGACACCGCACGTCGCCGGACCGTCGGCAGGATCGTTCGGATCCGCCTCGGGGTCGCAGCCCGTGGACGGCCACATCGCCCGCATGACGTAGTGGGAGACGCAGCCGTTGTTCGTGTACGTGAGCTCGCCCGACATCTGCGTGCCCGGTGCACCCGGGTTCGAGTACACCTTGACGTTGGCGAACTGGTACGTGACGGCCTGCGGAGTGGTCGCCTGCGAAGCATTGACGTTCGCGGGGCTGAACTCCGTCGCGGTGCAGAAGTCGTCCGCGTCCGTGGTCGTCTCCAGGCTACCGATCGTCTGGAGGCTGCTGTAGTCGTTGACCGGATCGAACTTGCCCAGCGCCGCGAGGCTGAAGGGACGGATCACCAACTGAGCCGTACCCTGGTCCGGATTCGCGAACTTGTACACGCCAAGGTCGTCGCCCAGGAGGGCCTCCGACCCAGCGCAGTTCGGACCCGTGGGCACGTCGATGGCATCGAACTTCGCGAACCAGTTGCCTTCCTGGACGATGCACCCGGCGTTCGGCTGTTCGAAGTCGCAGGCGGTCAGGCTGCCCGCGGCCCCCAGCATCACCAGCGTTGAAAGAATGCTCTTGCGCATGTTGCTGATCTTCCTCACGTGGATGCTGGTTTAGAACGTGTACCGGACACCGAAGCGGATCTGCCGCGGGGCCTGGTAGCGATCGGGGTTCTTGAAGTTCTTGTTCACGTCCTCGAACGCCAGGTTCCCGTCGACGTCGGCACGCGGAACGCCGCCCTCGCTGTCAGCCGTGGGGAGGTCCGCCACCGTACCGGGGGTCTGGGTCGCCTCGTCGTAGACCGGGAGGACGTTACGGAACGTGTAGGACTCGTCCACGCTGTCCACGCCCTGGAAGTTGAAGAGGTTGAACACGTCCAGGGTGAAGGTGACGACGCTGTCCTTGCTCACGCGGTAGTTCACACCCACGTTGGAGTCAACGCTGTTGATCCACGGGGTACGACCACCGGTGCCGCGCGGCAGGATGAAAGTCTCGTCCTGGCCGTAGCCCGGGTAGGCGCCCAGGTAGTTGATCGGCTGGCCCGAGTTGCCGCGGTAGGACAGACCGATGCTGGCGGACAGCGCGTTGGAGAAGTTGATCTCCTTGGCACCGAACACCTTGATGGCGTGCGTACGGTCGAAGGGCAGCAGGCCCTTGCGGTTGTTCAGGAGGGCGATCAGGTCGAAGTCCGCGAGGATGTTCGGATCGAGCTGGTTGTTCTCCGGACGGAACAGACCGGGGTAGTTGCCGTACAGGCGGGACCACGTGTAGCTCGCCTGCGCCAGCCAGCCTTCCGTGAACGTGCGGTTCAGGTAGACGGTGACCGCGTCGTAGTCACGAACCGGCGTCGGGAACTCCTTGGCGAAGCCGCTGCCGGGGTTGCCGAGGAAGTACGTGTTGCCGTCATCGCGGCTCATGTCCTCGATGACCTTGCCCATGTCGCGGTGCGTATAGGTGGCACCGAGGCGGGTGTTGGCCAGGAGTTCGTACTCACCACCGACCACGAACTCGTCGGAGGACTGGGGCGAGATGTCCGGGTCGACCGGCTCGTTCTGCACCAGACCGCCGCTGTAGAGCTCGTTCGCGTTCAGGCTGCTCTCGGCGCGGGGAACAATGAGGTTCCTGTCCGCGCAGTTGCCACGCTGACCCTCCAGCGTCGACGGGTCGCAACCGCCCGCCTCACCCGGCTCCGCCAGGAAGCGACGCGCACCGAAGCGACGCTCGCCCGGGAAGGCGCGGTCCATCATGTTGAGCGGAACCTGCTCGTAGTACCGGGCGAAGTTGACGAACAGCTTCGCGCGGCCGTTGGCGAAGGGATCCAACACGGCGCCGATGCGGGGCGACCACTGGTTGCCGAGCTGCAGCGCCAGGTTGCCGTCACCGCCGTACATCGACTGCACGTCGTAACGGACACCCAGGTTCAGGGTGACGCGGTTGGCGATGGACCAGCTGTCCTGGAGGAAGCCACCGATGGTGGTGCTCTTCGTCGAGGTCGCCTGCAGGGTCTCGAAGACCGGCGTGTCAGGCGCCGTCTGGTAGCCGTAGCGGCGGTTGTCGGACCAGATCGCGATGGGGACGTTGTTGCGGTCACGCGTCGCCGCTTCCTGCCAGAACACGCTGCCCGAGTACGCCTTCTTCTGGTCGTAGGTCAGGAACTCCGTGTCCACGCCCGCCTTGAAGACGTGCGTGCCCAGCGCGTTGAGCAGGTACGTGGCCTTCGCGTTGATCTGGTAGCGGTCCAGCGTGGCCTCGGACATGTAGCCGGGGCCGCCGACGAAGTAGTTCGTCGCCGGGCAACGCAGTTCCTGCTCCGCCGCGGTCGTGCCGCAGAACTCCGCCGCGTTCGGGACGTTCTCGAACGTGGTCAGCGGACGCGTGGTCGTGTACTGCGCCAGCGCGTAGCCCGCCAGGCCCGTCGTGTCACCAATGGCGCTGCCGTCCGCCGGAGGCGTGGAAGCGGTCTGGTGGAACCAACCGGCGTTGGCGTCGACCAGGACCTTCTTGTCCATGAAGGCGCCGGCGTACTTCAGGGCGAGGCCCGTGGAGTTCGCGCGGTTCTCGGTGAGGCCGATGTCCTCGGGACGCGACGTCTGCGCCGCCGGCAGACCACCCGTACGGGGGCTGATCGACAGCTTGCCCAGACCACCCGACACGGTCGGGGTGCCGTTCAGGGCGAACGACACGTTGTGGTCCTGGTTGATGAGGTACGTCAGCTTGCCCATGTACTGGATGGTGCGCGAGTCCGCGAAGTACTTCCGCTGCGACCCGGGGATCTCCCGGACCACGCTGAAGCCGTTCGCGTCCGTCGCGACGTCATCGCCCGCATCGTTCAGCGTGAAGGCGTTGAGCGCACGGGTGTGCTCGTAGCGCTGGAACGCAGGCGTGAAGCCCGCGAAGAACCAGAGCTTGTCCTTCAGGATGGGACCACCGAGGGTCGCGCCGAAGTCACCCAGGTTGCTCAGGGCGTTCAGGCCGGTGATGGTGGTGCCGTCCTCGATGACCAGCTTCCGGGTGCCTTCCGCGAAGCCCGGGGTCCAGTTGGCGAACACGGAGCCGTGGAACTCGTTGGAACCCGACCGGGTCACCGCGTTGATGACACCGCCCGTGGAGCGACCGAACTCCGGCATGTAACCGCCGGTGATGATGTTCACGTCCTGCACGAACTCGATGCTCAGCGGGCTGGCGTTCACGCCGAAGGCCGGGTCGTTCGTGGACAGACCGTCCACCACGTAGCCGTTCTCGGGCGAGGTCGTGCCGTTGATGGACACGCCGTACTGGTCGGACTGGGCGCCCGGGGCGAGCTCGGCCAGGGATTCAAAGGAGCGCGTCGCGCCACCCTTGCCCACCGGACGGGCCACCGCGATGCGATTGATGAACTCCCGATCCACGTTCACGCCGGTGTTCGTGGAACCGACGTCGATCGTCGGCGGGACGCCGATGACGTCCACATTCGACGTGAAGCTGTCAGGCAGCAGCTCCACGTTCACGCGGATGGTGCGGTTGAGGAGCAGCTGGATTTCCGGGCGGGCGTAAGGCTTGAACGTCTCCTTCTCGAACCGCAACGTGTACGTGCCCGGCGGGAGCTGGGGAATACGGTAGTTACCCTGAGCGTCGGTAACCACGATCTGCTCGCCCTGCAGGTTGGGTGAGGTGGCGGTGACAACGACATCGGCCGCCGGCTTCTTGTCCTCCGTGTTGATGACAGTGCCGATGATGACGCTGGACTGCGCGAAAGCCGCTGATCCGTACAGAAGACCCGCAGCAAGGACAACTCCGGTTTCCCGAAGTACGTGTTTCACTTGCATACCAAACCCCTCCAAGGTGGGCTGCAACCGAAAATGACCTCGGAAAATATCCGAGGTCAAGCAGTTGTCAATAGACCGTTGCTTTTTGGTGACCAGTGGGGCATTGGCGCGATCACGTCGGCGGCGCCTGACACGGTTGCTTGAACCCGGAACCCTTTTCTGTATGGTAGCCGCCCTTCAATCCGGGCAGGGCGGGACGGGCAGTCCACTGGTGAAGAGGAGTTACGTGCATGTTCGATTCAGTCCTTGACCGTGGGCAAGGACCCAGGTCGCGCTTCGGCGTCGGTGCGGGCATCTCCACGGTGCTCCACGTCGGCCTGCTGGGTCTGGTGGCCTACCTGTCCACGCGTCCTCCTCCTATCGAGGAGAAGGAGGTCGAGGTCACGCTGAAGGCGACCATGGCGCCTCCTCCTCCTCCCCCTCCGCCGCCGCCTCCTGCATCGAAGCCGAAGACGGAGAAGAAGATCACGCCCAAGAAGCCCAAGGACGTGATCGTGCAGCCGAAGGAGATCCCTCAGCAGAAGCCTGAGGAGACGGAGACCCCGCCCGAAGCCGAGGAGGAAGAGGCGAGCGAGGCGGAGGTCGAGGGTGGCGTGGAGGGTGGCGTCGCCGGCGGTGTCGTGGGTGGCGTGGTCGGGGGTGTGATTGGCGGCGTGGTGGGCGGGCAGTTGGGCGGAACGGGCACGGACGTGCTGTCGTTCGGTCAGGGCATGACGCGCCCGGAGAAGATCGGTGGTCCCGAGGTGTCATACACCCGTGAGGCCATTGAGGCGCGCGTGCAGGGTCTGATGATCGTGAAGTGCGTCATCACGACCGAGGGGAAGGTCGAGCGCTGCCGCGTCATCAAGCCGCTCCCCCACATGGAGCAGGCCGTGATGGACGTACTGGCCGCCTCACGCTACAAGCCGGTCACGTTCCAGGGCCGGCCGGTCGAGGTCCAGTACACCTTCAACTTCAACCTGAAGCTGCCGCGCTGATCCAGCGCATCTGCTGAGCAGTCAGCCGAATCTACCCCGCGCTCGTGAGGAGGAGCGCTCCATAGCCATGCAATTCACTCTTACCGATATCTGGAATCACACGGGCCTCTTCGCCCGCATGATCATCTTCACCCTCGCCATCATGTCGGTGGCGTCGCTGGTCGTCATGGCGGAGCGGATCATCGTCTTCCGCAAGACGCGCTCGGACAGCCGCAACTTCGCCGCGAAGATGGGCGCCATCCTCGCCAAGGGCGACCTGGCCACCGCCGCGAACACCAACCTGGGCAAGGACGTGGGCCACCTGGGCCGCGTCATCAACTCCGGCCTGACGGCGTACCGCATCAACCCCGGCAACAAGGACCTCGCGGTGGAGTCCGTGGCCCGGGCGCTCGAGCGCCAGGCGCAGCGTGAGGTGCAGAGCCTCAAGCGCGGTCTGACCGTGCTGGCCACGGTGGGTTCGACGGCGCCGTTCGTGGGCCTGCTGGGCACCACGATGGGCATCGTGAACGCCTTCCAGTTGATGGCGGCGGCCGGCTCCGGCGGTCTGGGCACCATCTCGGCCGGTATCGCCGAGGCGCTCATCACCACCGCGTTCGGTCTCCTCGTCGCGATCCCCGCAGTCATGGTCTACAACTTCCTGCAGGGCTGGGTGGATGCCCGCGCCGTGGACATCTCCGAGTCCTCCAACGAGTTCCTGGACGTGGTTGCGCGGCACGTGGGCGGCGGCGCCCAGTCCTCGCACGCGGCTTAGTTCAAGCCCACCCCTGGGACATCCCTGACCTCGAGGGCCGCCCGGCTGGAGACAGCCGAGCTGCCCCGGGGTGGGAATCCCTTCCCGGACACAGGTGCACGCATGGGAATGTCAGCAGGCCCCAAAGGGGGCATCAAGAGCGAGATCAACGTCACTCCCCTCGTGGACGTGGTGTTGGTGCTCCTCATCATCTTCATGGTCGTGACGCCCATGCTCCAGCGCGGAAAGTCCGTGGAGCTGCCCAAGGCCACGGAGATCGAGAAGGAAGGCGGCAAGGACGCCGACCCGCTGGTCCTCTCCATCACCACGGACAAGAAGGTGTTCGTGGAGAACGACGAGGTCAACGAACAGGGCCTCCAGGAGAAGATCGCCGCGGAGCTCGTGAAGGATCCGGGCAAGAAGATCCTGCTGAAGGGTGACAACACCCTGAACGTGGGTGACGTGCGCAAGGTGCTGGACACGGCGCGCAAGGCGAAGGCCAAGCAGATCGCCCTGGGTGTCGAGGAGAAGAAGTAATGTCCCGAGGACACAAGCAGCGTCAGTGGGTCAAGCCCTCATCCGCGCCGAACTCGGAGATCAACGTCACGCCCCTGGTGGACGTGGTGCTGGTGCTCCTCATCATCTTCATGGTGGTGACCCCCCTCCTGGAGAAGGACATCCTCGTCCGGGTCCCGGAGACGGAGGTCGAGGAGAACCAGCCGCCGCCGGAGCCCGACGCGCAGCAGATCGTCGTGCAGGTGGACAAGGATGGCGTCTACTCCATCAACACGGAGCAGATCGCCGCCGCCGACTACGTCACCCGCCTCAAGCGGATGTTGAACTCCAAGAAGCCGGACGAGAAGGTCGTCTTCTTCATGGCGGACGACGCGGCGAACTACGGCAAGCTCGTCGTTGCGCTCGATGGTGCACGTGCCGCGGGAGCGAAGATCCTGGGCATGGCCACCGAGCTGCCCCAGAACGCGGTCATCCAGGGCACGCAGACGACGCCCGAGGGCGCTCCGCCGGCTCCGGCGCCGACGCCCTGAGCCACTCCGCTCCGGGCTGAAGCAGCTTCAACGGTCGCAGGTTTCAACGAGAAGCTCGCTGGCGGGGATCCTTCCCGGTCAGCGGGCTTCTTGCTTTTGGGGCCCGGGTCCTCGTCCGGGACGGGACGTCTGGCGCGGCGGATGGCGCCCCAGGCCGCGTCGTGAGGCGGCGCTCCCGGTATGGGCCTTGCTCTTCCCTCCCCCGGTGCAGGTGGGGAGGGGGAGACAATGCTGGCGCGGGTGCGGTCGGGGGCGTTGATGGGCATCGACGCGGTGGTGGTGGAGTGCGAGGTCGACATGGCGCTCGGGCTGCCCTACTTCAACGTCGTGGGGTTGCCGGAAGGGGCGGCACGGGAGTCGAAGGTGCGGGTCGTCTCCGCGCTGAAGAACACCGGCTTCGACCTTCCGCAGAAGCGGATCACCGTCAACCTGGCGCCCGCGGATTTGCGCAAGGAGGGAGCGGCCTTCGAGCTGCCCATCGCGCTGGGGGTCCTGGCGGCGGCGCGGCTGATGGAGGAGGAACCGCTGGGGCTCTACCTCTTTGGCGGGGAGCTTTCGCTGGATGGCTCCATCAAGCCCATCAAGGGGGTGCTTCCGCTGGCCGTGGCGGCCCGGGACGGCGGCTTCCGTGGGGTGATGGTACCCGCCGCCAACGCGGCGGAGGCGGCGCTCGTGGAGGGGCTCCAGGTGCTGCCCGTGGCCCACCTGCGCGAGGCCGTGGGGCATCTCACTGGCAGCGCCCCGCTGACGCCGCTGATGCGTGAGGCAGCGCTGGGAGCCGGCCCACGCAAGGCGACCGCGGACATGGCCGACGTGCGGGGCCAGCCGGAGCTGAAGCTGGCCCTGGAACTCGCGGCGGCTGGCGGACACAACGTCCTGATGGCGGGCCCTCCGGGTTCGGGCAAGACGATGCTGGCGCGACGGCTGCCGGGCATCCTGCCGGAGATGACCTTCAACGAGGCCCTGGAGGTGACGAAGGTCTACTCCATCCAGGGGCTGCTGGGAGACGAGCAAGCGCTGGTGCGGGAGCGCCCGTTCCGCTCGCCCCATCACACGCTGTCCGACGCGGGGCTCGTGGGCGGCGGGCCCGCGGCGCGTCCGGGGGAACTGTCGCTGGCCCACCACGGGGTGCTGTTCCTCGATGAGCTCCCCGAGTTCCGCAAGAACGTCCTTGAGGTGCTGCGCCAGCCCCTGGAGGAAGGAGCCATCCACCTAGCGCGAGCCAGCCAGCACATCACCTACCCCTGCAGGGTGATGCTGGTGGCGGCGATGAATCCCTGCCCGTGCGGCTACTTCAACGTGCCGGGGCGCACCTGCACCTGCGCGGAGCACCGCGTCTTCGACTACCACTCGCGCGTCAGCGGCCCGCTGCTGGACCGCATCGACATCACCGTGCAGACGAGGCCCGTGGAATACCACCAGCTCGCGGCGAAGACGCAGGAGCTGCCCAGTCAGTACTACCGGCAGCGCGTGGAAGCCGCCCGCGAGCGACAGCGCGCCCGGTTCCAGGATGCGCCGGACGTGCACTGCAACGCCCAGATGCCTTCGCACCTGTTGCGCCGCTACTGCGTGATGTCTCCCCGCGCGGAGCAGATGTTGGAGCTCGCGGTCCGCCACCATGGCTTGTCCGCGCGCGCGCATGACCGGATCCTCAAACTGGCCCTGACGCGGGCGGACCTGGAAGGACATGGGCGCATCGAGGACGTCGACATGCAGCTCGCGGTCGACTGCCGGATGCTGGACCGCCGGGGATGGCTGCACGCCAACACGCAGGGGGCGACGGATGCTTCACGCCCCGCCTCTCCTGTCTGGAGAACGCCTCCTGACGGCAAGCATTGAGGTCCGAAGCCGCGAACGTCAGTAGGGCACGATCGCGGGGGTGGCGGCATCGCGGACGGCGGGCGGCTCCTTGACCACCGACGAAGCCACGCCTGCCGTCTCTCCAGGCAATCGCTCCGCGACGCGGGCCTCGAGCCGTGGAGCGGGGCCGGTGATGATGCGGGCCGACCTGCCGAAGGTCAGGTACGCGTAGGCCCAGTTGAGCAGCACGGCCAGCTTGCTGCGGAAGCCGATGAGGAAGGTGATGTGGATGAAGAGCCACGCCAGCCACGCGATGAAGCCGGACTGCTGGACGCGACGGAAGGCCACGCCCACGGCATGGCCCCTGCCAATGACGGCGTAGCTGCCCCGGTCCCAGTAGTGGAACGGCTGCATCGGCTGGCCCGCGAGCTGGCGGCGGAGGTTGAGGACGGCGTGCTTGCCTTCCTGCATCGCGGCAGGAGCCAGGCCCGGAACGGTACTGCCGTCTGTCTGTTTGACGAGCGCCAGGTCCCCCACGACGAAGATGTCCGGATGGCCGGGCACGGTCAGCTCGGGCGTCACCGGGACGCGCCCTGCCCTGTCCAGCTCCACGCCGAGCGAGCGGGCCACCGGCGAGGCCTCCACGCCCGCGGCCCAGAGCACCGTCCGGGCCGACAGGTGTTCGGGCCCCATGTCCACGCCCGTGGCGTCGATGTTCGTCACCCGGGTGCCGGTGCGGATTTCGACGCCAAGCTTTTCCAGCACCCGGCGAGCATCCCCCGAGAGGTTCTCAGGATAGGTGGGAAGCACCCGGTCCATCCCCTCGATGAGGATGACGCGCGCATCCCGGGGATCGATGTTCTGGAAGTCACCCGACAATGAATTGCGGCTGATCTCCGCCAGGGCGCCCGCCAGCTCCACCCCGGTGGGGCCTGCGCCGATGATGGCGAAGGTGAGCAAGGCCCGGCGGCGCTCGGGATCCGGCTCGCGCTCGGCCTGTTCGAAGGCGAGCAGCACGCGGCGGCGGATCTCCAGGGCGTCCTCGACCGTCTTCAACCCCATCGAGTGTCGCGACCACGCGTCGTTGCCGAAGTACGAATGCGTCGCACCGGTGGCAACGATGAGGAAGTCATACGCCAGCTCGCCGTCGGCCAGGAGGACGCGCTTGTTCGCGGTGTCCACCCCGGTCACCTCCGCGAGCAGGACCTGGACCTGATTGCGTCCGAGCATCGCCCGCAGCGGCGCGGCGATGTCGCTCGGGCTGAGCGTGGCCGTGGCCACCTGGTACAGCAGCGGCTGGAAGAGGTGGTGGTTGTGACGGTCCACCATCGTGACGCGAACCCCTGCCTTTCGCAGATACCGGGCCGCGTAGAGGCCGCCGAAGCCGCCTCCCAGGATGACCACATGGGGAAGGTTCTCACGGGTCGTTTTCACAATGGGAAACGTCATGCCGGCGCCCCTGGGATTCAACGAAAGCCGCGCTGTCTGACATAGATGGACTGTCATGAGCCCCCCGGGCCCGCTTATGCGGACACCTAGCATCCCGTAAGCCTTCTCAACGACCGGGAGACAGCCACGCCGCTCCGCCGCGCCGGACGGTGCCCACCTCCATGGACGCTCCCGAGGCGTCTTCGCCCAGGCGCCCGCGCGGCATGTCCGTTGCTGTCCTACCGCCCGAGGCATCAGCCCACAGGGCGGCGAGGGAGTTGGACGAGATGAGCAAGCTGACGGAGAAGTTGAAGGCAGTGGCGGCGGCGGTGGCATCCATCGAGAAGCAGTTCGGCCGGGGCGCGGTGATGACGCTCGGCGCGGATGCTCCGGAGCAGAAGGTCGCGATCATTCCCACGGGGTCGGTGGGACTGGACCGGGCTCTGGGTGTGGGCGGCTATCCGCGAGGCCGCGTGGTGGAGCTGTTCGGCAATGAATCCTCCGGGAAGACGACGCTGACCCTGCACGCCATCGCGCAAGTGCAGGCCGTGGGCGGCGTGGCGGCCTTCATCGACGCGGAGCACGCGCTGGACCTGTCCTACGCGCGCAAGCTGGGGGTGCGCACGGCGGAACTGCTGGTGGCCCAACCCGATACTGGCGAGCAGGCGCTGGAGATCACCGAGCAGCTCGTGCGCTCGGGGGCCGTGGACCTCATCGTGGTGGACTCGGTGGCGGCGCTGGTGCCTCGCGCGGAAATCGAAGGGGAGATGGGGGACGCGCACATGGGCGTCCAGGCGCGACTGATGAGCCAGGCCCTGCGCAAGCTCACCGGCGCGGTGAGTCGCTCCGGCACGTGCATCATCTTCATCAACCAGATCCGCATGAAGATTGGCGTGATGTTCGGCAACCCGGAGACGACGACGGGCGGCAATGCGCTGAAGTTCTATTCGTCCGTGCGGATGGAGATCCGCCGCACCGGCAACCTCAAGGAGGGCGACGCAGTGGTGGGTTCACGGGCCCGCGTGAAGGTGGTGAAGAACAAGCTGGCGCCTCCGTTCCAGGAGGCGGAGTTCGACGTGCTCTACGGCACGGGCATCCACCGCGCCGCCGAGGTGCTGGACCTGGCCGTGGGCGCCGGCGTGATGGAGAAGTCCGGCAGCCACTTCAGCCTGCGAGGCGAGCGCATCGGCCAGGGGCGTGAGCGGGCCTCCGAATGGCTGCGTGAACATCCCGAGGTCCTGGAGTCCCTGGCGCGCGAGCTGGCCGGCGCCAGCGCGCCGCCTATGGCGCAGGCCTCCATCGAAGCTGCCTAGGAAGCCGGGTGGAACGCATCCAGTGAGAGGGGGACCTCCAGATGTCGCAGACCCGTCCGCAACATCAGGCGCCCTTCCGGGCCTTCTTCCAGCAGTTCGCCAAACTGGTACTGCGCATCGCGCGAGAAGCGTGCCTTCGCCCTGCCCTGTTTCACCCGGCAGGTCAGGACCCCGTCGGGCGAAAGCTGGAGCGAGGTCGGGTCCAGTGCTTCCGCCGTCCGGTCGCTCAAGCGCAGGGACACGCGCTCGTCGGGCGTGACGTCCACGGTGCGCACCTCGTAGGCCGCGTCCTCCACCTGGACGTAACACCAGTCCGAAGCGATGCGGAGCTGGTAGCGCCCGTCGTCATCCAGGACCAGGGAGGCGTTGAAGAGTTCGATGATCTTCGGGTGCTCGATGGGTTCGTCGTCGTGCCACCAGCGCAACGTGGCATCCAGGCGGATGCCGCTGTCCTCACGGGTGTGCCAACGCTTGCCAGGAGGGGGCCGACCGGAGGGAGGTTGCATGTCGCCTCTTATCTGCGCGCGGAGCCCGGCGAAGACAAGCCGCCGGGCCCCGCAGGCCTACCAGTTCCGGACGTACTCCGTGTAGCCACGGAAGGCCACGGCGCCCCAGAAGTTCACCAGCACGCCAAGCGCCAGCACGGCCACCACCGCGCGGTTGCGCAGGGACCATCCTCCCACGGCGAAGAGCAGCAACAGGTAGGGCGTGTAGTCCAGGCTGAACCGGAAGCCGAACTGCATGTAGCCGGTGTTCTGGTAGAAAAGGCCGGGCAGCGCGCATACCGCCACGGTCAGCCACAGGGGCCAGTGCAGCCGGGGACGCGTGCGAGGCACCAGCAGGAACACCAGCAGGGGCAGCGTGAGCAGCAACGTCAGCCCATGCGGGTCGTACGACAGCCGGGGCGGCGACAGGGACACCTGGGGCAGCTTGAGGAACGCGGCCTGGAGGTTGCGCGACAGGTACTCGATGTTGAAGAGCCCGAAGCGGTCGATGTCCACGTTCACCCGGTTGTTGAACAGGTACGAGTGGCCGAACTCCCCCAGCTTGCCGAAGCGGTAGACGTTGTAGGCGGCGGCGAGCATGGCCAGGGGCGCGGCCCCCAGACCGAAGAGCACGAGCTTGCGAAGCGCGCTCTTCCACGTGGTGGACAGCGCCTTGAGCTGGGCCAGCCGGTCCGGTCCCGGGCAGAGCGCCTCCAGGACGAAGAAGAGGCCCGCGAAGACGAGCGGCGTGCGGGTCAGCACGGCCATGGAGAAGAAGAGGCCCGCGAGCAGGGGACGCCGGGCCCGCGCGGCGTTGCGCACGTACAGGCACGTGAGCGCCACGCCCATCACCTGCGCGCTGAACCACACCTCGCCCCGGATGGCGCAGTAGAAGAACAGCGTGCCGAAGGCGAGCACGAGCGACAGCACCACGTTGTCATCGCGGTTGCGCTCCGTCTCCCCTTCCTGCGCGAGGAAGCGCAGCAGCGAATAGAAGAGCGCCACCGCGAGCGCGCCCACGAAGACGCCGAAGGACGTGTCGTTGAACTGGTAGCCGTGCAGCGCGACGAAGGGGAGCATCACCACGGCGGGGAACGACGGGAAGCTGACGAACCAGCGATCGTCCTGGCGCGGACGGCCCTCGCACCGCACCTTCTGCCCATCCACCAGCCGCACGCAGGCCCAGTCCTCCAGGTTGGGCAGCACTTGCGGATCCACGTCCAGCCGCCCGTCCAGCCAGGACTGCGCCTGGTAGATGAAGTGCGGCGCGGCGCTCTGCCGGAGGAAGCGCTGCGAGCTGAAGCTGGACAGCACCGCGAACGCCACCAGGAACAGCACCACCTCCACCCGGTAGGCCGACAGCCACAGGCGCAGCGCGCTCCGCACCGGATGCGCCCCCGTCGCGGCCGGGGCCGAGGGCGGACCCGCGACCTCCGCTGGCGTTGCGGGGGAAGCCTGCTCGGGCGGAGCGGAGGCCCCGGGGGCATCCAGGCCCGACATGGCTCCGGAGGAAGGGACCTGGGACGCCGTGGACGGCGCTTCCGGAGTGGAAGGACGGGGACGCTTTGATTTGGAGCGACTCATGGAGACACGGGGGCGGCGAGCAGGTGCAACCTCAACATTTCCAGCACGTGGGATGCGGCGAACAGACGCACGCGGTCGCGGTCACCCGCGAGCGACACGCGCTCGCAGCGGGACTCGAAGCCGGGACCGGCCAGCGCGCAGTAGACGGTGCCCACCGGATCCTCGGGCGTCCCGCCTCCCGGACCGGCGTAGCCCGTCACCGACAGGCCGAAGGTCGTGCCGCAGGCGGTGCGAACCCCCTCGGCCATCGCGAGGGCCGTCTGCCGGGACACCGCGCTGTGCTTCTCCAGGACGTCAGGCGGAACACCGACCCAGGCGGACTTCATCTTCTCCGAGTAGACGACCGCGCCCCCCAGGAACACCTGGCTGGCACCCGGAACGGCCGTGAGGTCCTGCGCGATGAGGCCGCCCGTGCAGCTCTCCGCCACCGCCAGCGTGTGGCCCGCGCGCGACAGCAGCGCCAGGAGGGCCGGGGCGTACTCGTTGGCATCCGCGCCGTACACGTGCGTGCCCAGCACCACGCGACACGCGGCCTCCGCGGCGGCGAGCGCGGCGTCGGCCTCCGCCTGGGTGGGCGCTTCGGCCATCAGCTTCAGGTGGTTTTCGGGCGCGTGCGTGCGGAAGCCGAACACCACCCGGGGATGGCTCGGGGCCAGGGGCATCACCTGCTGGTTCAACACCGATTCGGGCAGGCGCACCGTGCGCAGCAGGCGGAAGGCCCGGAAGGTGCGGTGGGGTTCGGAGGCGAGCCAGCCGCGCACACGCGGCAGCACTTCTCCGTCCACCAGCGCCCGGTATTCACGCGGGACGCCCGGCAGGAAGAACAACCGCGCACGGCCGAGCTTCTGGATGACCAGCGGCGCCGAGCCCTGGGGGTTGCGCACCGGTTCGGCGCCCGTGGGAATCCGCGCCATGCGCAGGGCTCCCGGATTGATGGCCATGCCTCGCGAGGCGTACCGCTCCTCGATCCAGCCCAGCACCCGCGCGTCTTCTTCCAGGGGCACGCCGGCCGCGGCCGCGGCGCACTCCAGCGTGAAGTCATCCGCCGTGGGCCCGAGGCCCCCCGACACGATGACCACGTCCGCGCGCGCCGAGGCCTCCAGCAGCGCGCCCGTGATGTCCGGGCGCACGTCACCCACCACCGTCACCCGTTCGACCTTCACGCCCAGGTCGAAGAGGCGGCCTTCCAGATAGGTGCTGTTGGTGTCCGTGATGAGGCCGGTGACGAGTTCGTCACCGGTGCACAGCAGCTCGACGCGCATGGGCCGGGCATCCTAGCGGTCCCGGGCCGGGAGGGCACGGTCCGCGTCCGGCTTCCCCTGCCTGACTGCTCAGAGGTACGCGGGGCCGTCGTCGGTGGCGTTCGGCTCCGAGTCCTCGTCGTCGTCCTCGTCGAGCACGGTCGCCACGGCCACCGCCGCGACGGAACCCGCGCCGACCTTGCGCGACGCCAGCCGGCTGCGCACCGAGACCGCGGACTCCACCAGCCCCATCAGCAGGTACGCGAAGAAGTACGTCACCAGCACCCAGGCCGGATGGAACTGCCGGGCAATGAACCCGCCCGTGAGCGCCATGACCAGGAAGACGAGCCCCGTCTTCAGGCCGGGCCGGGCGTCCTTGAAGGTGCGGTAGCGCACCGTGGACACCATCAGCAGCGACAGGGCACCCACCGCCACCGCCACCGGCATGCGGGCCCCATCGCCCAGCACCTCGCCCTCCGAGGCCACGTGGTGGGAGATGATGAGCGAGACGAGCACTCCCGCGGCCAGCGGGATGGGCAGGCCCACGAAGTAGCCTCCACCGCCGCCGTGCGGGTTGCGCATGGCGAGCACATTGAAACGCGCGAGCCGCATGGCGCCGCACGCCATGAACGCGAAGGAGATGAACAGGCCCCAGAAGCCCATGGGGGCCAGCGCCCACTTGTAGACGAGCAGCGCCGGCGCGACCCCGAAGGACATGACGTCCGCGAGGCTGTCGAGCTGCATGCCGAAGTCGCTCTGCGTCTTCGTCAGCCGGGCCACCCGTCCGTCGAACCCGTCGAAGAACATGGCGAAGAGGATGGCCAGGGCCGCCTGGTACAGCTGCACCGGCTCCGCTTCACCCGAACACAGGGTGATGGCGTAAAAGCCACAGAAGATGGAGGTGACGGTGAAGAGGTTCGGGAGCACGAACATCAGTTTCCGTAGCTTCATCGTTCCCTCGACTTCCCCTGGTGGTCGGCTGCCGCTGCGGCAGAAACGGCGAGGGAACGGACCTTAGCAGGGTTTTATTCGCGCTGGAGTCGGTCCCCGGTCGCATGGAGGAGAAATGCCGTACGGGCAATGGGCCCTGTGGGCAGTGGAGGCAGCGGTCGTCCTGCTGCTCGTGAATATCCTGTGGGTCCTGCTAGTCCGGCGCTGGTACCGCCTGCGCGGCCCCCTGCCCGAGATGCTGCGGGTGCGCTGCGCCGATGGATGGGAGCTGGCTGTGCACGCCCGGCGGGCCCCCGTCCGTCGCTTCGCCGAGCCCGTGCTGCTGTGCCACGGGCTGGCGGCCAACCGCTACACCTTCGACTTCGAGCCGCCCTACTCCGTGGCCCACTACCTCACCGAGGCCGGCTTCGACTGCTTCAGCGTGGAGTGGCGCGGCACCGGGCACTCTCGCCGTCCGCCCCAGGGCCGGCGGCCCACGGACTTCACCATCGACGACCACATCACCCAGGACGGGCCGGCCCTCCTGGAGCTGGCGCTGAAAGAGACGGGCGCGAAGCAGGCCTTCTGGCTGGGCCATTCGCTGGGAGGACTGGTGGGCTACGGCGTGGCCCAGGGCGCCGAGGGCGGGAAGCTCGCGGGCCTGTTGGAGCTGGGTGCGCCGGTGCACCTCAAGTCAGCGCCCTTCCTGCGCGCGCTCATCTCGCTGGGCGTGCGCGCCGCGTGGCCGGGGAGCATCCGGCAGGAGTGGATGAGCGCCAGCGTCGCGCCCTTCCTGGGCTACCTCGCCCTGCCCCTGTCGGACATCGTGGTGAATCCCCGGCACGTCTCGCCACGTGTCCTGCGGCAGCTGTCCGTCAACATGATGGCGGCGATGAGCCGCAAGGTGCTGCTCCAGTTCGAGGACTGGATTGCCCACGACGTGTTCCGCTCGTACGACCGCAAGACGGACTGGCGCGCGGGCATCGCGAAGCTCCAGCAGCCCGTACTCGTGATGGGCGGCAGCGCGGACCGGCTGGCCACCGCGGCCAACGTGGAGGCGCAGTACGCCCTGCTCACGTCGCCCGACCGCACCCTGCACGTCTTCGGTCGGGACCGCGGAGACAAGATGGACTACGGCCACGGCGACCTCATCTTCGGCACCGGCGCGCCGACGGAGGTCTATCCCGTCATCCGCGAGTGGCTGGAGAAGCGCGCCACGCCCATGTCTCCCGAGCCCGCGTCCTCCACTCCGGGTTGAGGGACGAACTCAGGGGGCCCGGGGTCCGGTTCCCGCTTCGACCTGGACGCAGGGCGCGTCCAGGCCGCGCGTGTGGCCTGCATCGACCTGGCGGAGACGGACGCGCGTCTGGCCCTCGCAGTCCGCGGACACCAGCGGGCCCCGGGCGTCCTTCGAGGTGAGGGCTTCCACGCGCAATTGGCCCTCTTCGATGGCCAGCAGCACGGACTCGCCGGCGTCGAGGGCTTCGATGTTCCGGGCCTCCACGGTGGCCTTCGAGTCCACCGACAACGCCGCGAGTCCACACGCCAGGAGCCGTGCATCGCGCAGCACCACGCGGGCCCGCTGCGCCGCCAGCACGCAGGTGCCCTTCGCGTCCTGGACCGTGACGGTGGCCACGTCCGCCTCCACCTGGCGCAGGTGGAGTCCGTCTCCCGCGATGCCGTCCGCCGTGCTCACGCCCAGGATGCGTCCGTCGCGCAGGCGCAGGCGCCCCTGCACCGCCACCACGCCGTACTCCCGCGAGCCTTCCAGTCGGAAGCGCCGGACCTCCAGGTCCGAGTTCGTGAGCTGCAAGGCCCCGTAGGTGCCCGCGTCCTTCACGACCACGTCCTCCAGCAGGCCGGTCGTCGTCGTGAGCCCCAGGCCAGCCCGCGTGGCGTGCTCCGAGGTGAAGCCGCGCACCGCCACCCGGGCCCCGTTCGTCGTCAGGCCGTACTCGTGCCCCTGCACCCGCACGTCCACCAGCTTCAACGTGCCGCCCACCGCGAGGAACGCCGGGCCCGTGCCTTGCGAGACGCCTGCCCGCTCGACCTCCGCCACGCCCCCTTCCTGGCTCAGCGCTACCCGCGAGCCCTGGAAGCACACCCCTTCCAGTT
>NZ_RAWI01000969.1 GCF_003612125.1 Corallococcus praedator
ATCGTAAATGACGAGATTCCCGTAAAATCCTTTATGTTAGATTAATCTTTCAAAACACTAAAATACTTCTGAATGCATATCGCGTGGCTTGGGAAAAAATCTCCCTTCTGTGGCAACGTTACCTACGGTCGAGAAGTTACAAATGCGCTGCTCGATCGCGACTATCAGGTCAGCTTTTTGCATTTTGCCGCCGAAGATTCCGAAGAAATTCCCGAACCGCACGAAGTTTCGATCCCCTGCTTCTATAAGTCGCAGATCTACACGATTCCCAACTTCAAGTCGAGCAAAGTCTTGACGCAGGCGCTCAAACGGCTGAAGCCCGATATCGTCCACGCTTCGCTGACGCTCTCGCCGCTCGATTTTCTATTGCCCGAAATTTGCCAGGAGCTCTCACTGCCTCTTGTAGCGACGTTTCATCCGCCCTTCGATCGCAAACGCCGCAACCTCACATCCGGGAC
>NZ_RAWI01000970.1 GCF_003612125.1 Corallococcus praedator
AAGTTGGCACGGCATTAGATTCGACGGCAGATTCGAGCGGAAGCGGCTCGACTGGCTCGCGAACTCCCAATCCCTGATTCCTATCTCGATCGACCACCAGACCAAGATAAATTTCTTGCACCCAAGCGGCTCGATCGTCGCCCGTTTGCTGTCCACGAATTTCAATTTCGCGAATCACCTGGGTTTTAAGCCCCAAAATGCCGTTTTGCACAAAAGTTGCCATCGCCTGACGATTGGGCAGTTGGGCAGCTTCAAGGTGAACGGTTAAGCGATCGCCCGTTCGATCGACTGTGGCCGTAATGCCTTTCGGTTTCAAGGTGCGATTCATAAGCTGGGCGATCGCCTGAGAATCGCCGCTTCTCGCTTGTTCGAGCAGATTTGCCTGTGTCATAGCTGCCTATCGCACGATTGGTTTTACGTTTTGCTTTACAATTTTGGCAACGGTTTCACTGCCGATC
>NZ_RAWI01000971.1 GCF_003612125.1 Corallococcus praedator
GTCAGGTGGTTGACCAGGCCCAGGGCGACGCCGCCGGCGATGCAGCCGGCCAGCCGCCATTCACCGAGCTGGCCGAGGATCCAGTACGCCGCGATGGACAGCACGATGGCGACGGCGATGGTCTTGCGCTGGTCGCGCACGACCCGCCAGAAGGACGCGGACCCGAGGTCTGCGGTGGTCGCCGGCGTGGAGGTCTCGTGCTCAGCCACGGCTGGGCCTCCGCTCATGACGCACGCTCACTTGAGCACACTCCGAACGCGCAGCCAGAAGCCGATGCCACCCGCGACGATGCCCGCGAAGATGCCGACGAGCGTCCAGAGCGGCGAGCTGTCCGCTGCGCTGTCGGCCAGCAGCCCGAGGACGAGACCGACGACAACGGTGCCGGTGAGCATCCCGCCGAGGCCTGCGAGGTCACGCCCCCGGAGAGTCCGGTCGCGCATCTCATCGGCCATCCGCTC
>NZ_RAWI01000972.1 GCF_003612125.1 Corallococcus praedator
GTGTTAGCACCCCATACTCATCAATCCGAATCGCCTTGGCCCGGCCGGACACTATGCCCCGTTGAGGGTCTGAACCATCGGGTACGATCTGATTCCACATGGCCACCGATGAGCCGTGCAGTTTTAGCAGCGTAAGCAAAAAAAATAAACCGACACAGATGCCAACAAACCACCGGACGCGGCTATCGAAGCGAATCAGAAACGGGCCGGTGGCGTGAGATTGCGCGGGTGTTGGCAGTGGCAACTCCGATTTAGATAATGGACCTGGGGAAACGGCCACGGTGGCTGTTAACCGATCCTGAGCCAATTTTGGCTTGATTGCCGACGGGTGCGGCTTCGATTTATTTTTTTTCGACATAATGAACAGTCAATGGGCATTCGTTCTAACCTCAAAAATCAGACCTATTTTGGTAGAAAGTAAGATTTATTACGCATTCTTGCTTAGCAATCGGCTATG
>NZ_RAWI01000973.1 GCF_003612125.1 Corallococcus praedator
GTAACCGGCTCTGCTGACTCCAAGTGCACGACCGAGAACCTCGGCGGCGACGTAGGAAATTTCTTCTGGGTCATCGAAGTCGCGGGTTCGGGACGTGAGTTCCGCCAACACCGCGTGGCGCAACTCCGCACCTTTGCGCTCAGTAACATCCCACAGAACTCCGATGACTCGGCGGGGCTCACCCTGCTCCGATACGTGCAGTTGGCAACGCAACCCAAGCCAGCGAACTTCGCCGTCGGCACGAATAATGCGATAGTCCGTCTCCGCGTAACGCTCCCCTCGCTCCATGGCCTTGCGGCCCTGTTCGGCCATGCGCTCCTGCTCGCCGGGATAGTAATAGGATCGGAGCGTCGCGATGTCCGGAGTGCTGTCCTCCGGCAGTCCGAACAGTCGGTTGAGGTCCGGCGACGACACGAGTGTCTCGGTTGCGAGGTCGACTTCCCAGACGGCCATGCGA
>NZ_RAWI01000974.1 GCF_003612125.1 Corallococcus praedator
GATTCATCCCCGGCAAATCGACGCCTGCAACCGCCTTTTCTCTCCCTCACAGGCGGAGATCGACTGGGCGAAGCGCGTCGTCGACACCTTCGCCCTGCCGCAGAACGCCGCGGTGAATGCTCTGACGATCGACGGGCGGATGGTGGAGCGCCTGCATCTGGGGCCTGCTCACCAAATTCTAGCCCGCGCATAAGGCGCAGGCGCCGATCCATTCGGGCCTTGCCATGTCCTCATCAGAGTAGTAGCAATAGCAACAACTAATAATTGGAGCCAGGGAGGGGGCCAGAATGAGCATTCGCCGGGTGACGTTGAGACGTCTGGAATTGCCGCTGATCCGCCCCTACAGGTTGTCGTACCGGACCTTTGCGACGTTCGAGCCCTTCATGGTGGAGATCGAGGACGACGAAGGCCGCATCGCGACGTCGGACGCCCACATCTCGCCCGGATCGAGTAGCGA
>NZ_RAWI01000975.1 GCF_003612125.1 Corallococcus praedator
CAGCACATCCGATCCTCGTACGACCGCGACCTGGAGGCGATCCAGGCCCACATCCTCAAGATGGGCGGCCTGGTCGAGGACGCCATCCTGAGGGGCGCCGACTCGCTGCACGCCCGCGACGCCGAGGCGGCGCTGGCGGTGCGGCGCGGCGACGCCGCCATCGACGCCCTCGAGGAGCAGGTCAACCAGCTCGTCGCCCGCGCCATCGCCCTCAACCAGCCGGTGGGCGGCGACCTGCGCGTGCTCTTGTCGGTGCTCAAGCTCTCGGCCTCGCTCGAGCGCATCGGCGACTACGCCAAGAACATCGCCAAGCGCGTCACCGTGCTGGCCGAGACGCGCGAGCCGGTGGGCGCCGACGCGAGCCTGCGGCGCATGGCGCGCGAGGTGCAGGCGATGCTCAAGGACGCGCTCGACGCCTTCGTGCGGCGCGACGACGGGCTGGCGCGCGACGTCATCC
>NZ_RAWI01000976.1 GCF_003612125.1 Corallococcus praedator
CCGAACGTGAGATCACCGTGGCCCGCATCAAGGAGTTGCGGCGCTGGCTCGACCGTGGACGATCGATTCTGCCCATGGCCCTCAAGCTTCTATCCATCGCCTAGCGCGAGTTTCTTTTGCCGATTACCTGGCATCCTAGCATGAAAATTTTGTTGAAAAGGTCCCGAATTCCCACGGCTGACCAAGGGCGGCAGCATGTTCGTAGAGATTGAACAAAAGCCGATTCGATAAAATGACCGCTCGAGAATATTCTGATTTCGGCTACCTGAGGGTGGCCGTCGTGGCTCCGGAGTTGCGCCTGGGTGATCCGGGATTCAATGCGCGGTGCATGATCGAATCGCTGGAGGGCCTTGTGCTCGAGGGCTGTTCCGTCGCCGTATTTCCCGAGCTATGTCTCACTGGCTACTCGACGGCGGACTTGTTTTTCCAGCAACTGCTTCTGGATGCCGCTTTGGAG
>NZ_RAWI01000977.1 GCF_003612125.1 Corallococcus praedator
CATGATTCCGGAAGTTCAAAAGTGGCTGAAGCGAGAAGGTAATTTGGGTTTGATATTAGGAGAAAACCAAGATGGTTTGGCATTCGAAGCGCCATACAAAAAATTACTTGGCGTTAGTCCTTTGGAAATGCTGATACCTTTATTTGAAAATAACAATCCAAATAAGCACGCCTTAATTGTTCTTTCTAAATTTACTTCAACAAAATTTGCTGAAGCTCTTGGACCTGCCAAAAATGTCATTTTTTCATGGTCACTATCCCTTCCAACTATAAGCAAAAATTACGAGAAAAAAGTAGCTTCTCTAGATGCTCGTCTCCAAAAAGCGGCTGATATGAAAAGGCAAGGTTTTAGAATTCGTTTTCGTTTAGATGCTTTAGCGCCTATTCCAAATTGGGAAGAAGAATTGGAATACATCATCAAAAGGATAAATGAAATTGAGCCTGAGATGCTAACAATC
>NZ_RAWI01000978.1 GCF_003612125.1 Corallococcus praedator
CACCTACACCCTGTCGGCGCCCATGAACGGCGACGACGTCGCGACCCTGCAGTCGCGGCTGCAGAATCTCGGCTACTACACCGGTCTCGTCGACGGCCAGTTCGGCGAGTCCACGTACACGGCGCTGTGTTCGTATCAGAGCGAGTACGGCATGACCCCCGACGGCCTCTGCGGCCCCGACACGCTCCGGTCGCTGGACAACCTCGGCACCAAGGTCACCGGCGGTTCGCCGCACGCCATCCGCGAGCAGGAGTCGGTCCGGCGCTCGGGCCCCCAGCTGTCGGGCAAGCGTGTGGTCATCGATCCCGGCAACGGGGTGGTCGACGCCGCCGTGGGTCCGGAGACCGCGGCGCTCGAGACGAGCATCCTGTGGGATCTCGCGCACCGGCTCGAAGGTCGCATGGCGGCCGCCGGGGTGGAGACATTCCTCTCGCGATCGGTGTCGGACAACCCTGAC
>NZ_RAWI01000097.1 GCF_003612125.1 Corallococcus praedator
AGATGTGTATAAGGGACAGTCCTTGGTGGGCTGCTGGGAGGAGGGCTGCTGCTGCGCTTCATCTGGCCTGGATCGCTGGGGGCTCCAGACGTGCCCGGTCCATGGTGGTTGGTGGCGGGGGGCCTGCTGGTCGGGGTGGGGACGCGACTGGGCAATGGCTGCACCAGCGGTCATGGCGTGTGCGGTGTCGCACGGGGGACGCGGCGGTCGCTGGTGGCCACGATCACGTTCGTGGCCACGGCCATGCTGACGGTCTTCCTGGTGCGTCACGTGCTGGGAGGTGTCGCGTGAAGGCCCTCCTGGTCGCGGGACTTTGCGGCGTCCTCTTCGCGCTCGGCCTGGGGCTGGGCGGGATGACCCAGCCCGAGAAGGTGATGGGCTTCCTGGACGTCGCGGGCCGGTGGGATCCCTCCCTCGCCATGGTCATGATCGGGGCGGTGGGGGTGCACGCCGTCCTCCTGCGGCTGATCCGCCGTCGGTCCGCTCCGGTGCTGGCGGCCCGGTTCCCGGCGCCTTCACAGGCTCGGGTGGACCGGTCGCTCATTGGCGGTGCGGTGCTGTTCGGCGTGGGCTGGGGACTCGTGGGCTACTGCCCGGGTCCTGCGTTCACGTCGCTGGCCACGGGTGGACGGGACGTGTTGCTGTTCGTCGGGTCCATGCTGGCGGGGATGGCGTTGTTCCGCATCTGGACGCGCGCCAGGGGAGCTGTCTCAACGGCCCCTGGTTCTCATTCCTCCGCTCGACCTCAAAGCTGACCCACGCCGAGCGTTTGGTGATTCAGGCGACATTCCAAAAGGAAATTTGCGCCCATTCTCCCGCTGCACTCGCGTCCGCGCGAATCAGAGCGCCGGGCACGTAGTCTGCCTGTGTGCTGCCTCGCTTCGCGGCCCAGCAAAATCCATTCAGTGCGTGCTGTGAGTTGATGACCCATGCGCGAGCTGTGGTCGCAAGCCGCGGAAACGTTTTGGGGAATGTTCTCCCCAGTCCCTTGTGGGCCAGATGGGTGATCAGGTCGATGTTCTTGCTTTCGAGGGAGGCACGGAGGTGGGGATTGAAGAGCTCACCACAGGCCAGCAGGTAACAGTTCAATCCCGCCAGCTCCACGGTTCGTTCCTGCTGCTCGGATTTGGAGGGCGCGTCCAGTTGCGCGCCATTCGCCGCAGTGGTGCTCCGCTGCCTGAACATTCGAAGGATGGTCCCATCCGGGGCACTGGCAAAGACCCAGAAGGGGAGCGACCTCTTCTTCGTCCATTCATCCAAGCGCTTTCCACTCCCGACTTTCGATTGCCCTAGCTTTCTTGCCGTGCCCGAGTCGACTCCTGCGACCAGGGACACGCCCTTGCATGCCAGTGCAAGCGCCTTGGCATCCCGCGTTAGGGCTTTCTCTTCGTCGTGCTGGGAGAAAAGGTACCCGGCGGGAAGAAGCACTACGTCGGCGCCTCCGCGCCGACAGTGGTTCGCGATCTGCTCCGCGAAAATCAGCCGTTCGGATTGCGCCTCTGGAACACGAAACCCCTCTCTGCCCACTACGACACTCGCAACGGTGGTCATTCAGGTTTTCTCCCTGGTCCGGTTCGGCTGCGGATTCTTCCCCCATCAACCACTATCAGGTTTGTATGTCGGGATTATCATTGGAAAATCAAGGGCTTGGGGCGCACCTTGGTTCGCGTATCAACGGCGAGGCACTGATGCCCACGCCGCATTGGAAGCGAGGGACGCGATGCGCAAGAAGCCCAACCACCAAGCGGACATCCAGAACGGCAACCGGGGGACTCCGGGAACGAACATGACCTGGGACAAGGCCCAGGGCAATCGAGGGAAGCAGTTGAATCCGAACGCCAGACCGCCGCAGCCTGTCCGCGAGGATCCGCAGGGTTCGAAGAAGTAGAGTGGTCTGTGTCGGTCCCCGGGAGGCGCTTGGGTACTTCCCGGGGGCCCGTTCGAGGCGATGAAGACACCATGGATGAGAAGAAGCCCAAAAAGCCAAAGTTCAAATACACCCGGGAGTTGGTGAAGATTGCCCTCTCGGATGGCATGACGCAGCAGGAAGTGGGTGACCTCTGCCGTGTTGAGCAGAGCGTGGTGAGTGGCTGGGCCAATGGCAGGTCGCTTGCGTTCGAACACCAAGTGGCCGAGTTGAAGAAGCGCTATGGCAACCGGCTCAACCGAACAACTTCTCGGGTATACCTCGCGGTCTCCGGCGAGGTGCCGGGGGCTCGGTGGGAGGACACGGAGCGCGCGCGGCGGTTGATGGACCTGAGGGACCAGCTACGGCGCGAGCAGGCGCTCGCAGAGAAGAGCTTCCGGAGCAGGGTAGCGCGAAAGGCCCAGAATCAGAGTGAGGCGGTCGGCGTCGGCGTCGACGACGAGCGCGTGAGCGATGCGCAGGATGACGGGGCTAGTTCGAAATCGGCCCAGTTGGAGTCGAGTGAACTCCAGGAGGCCATTTTGCCAGGGGAGGAACAGCAACAATCGCTCGATACCCTGATCGAGTTTGACAGAGAGGAGTTCGAAGCGGCTCGGCCAACGCAGTTGATGCAGGTCGAAGGCCCACTGGTGTTGAGGTACACGTTCGTCCGGCTCGTTCCCGTGCTCCGCAAGGGAATTGAGCTGGAGCGACTACCGGTGGCCCGCTGGTTGGTGCACCGGCAGGCGAATGGAAGATTCGTCCTGGTCGCGCAAGAGCGTCGGATTCTCCTCGGCCGCGCTCGTTGGCACTGGCGCAGGATTCTGAAGGGCGTGCAGGAAGAAGCACATCGCCGCTTCGCCTCTGGAGTTCGAGGTATTGACGTGAATTTCAAGCAATTGGCGCACGACGAACCCTACGTCGAGTGCGCTGACGATTCGGCGCGCTGGCTTTCCTCCATTCATGGGCCCCTGGATTCAAATGCGCTGATTGGCCACTGCGACGCCTTCTTCGCCGGGAAGAAGCACCATGGACCGCACGATGCGATGACGCTGCCCTTCCTTGTGCGGAAGATGCTCATCGAGCATGGCCACGATGTGCCAGGGGTGGTTCGCATCGTTGCTTCGGAGTAGGATGGTTTCCCCAACCCAAGACAAAGGCATCCAGGATGGCCATGCCAGAGCCTTTCATCTCACGGCAAGAGACCGTGTGACTGTCTGCCCTCCTCTGGGAGGGTTGCCTCCGAACAGGCCCGCTCTCGAGCGCGCCCCGGACGCAGACGGCAGCTGCCTTTCGGGGCAGAACTTCAATGGAAGCAGGGATCGCGATGACGAATCGCGTGCCTGCTTGAACATGGGATAGGGGTGGGCAGAGCCCGGCGCCTTGCGGATTCGCGACGCGCCGG
Organism: Corallococcus praedator; assembly: GCF_003612125.1. GTDB lineage: Bacteria > Myxococcota > Myxococcia > Myxococcales > Myxococcaceae > Corallococcus > Corallococcus praedator. The sequence continues at coordinate 3,312 of NZ_RAWI01000097.1, forward strand.
GCTCATTTTTCGCCGGACGCGTGAGGAAACCCTTGCTGTTCACGTCCCGGTCGGAGGCACGCGCTTCAGCTCTCGCGCCGGTATCCCTGCCACCACGGCTCCGGGGGCCACGTCCTCGATGACGAGCGCGTTGGCTCCAATCTTCGCTCCGTCACCTATCGTCACCGGGCCCAGCACCTGGGCGCCCACGCCGATGAAGACGTCGCGCCCCACTCGGGGCACTCCGACCTTTCCGGGGGCTCCTTCCAGGCTCACGTTCTGGGAGATGAAGCTGTTCTCCCCAACCTCCACCCCCGGCGCGATGATCACGCCGATGCCTCCGTAGCCCAGCTCCACGCTGGGATGCAGCGCGGCCTTCGTGTCCACGTGGCTGTTGTTCAGGCGGTTTCCCACCGCAGCCACCACGCCCGCGAGTCGAGGAACCTTCAGCGCCTGGAGCCGCTTCGCGGCCCAGTAGAAACTCAGCGCCGTCGGACCCATCTCCCCACCATCCTTTTCGCCACCGGTGCCCAGCGGAACTTGGACCGCTGCAGGGTCTGCCCTACCAGTGTATCCCGGTAGATGAACAGCCAGTGGTGTTGTCGCACCGCTTGCGTCCACTCGCGCTTGTACGGGGCGTCATCCCCCAACAAATCGAGCTCCTTCAGCCCCCTCCCGATGCAGTCCTGGACAAGGTTCTCCGTCAGCAGGTGACCCGGACTCACCTCTCCCAGCACCTCGTCGTAGCCGGGCTTCATCGCCAGATAGCGACTTCCGTACTCCAGGCCGTACTGGAAGGCGATGGCCCTCGAATCCAGTCGCAGGAAGTACAAGCCCAGCCAGCCCCGCCTGGCCGCCATCCGCGCCAGCGAGGTGTAGAACCCCCGCCGGTGTTCCGCCTGGGCAATGGCCGTGCCCTGCTGCGCCTTCCAGCCGCTCTGCTCCAGCGCGAACGCCTCCTCCAGCCGGGCCTCCAGCCCCTCGCTTCCGGACACGCGCTCCACCTCCACGCGGCCCTTCTCCTCCAACCTCCGACGCCTCCTGCGCAGTGGCTTCGCGTTGCTCCGTCCCTTCGTCCACGCCGTCACCGTGCTCGGCAGCGTGAGGTATGGGGACCTCGCGCTCGGCCACGCACCCCAGGGCATTCCCGCGCCCCGCGCCGCATGCATGAGCGCCCACGCCGCGCCGTCCTCCGGCACGTCCGACAGCCGGAGCACGTCCCAGCTCGGGTCGCCCATCAGATGCGACAGGAAGGCGGCCGCCGCCCGCTTCGGCTCCTCCGCCAGCAGGTCGAAGCGGCAGGAGTGCTTGTTCGTCAGCGACAACAACTGCCGCACCGGCACCCCGTACTGGTGGCCCTGCTCCTCCTTGAGCCCCAGCACCGCCACGAGGCTTCCCGCCGCGTCCCTCGCCGTGAGGATGCGCAGCGGCGCTCCCTTGCCGAAGTGCTCCAACCAGCAGCGCACGAACTCGTGCCGGTAGAAGACCTGGTCGTCCACGCGCAGCACCAGCGCGTTCCACTCCTCCTCCAGCGCGTTGAAGCCGGCAAGGTCGCGGACCACGTCCACCCGCAGGGGCTCCGTGCGCTCTCCGGTCCTTCGCTGGGCCTGCCTCCAGGCCCGGGGCCCGCCGTCACAGGGCCGGGATGGGACGCGCTCCCCGAACAGCGCGTCCGTGATGGGATTCTCCTCCATGAAGGTGTCTCCTCGGGTCTCTGGCTCGCGAGGACTCAGGACAGCGGCTCGCCCGCGTCATCCACGGACGCGTCGGGTTTCGGAACATCCGGCCCCTGCGGCTTCACCGGCGCGTCGCGCAGCAGCACCGGCCCTTCGCCCTTCGCCATCGCGTTCGTCTCCGAGTGGAGGTGGCGCAGCGGCACCGTGCCGCGCACTTCCACCGACTTCGTGAACACCGCCTGTGGCGCTTCCGCCACCGTGACGGGCTGGGGCACGGGGACTTCCGTCGGCACCGGCAGGAGCCGCATCGGCTGCTGCTTCTTGAGGCCGCGGAAGAGCCAGCCGCCCTTCTGGCGCTCGTACAGCTTGCGCGTCTCCACCGCCGCCCGCGCGTGCGACACGCGGCCCTTCTCCAGGTCCTCCAGCAGCATCTCGCTCAGCCTTCGGCGCGTCACGCTGTCCAGGTAGTCGAACACCTTCTCCAGCTTGCGCACCACCACCTGCGTCGCGCCGCCCGCCGCCGTGTGCGTCAGCGCCGCCAGCTTCAGTTCGTGCCGCGCCCTCGCGCGCTCCGCCAGCTTGCGCAGCCGGTCCGCTTCGTCCGGCGAGTTCGCCTTCTCCACCAGCTTCGGCAGCACCGTGCGCGCCAGGCCCGCGTCCACGAAGCCCGAGTCGTCGAACGTCTCCAGCGACTCCAGCGCCCGCCGCCGCGCCTCCACCGACGTGCCTTCCAGCGCCTTGAGCGCCGTCGTCACCCGGTCCAACGCCATCCAGCGGTACACCCAGTCCAGGCCCGTGCCCTTGATGTTCTGCGCGCCCATGATGCTCACCTGCATCCCCGGCGCCACTGCCCGGGCACAGGCGTCCACCACCTGGTCGCCCGTCGCCTGCGCGTCGGACACCGGCACCACCTGCTCCAGGAACATCGCCTTGTAGGCCTCGCGGAACTTCGCGTGGAACGCCTTCACGCGCCCCGCCGCGTCTCCCGCCGCATCCCGGGGCAGCGCCTGCTTCAGCCGCGCGTGCACCGCCATGCGCGCCAGCAGGTACAGCGCGTGCTCGCACACCTCGTCCTTCGTCGCCGGGGCCAGCACCTCCGGCAGCGGCTGCGCCTGCACGCGCGACACCGGCGCCAGCGCCTCCTCCAGCAGCGGGCCCACCTCGCGCTCCAGCGCGCGGCGCACTTTCTCAACGACCACGGTGTCGTCCGCGCCAGCAAGCGCCTTCTCCACCGCCGCGTTCAGCGCGACCGTGGGCGTCACCTTCAGGCCCGCGCCCGCCGCGTACCGGCCGAAGCGCTCCATGAACGTCTGCGCCGTGGGACGCGGCACCTTCAACCGCGCCAGCTCCTTCGCCAGGCGCACCTCCGCGCGGCCCGCGCCCTCCGGGGTGGACAGCTCCTCCACCGCCACCACGTCCGTGCCCAGCAGGTGCCGGTCCAGCGCGTCGCGCACGTACTTGCGCAGGCCCTCCAGGTTCGTGCCGATGAGCACGTGCCGGTCCGCGGGCGCGTCCTCCACCATGATGCGCGCGAACACCTCCGAACGGGACACCCGGTCCCACCGGTTGTTGATGACCGTGATGACCGCGCGCTCCGGGTTCGACTCCGGATCCACGTCCCCCAGGCCCGTGCGGGTCCAGTTGTTCATGAAGCCCGTGCGCTCGTTCGCCGAGTGCCCGTTGATGAACGTGAGCAGGCGCCCGCGCACCCGCGTCTGCGGGAACACCTTCAGCACGCCGATCTCCGGCTGGACGTGCTCGGCCATCAGCGCCAGCGCGTACGGCCGCGACACGCCCAGCTGCTCGGCCAGCGTCGCCACCAGCGCCATGTTGCGCGGGTGCTCGCGGTAGGGGAACAGCGCGAGCAGCTCCTCCGGAATCAGCTCCGCCTCCCACCACGCGCTGTGCAAGAGCGTCGTGTCCTTCTCCTGCGCCTTCTGCTTGAACAGCGGCAGGAAGTGGTCCTCCGTCGTCACCACCTTGCCGCCCCTGGGCATGAAGTGGGTGATGACGGATGCCACGTCCATGCCGGCGGGACCCTGGATGTCCTCATGGTCCGGATAGGCATTGGTCAGCGTGGCGAAGTCGTCCTTCATCCAGTCGTTCTGGAGCAGCTCGACGAAGTTCGGCTGCAGCGCCATGCACTCCCAGAGGAACACCTCCGTGCCCAGGCGCGCGCCCAGCTCCACCATGTCCTTCTGCTCCCAGATGGTGGCCTTGTCGTAGGGGCGGAAGATGAAGAACTCGGACGGCCCGGCGCCCGGGGCGCTGTGCACGAACATCGCCTCCGAGCCCGTCGTCTTCGCGAAGACCTCGAAGCCCATGCCGGAGAAGAGCGCCGCCTTCAGCCGCTCCGTGCCGGACTTGCCTCGCGTGCCCCAGCCGCCGATGCACAGCGGAATCTGCTCGCGCGCCTTGCGCACGTTCTGGCGCTTCACGTACGTGTCGCCCAGGAACACGGAGAAGAGCGCCGCCGTGAACAGGCCCAGCGCGGCGATGCCGTTGCCGCCCATGCCCAGGAAGTAGCCCTCGTTCTCCAGGATGCGCTCGGTGAGCAGCGCCAGGAAGCCGCTCTGCAGGCCCAGCATCGCGGGCGTGTGCAGCGTCGTGGGCTTCGCCACCGTCTCCGCGGTGTCCTGGAAGAGCGTCGCCAGCGGCGCGGGCACCCGCTGCCCCTGGCCGTACGGCGTGAAGCGCACCTGGACGCCCAGGTCCTTCTCCACCTGCTCCACGAAACGCCGGCGCTCGCGCGGCTCCTCGCCACCCAGCGAGTCGAGCCGCAGCGTCGCCAGCCTCCGGTAGTCCTTCGTCACCTTGAGGCGGTTGGCCAGCCGGCGCAGGCGCGAGGCGGGCGGCACCACCACCGTCTCGCCGTGGCTGCTGAACAGGTGCACCTTGCCGTCCTTCGACAACGGCAGGTCCAACAGGTCATCCACCGTGGGCAGGTGACGGCCCCAGCTCCCCTGGCTCGCCACGTGGACGCGCTCGCCGGGGACCAGCGTCTCCGTGATTTCGTCCAGGTGTCCGGGGTGCGCGCGCAGCGTGCCCGGCATCGTGCGCCCGGTGGTGTGCAGGAAGGCCTGCCGCTTGTTCGGCGCGGGGCGGCCCAGCTCGTGCCACATGCGCCACAGGCGGCGCTGGTGCCGGTCGCCGTGCCACAGCGTCAGCGTCGTCTTTGAGCGCTCTGCGTACAGTCCGTGCCCGTCCTGCGACAGGTCCGCGAGGATGGCGCCCAGCCACTCGGGGCCTTCCGGCAGCGCCGGCAGGTTCTCCGGAGGCGGCAACAGCGGCAGGCGCGTGCGGCCGCCCGGCTTGAGCTGGGAGACGCGGCCCGCGAGGTACGCCGTCCATGCCTGCCGCGCTGGATCCTTCACCCGCCGCAGCACCTGCGCCGCCGCGGCCGCGGCCTCCACCACCGGCCCGGTGCTCGCGGCCTGCGTCGCCAGGGACTCCACCGCGTCCAGCAGGGCCGCGTGCGCGGGACCCAGCCCCGCGGCACCCAGCGCTTCGGCCAGCGCGGCGGCCCGTTCACACGACACGCGCAGCACGAGCGGCGCGGTGTCCTGGCCCAGCACGTCCACCAGCACCTGGAGGGCGGGGCCCTTCACCTTCGGCGTGGAGATGGCGGCTTCCACCGCGGCCAGCACGGCGGCGGTGCGCACGCGCGGGCTGGGCTCCGACAGCGTCCGCTCCGCCCCGTCCTTCACGATGGCCGGCACCTTCTCCAGCCCCGCCAGCCTGCGCAGCAGCGGCTGTCCGTCCGGGCGCGTGGCGATGAGCGCGCACAGGCCCATGCGCACGTACTCGCTCGGGTCGTGGTGCGCGACCTCCGTGAGCAGCGGCATCCGGTGCTCTTCCGCGAGCAGCGGCGCGCACTGCTCCAGCACCTGCCGGCGGAAGAGGAAGTCCTTCTCCGACGGCGCCTTCGCGCGCAGCCGCTGGCGCAGCAGGGCCAGGCCCGTGAGCGCGTCCACCAACAGGAGCGCGCGCAGCGCTTCGGCCTGGAAGAAGGGGCTGACGTCTTCCTGGCCCGCGAGGCTCGTCAGCGTGGGGCCCACCTCCGGCAGCGTGGAGGCGACGCCCGGCACCGACTGCGTGAGCTGCCGGAAGGCCTCCAGCGCCGCGAAGCGGTTCTGGGCCCGGGGCGCGTCCACGGCGCGGTCCAACAACTGCCGGGCCAGCGCGACGGCCGACGGCTGGAGTTCGTTCTGCGTCGTCACGGTGATGATGCCCGTCAGGGCCCGCAGCGCCGTCTCTTCTTCAATCAGGAGCTTGTGCCGGCGCTTCTCCTGCCGCTCGCGCAGGGCGTCGAAGCCCATCCACCGGTCCAGGGCGCGCAGGTCCTCGCGGCGCTCCTTGCGGTCCTTCACCGTGGCCTTGAGGTGGTTCACCAGCACTTCGCGACGGGCGGCGTCATCCACCGCCTCGTTGTGCTGGCGGGTGAACTGGATGAGCTCCTCGTGCACGGAGGCGAGCTCCGTCTCCAGCACCTCCAGGGCCACGCCCAGCCACGGGGCCAGGCCTTCCACCCCGGCGGGCCGGGGGCAGGTCTCCACCAGCCGCTGGGCCAGCGCTCCGGCCGACGCGTGACGCACGCGGCGGTGGAGCGGGGGCAGGGCTTCCAAGAGGAGCGTCTCGAGCTGATCGGTGGACAGGTGCATGTCGCGGCCAGAGCTATTCATTGCTTGAGAAAGCTGCCCGGCCCCCCCCCGTCCCCGTTCGGATCAGGACACCTCACGGCTGGAAACGTCGTTCATCCAGCAGCTCCTCGAACTCCTCTTCGGTGGGAGTCACGTCCTGCAACCCACGTCCGCCGGTCCAATCCCACCGCGCTCCCAGTGAAAAGACGTTCTGGAACCCGTACGGACCGGAGAGGAACGCGCGGTCCTCGGCGTAGAGCATCAGCCGGTTGCCGCCACGCCCCATCCACACGTTCCAGTCCACGCGGCCCGACACGCGGTGGCGCAGGTAGGCCGTGGAGCGGTGCTCGTCCTGGAAGCGCTGGGAGGCGCCGTAGCCCAGCTCCGCGCGCGTGCCCTTGAGCTTGCCGCCCAGGAGCCCCGCCCAGCTCGCGTAGGCCCCGGCGTTGTCCAGCGTGTAGAGGTTGCCGTTGCTCGTGGCGGACGTGCCCACCGTGGCCACGTGGTCCTGGAACGGCTGCCAGCGCAGCGACAGCCGCGGTGCCAGCCGCTGGGGATGGTCCTTGCCGTAGAGCCAGTAGACGTTCTGGTCGTAGCGCGTCGCATCCACCGCGCCGCTGCCCTGCATGGACTCCAGCGTCAGGCCCAGGCCCGGAATGAGGCCCACGTCCGGTGACAGCCGCACGTAGCGGTCCGCCGACACGCGGCCCCGGGCGCTCCAGCGCATCGCGCCGTCGAGCGACTGGGTGAACACCGCGCCCTGCATCGACAGGCGCAGGTCCCACGGAAGCCGGGTCAGGTACACCGCCGCGGATCCGCCCATCACCGGGCTCTTGTTCAACGGATAGCGGGCCTCGGGCGTGACGCGCAGCCACGCGCGGCCCGGGGACAGCTCCCGGCGCAGCGACAGCCGCAGCTCCATGCCCGTCTGGAGGGGACGGTTGAGCAGCTCGCCTTCCTCCACGTCCTCGCTGCGGAAGCCCAGCTCCGCGGACAGCATGCCCGGCCCGTACCCCGGGGCCTCGGGCGCCATGCCGTCCGGCAGCAGCGCCAGGTCCGGCGGCAGCGCCGGCCAGGGCAGGGGCTCCAGGCCAGTGGTGCCCTGGGCCCACGTCGAGGTCGCGAGCGCGCTCGGATCCGCGACGACACCCAGTTGCACCTGCACCAGCGCTTCACCTTCGGGTGACTCCAGGCTCACGCGGTGCGGACCGCGCGAGGGCAACAGCAGCCACGTCTCACCCGCGCGACCCAGCGGCTGCGACGCACCCTTGAGCCCCGGGTCGGCGTCCCCGGGCAGGCCCAGGTGCATCAGCGGTCCTTCCTCCGCGCCGGAGCCGCCCGCGCCGTCACCGGAGGGCAGGGGCGTGCTGCGCAGGAGCAGTTCGCGGCCCGCCGTGGGCGCGAGCGCATGGGCACGCACGCGCAGCGCGGTGGGGCCCAGCACCGTCATCACCACCGGCGAACCCGGACGGCTGCGCAGGAGCGACAGGGGCTGCGGCGCGACCATCACGCGGGCGTTGGCGGCGCCCTGCTCGGACTCCACGAAGCGCACGAGGCCGGTCTGCTGCGTGTCGGCCCGCGCCAGCACCACCTCCACCTGGTGACGGCCGGGGACGTCCAGGCGCGTGCCCAGCACGGCCGTCTCGCCCTCCGCCACCTTCACTTCGCGCACCACGCGGCCGTCCACGCGCAGCGCGAACGCACAGGTGCCGGTGACGTCCACGCCGGGACGCGGTGTGGTGCCGCACAGCACCTCCGCGCCCAGGGGCCGGGGCTGCTTGACCACCAGGCTCATCACGCGGGCCGCGCCCGCGGGCAGCAGCTTCGCCTCGGACAGCTTCCACGGCGGCGCGAGCAGCGCCTTGCGCACCGCCTGCGCCACGTCCTCGTCCTCCGTGCCGCCCTCCGACGTGGCCTCCAGCGAGCCCGCGGCCTCCTCGGCGTCGCGCAGCCGCTCCCAGCGCGTCCAGCGGCCCGCCGTGAAGCTCATGCGCCGCACGTCCGGGTGGTCCGCCCACGCCTGGAGCTGGCCCGCGAGCGCCGCGCCCAGGGGCGCGCCGCCGTCCTTCCACGCCTGGGGCGAGTCCTGGAGCCGCTCCAGCATCCCGAGCGCCTCCAGCCCCACCTGCGGCAGGCCCGTCTCGCGGTACAGCGCGGCCATCGCCAGCGCGCCCGCCGCGTCCTCACCGGAGGCCGACAGCAGCCGTGCGCGCAGGTAGCGGCCCGCGAGGCTCTTGTCGCCCGACACCGCCGCGAGCGCCGCGTCCGCGTGGCCCTCGCGCGCCTGGGCGCTGGAGGCCGACAGCTTCGCGTCGCCCGTGTCCGGCAGCGCCGCGAAGGCCGGCGACACCAGCGTGGGCTGTGTGATGGCCTGCGTGAAGCGCACCGTGCGCGGCGCCGCCTGGGACAGGCGATCCATCAGCGCGAGCAGTCGCTTCTGCTGCTCCGGCGTCAGCTTCGCTTGCGCGTCCAGCAGGCGGCCCACGTCCGCGCGGGCGAAGCCCTCCTCCTGGAGCGAGGAGAGCAGTTCGGCGCGCGCGAGGCGCGGCTCCGTTTCGCCGGGCGTGGCGCGCAGCGCGCGGGAGAGCGCCTGGAGCGTTTCGTAGGACGTGCCGGCCTGCGGCTGCGGCAGGGCAGGGACCTCCGTGGGCGCGGCGACCTCTGCTCGGCGCACCGCCATCGAGACGACGAGCGACGCCTTCGCGTCCTCGGGCTCGAACCACACCTCACGGGCCTGCGGCGGCAGCGTCACCACCACGGAGACCGGCGCGGACGACGTGCCCCGCGCGCCCTCCAGCGCCAGGTGATTCGCACTCGCGGCGGAGGGCCGCAGCACCAGGCGGCGGGTGTGGCCCACGTCGGTGGACATGCGCACCACGAGGGGCTTGCCCGCCACCGCATCCAGCGGGCGCAGTTGCACGCGCACGGGCGAGGGCAGCTTCGCGTCCGGCACCCGGAAGCGCACCGGCTTCGTGCCCACCTTCACCGGCCACTGCGTGCGCACGTAGCCGAGTTCCGCGGGCGTGCCCTGCTCCTTCGTGGGCGCGAGCGAGAGGAAGGCCCGCGTGCCGGCCGCGCCTTCGAGCTTGAGCGCGTGCTCGCCCGGAGGCAGCGCGATCTCCACCGGCTCCAGCGACGACAGCGGCAGCAGCGGGAAGGCGTTGTTGCCCACGCGCAGCACCGGATGCGTCCGGGCGCCCGGCGGCGTCATCACGTAGGCGCGCAGCAGGGTGGGGGCCTCGGCGAGCCCCGTGGCCTGGACGTGGGTGGTGCCTCCGGCGGCGAGCGGCCACATCGCGCTGCCCGCCATCGCCGCGTCGGCTTCCACGGCCTGGAGGTCCAGCCACCGCGAGGGCTTCACTTCCGTCACCGCTCCGTTGTCGTCGCGGGCGTCCTGGGACGCGGGCGTCACCTGCGACCAGCGGCTCGCGCGCCACCACGCGGTGCGGTAGCGACGGCGGATGTCCTCCGACAGCGGCTCCGCGCGCCAGGCCAGCTCCAGCGCGGCCAGCTCACGGCTTCGCAGCGGATCTCCCAAGGGCAGGCGGGCCACCAGCTCCGACGCTTCGGCGGTCAGGAAGCCCGCTTCCGGCAACGCGGGCGCGGTGCCCAGCAGCGCGTGCGCGGCGTCCGTCTTGCCCTGGTCCAGCAGCTGCTTCGCGGTGAGCAGGCGCAGGTGCCACGCGAGCGGTGAGGCGTCCGCGCCCTTCAGCGCTTCCACGGCCGCGTCCGTGTCGCGGTCCCCGATGGCGGCGAGCGTGCGCAGCAGCGGCGACAGGCCCTCCGTCTTCGTCTTGCCGTACGTGCCGCGCGCCAGCTCCGGCATCAGCGCCACCAGCTGCTGGCGCAGGAGTGATGGACGGGGCGCGGTGTCTGTCTTCACCTGCTCCCACGCCTTTTCCGCGAACTCCGTCCAGTGCGTCTGGTGCGTCAGCGCCTCGGACAGCGTGGGCCTGCGCGTGGCGACGCGCGCTCGCAGCATCAGCGGCCCGCCCTTCCAGCTCACGCGGTAGTTGTGCTTGCCCGGGGGCAGCGCCACGCGCAGCTCCTCCGCGATGCCCACGCGCTCGCCCGACGCGAGCACCCGCGCCGTGCGCCCGTCCGGGAGCGCCGCGCCTTCGGGCGCCTCCGCCCACGCGGGCTGCGAGGTGAGCTGGGCCTGCGCGAGCGTGGCGCCCACGCCGTACACCTCCACCTTCGCGGCTTCGGCGTTCGCGTCGCCGCCCAGCACGGAGCGCGCTTCCAGCGACAGCACGCCCGGGCCTTCCAGCTCCAGCGCCCAGACGTTGCCCTTCACCTCGGGGCGATACCAGGGCGCGTCCAGGCCCTCCAGCGCCACCTCGGTGCCGGTGGGACGGGGGCGCTCCACGCGTATCGCCTGTCCCCACAGCGGAGACACCAGCGCCCACTCGCGCAGGACCTCCGCCTTGCGCCAGGCGCGCACCGCGTCCCGCAGCGGCGACGTCGCGGGCTCGTCACGGACGAGCTCCGCTTCCAACGCCGCGACCACGTCCAGCCGCGCGCGCGTGCCCGCATCGAAGGCCAGCGCCGGGCGCGGCCCTTGTCCGTCCACCCACTTGAGGAGCGCGTCGCGCATCCGCTCCTCGGTCTTCACCGTGGAGGTGGGCGCGGGACGCTCCACCGTGATGCGCGCGTCCTTCGTCGCCGTCACCCACCAGATGCTGCCGGTGCCCATCGGCTCCGCCAGATACCAGCGGCCCGGACGCTCCGGGATGCCCTCTTCGTCCACGCGCAAGTCGGGCGCGTCCTTGTCCTCCACCAGCGGCACGCGGGTGAAGCGCAGCGCCCCGGCCGGGCCGGAGACGCGCACGACGTCCAGCGGGCCCAGCCACAGCGCGGCGCCCTTCTGGGGGGTGACCTCCACGGAGCCCGTGGCCTGCGGCACGCCGTCGGGCACGTAGGGCGCGTGGCCCCGCACGTCCTCCAGGGCCACCGGCCCCCGGACGGCTCTGGGCTGCCAGGCCATGCCCTCCTCACGGCGGGCGATGACGGACGGCTGCGGTGCTGCGGACTGCGCGATGACGGGCAGCGCCGCGAGCGCTCCCACGAGCAGGGTGAAACGGGCGCGGCGTCGAACGGGAAACATCGGCGCTCAGTCCTCCAAGGGTGCGAACAGAATCTGTCCCAGCCGCTCCAATCGCGCCGGCCGGGCCAGCGCTTTGCGCGTGCGGGATGACATTTCGAGGTGCAGGAAGAGGGCTTGCGGATACGCCTGGAGCAACCGTGCCTGGGCGTTCTGCGTCCCACCCAGCACCTGCACCCCCTCCGGGAACAGCTTCACGCCGTGTCCCAGCGCATCCTCCAGCGGTACGGACACCTGCCGAGCCCACGCTCCGGGTTGGCGCGAGCCGTCGCTCACCACCGCCGTCAGGGTCTCCGTGCGGCCCTTCTGGACCTTGGATTCGCCGAAGCCGTGGAGCTGCACCACGCGCAGGGCAGGCAGGCTTCGCGCGGCCAGGTCCGTCACGGTCTGGAAGAGGTGGTCCGGGTTGTGGGCCACGTCCGCCGGGTGCTCGGGGTCCTCGGGCGTCTCGCCGGGCGTGCCGTGGTAGCGGTGCGCGGTGGCGGTCATGAAGAGGCGCGGCGCGCGGCCTTCGGGCGGGCAGGAGAAGAGGCCCGCGCCGATGTCCTCCGTCCCGATGTCGAAGTAGGGGTGGGGCACCTGCACCACGTCCTCGGTGGCCTCGCCCGTGCGCACCACGTACGCGCCCGCGCCGTGGTAGCGGTCCGGCCGCTCGCGCAGCACCCAGAAGGTGTCGCGCGGCGTCGTCCACGTCTCCAGGAAGAAGCCCACCGACGCGGCCACGTTCGTCAGCTCCGGGGGCACGTCCTTCTGCTTCGGCGCCGCCGCGAGCAGCGCGGGGATGAGCTTCGTGAAGGCCGCGCGCTCCTCCAGCGTCGTGGGGTGGAACGTCACGGCGTCCACGCGGGGCCACAGCCCCGAGAAGCGCGCGTCCACGCGGCATCCGTCCTTCGCGCCGGCTGCCTCGGGCGGGTTCACGGCCGGATCCTCCTGGGGGACGCGCTCCTGCTTCGGGGTCTTCGCGCTCACGGCGGGCCGGGTCGCTTCGAGCTTCTGGGACTTCTGCGCCAGGGCGCCAGATGCATTGGAGGACAGGGCTGTCTGGGCCTCCGTACCGGGCGCGAAGCCCAGCACCGACACGACCCCCGCGGCCACGAACGGGCGCCACGACCCGGTCCTCCGGGACGGCTTCACAGCGCTTCCTCCAACTGCCAGCCGCCCCGGTTCCACTCGCGCGGGGCGGTGTTCTCCAGCGACTGGCCGAAGACGAAGAAGCGCGCCCACATCGGCTCGGGGCCCAGTGCCTGGATGCGGACGGTGTGCACGCCCGGCGCGATGTCCTCGCCCAGCGTCACCGGCACGGTGCGCGCGTACCACTTCACGCCCGGACGGCCCGCTGGCATCGCCGGATCCCTCTCGGAGGCGGGCAGCACCACGGTGCGCTCGGCGCGGGTGACGTGCGGCACCAGCACGCTGGCGCGACGCACGGGGTTGCCTCCATCCACCGTGACGGAGAGACGGGGCGCGGTGGAGGCCTCCGCCACCGGCGTGTAGACGACGACGTTGAGCGTGACGGCGCCGGGGCCCGTCTTGCGCACCGGCACGCGCAGCCCGCTCGAGCCCACCGGGTACACCGTGCGCGAGCGCAGCCCGCTGCCCGCCGCGGGAGGCCGGTTGAGCATCGCCGTCAGGCCGGGCGCGGACGAACGCAGCAGCACCTCATGCTCGCCGGGCGGCAGGGGCGGCAGGAGTTCGCGCGAACGCGTGGAGCGCACGGTGAAGCGGTGAAGGGGCTCGCCGTCGAGCAGCACCTCCACCTCGTTGCCCAGCGCCGTCGCGTCCTTCAAGGACAGCCGCACTTCCGGACGGGTGGGCGTGCGGGCATCGAACTGCGCCCGCACCGCGCGGCCCGGCTCCAGGATGGTGGACAGCGTGCGCACCACGTCCGCGGTGTCCGCCTGCGCGGACTCCAGGACCTCGACCACGGCGGGCGTCCCATACGGGCGCACCACCACCGCGTCACCCGAAGGCGCCACCGCTTCGTCCTCCGGGCCCACGGGCTCCAGGCGCACCTGGCTGAGCAGCTCCATGCGCGCGCCACCCTGCATCAGCTCGCTCATGTTGGCCGGCCGCATCGGATGCCAGGAGCGTTGATCCAGGGGCGCGTTGCGCCAGCGCACGCCCTTGAGCGCCGTCTCGGTGTAGGGCGCCACGGGCGTGAGCGCCTGCGCACCGGCCAGGAAGCTGTAGAACTGCACGATGGTGGAGCGCGGCGCCTCCACGCGCAGCTTGCGCGCACCCGCCGGCAGGAACAGCCGCGCGCTCGCCACCTGGGACACCCAGGCGGGCAGGTCCGTCACTTCACCCGAGCCCGCCGAACCCGCGTCCTGCGTCACCTGCGCCACGGGCATGCACGGCAGCGCGCCCCCGGGCAGCGCCACCAGGTCCGCGCTCTCGAACGGCGCGGGCTCCGTGGTGGCATCCAGCGAGGCCTGTCCCAGCGGCTGGCCCTTCGCATCCAGCACCGTGAGGCTCAGGTGCAGCGGTTCGCGCGACGGGGCCCGGTCCAGCGAGCGCGCGTCGATGCGCACCAACCTTCCGGCCGCGTCCATGCGCGGATCGATGTCCAGCTCCAGCACCGGGCACGCCGGACCGGTGGCGAACGCCTCCGTGCGGCGCGTGTCCGGCAGGAAGGCGACATGGCCATCCGCCGCGGCGCCCGGCGCGGGACGCGGCCCGGCGGGCAGCAGCCACGACTCGAACGGCCCCTCCACCGTGTAGCGCAGGTCCTCCTTGCCGTCGTTGCGCACCGTCACGGTGTGCACGCCCGCGGGCAGCTCCAGCGGATGCGACATGGGCGAGCCCGCCACGGGGCCCGGCAGCTCCACCGTGTGCACGAGCCCGTCCTGCGACAGCGTGCGCACCGTCACGGGGCCATGCGGCTGCGGGTGCGCGTCCGTCGCGTCGCTCCACAGCCACAGCACCGGCTTCGCGGGCCCGGTGACGTTGAGCGCCACGGCGCGCCCCGCCTCCAGCCGCTCCTGCACGGACTCGGTGGCCTCCACCAGGGGCAGCCGGAACGCGGTGCGGTAGACGGGCTCGATCTGGTAGTCCGTGCCCGCCTCGCCCTCCGCGTTGAGCCGCTCCCAGTGCTCCTCGGTGAGCCAGCGGCGCGTGTCCTGGGACAGCTTCTCGAAGGGCTCGAAGGTGGCGCGGCCGGCGCGGACCTCGGCGCGGGCCTGCGCCAGCTTCTGCGACGCGAGCAGCGGCAGCGTGCGGTGCGCCCGGACGTACACGCGCGCCAGCAGCGTGCCCTTCGTGCCCGCGGGCCGCAGGTACAGCACCGAGTGCTCCGGCCGCTCCGGCAGGCGCAGCACGAACTCGCGCTCGTCCGTCACCTGCGCGGTGGCGATGGTGGTGAAGGCGCTCTCCTCCAGGAAGGTGCCGTCCTCCTGGGGCTGGCCCTTGCTCTGACGCGTGCGCGTGAAGATGGAGCGCTCCAGCACGATGCCCGCCGGGGCGCGCAGGATGGCCTGCAGGCCGTACTGGTACTGCTTCTCCGGCGCGTAGGGCGTGCCTTCGGGCAGCATCTCGTGCGTGACGATGAGCAGCTCCTCCGCTTCGGAGGGGACCCGGACGCGCATCTCCTTGCCCGGCTCCAGCCGGTAGAAGATGAGGCGCTCGGCGTTGACGAACTTCGCGTCGCGGCGAGCGGTGGGCGTGTCGGTGTTGCCCAGGACGGCGAGGCTCGCGCCCCAGATGAGCGCCAGGGCCGTCAGCAGGCCCAGGAGCGCCAGGAGCGCGCGGCTGCGGGTCTTCATCGACGTGCCTCTTCGCGGGAGACTTCCCCGGTCAACACCACCGGTCGGCGGTGTCGCAGCGCCACGTCCACCGCGCTCGCGAGCCCCGCGTCACCGGCGGTCAGCTCCGCGCGCTCGAGCGGCGACGGGTGCTGCTGAAGGAAATAGACGGCGCGCAGCACCTGATGTCCCTGCCGCGCCTCCACCAGGAGGAAGGGCAGGCCGTGCTCGGCGCTGAAGCCGGCCTTCACCTGCCGGGACACGTTGCCCACGCGCTTCGTCTGGGACAGCGCGCGCAGGTCGTGCACGTTCTGCTGCGCCAGGTAGCGCTCCGCGCCGGCGGTGAGCTCCGCGAAGTGCTCCTTCAGCGCGGACGACACCGGCTGCGAGGGCGCCACCAGCCGATCCGCCAGCAACGCGCGCTCCGGCGACTCGCGGGGCTCCTCGGGCGTCAGGCCCGTGAGGGCCAGCTCCTCGGCCGCGAGCCGGGGACCCACGAAGGCGCCGCGCAGCGGTTCGGACAGCCACAGCGTCGCCAGCTTCGCCCCACCGAAGGTGCGCGAGAACACCTGCTGCGGGCTTGCGTCGTTGAGGCCCGTCAGCTCCGGAGCGCCGTCGTTGTAGCGCACGCGCTGACCCAGCCAGCCCAGCGGGCCGGAAGAGGACAGCAGGCGCTCCAGCTCCGCCGGCCGCTGCGCCGGGGTGAGCACCGGACTGCCCACGTCCACCAGCACGTCCGCGTTCACGGAAGGCCGGCCGGAGAAACCCCGGATGGCCAGCACCTGCCCGTTCTTCCCGGGCAGCGCGCGGTGCACCGCTTGATGGAACGCCTGGAACGCCGTGCGCAGCTCTCCGAAGGTGGCGGGGTGGGGCGCTTCGGTGGAGGCGGTGGCGAACACCAGCGCGGTGGCGCCGGCCTCGTGCCACAGCTCCGCGGCCACCTGCAGCGTGCCCGCCTCGCGACCCGGCGACGGCACCTCCAGCGCGAGCGGCGAGCCGCCCTGACGCACCAGCAGCCCCGCGCCCAGCCGGCCCGGCGTGGCTTCCGCGTCCGTAACCCACCAGCAATCCTTCGCCTGGGCGCAGTCCGTCACCGGGTGCACCCGCAGGCCCAACAGCGCCGCCATGGCCCCGGCCCAGCGCGCGCGCAGCGCCACGGGCACGTCGGAGGTCCCGCTGCCCAGCAGCGGCGCGGCCACCTGCTGCTCCAGCACCAGCAGCTCCGAATCCGAGGGCCGCACCGCGGGCGTGCGCACCCCGTCCGGCGTCACCATCAGGGCGCCCAGCGCGTCGCGCTCCGTCATCGGCGCGGCCAGCTCCGGCGCCTGGGCGAGCACCCGCGACGCGAAGTCCGCGGGCCCCGCGCGCAGCACGCTCAGCCGGTCCTCGCCCCAGGTGTCCCCGGGCTCGGGCGGCGCGGCGGACGTCACCTTCGCGTCGGGCCACAGCGCGGCCAGGGACTCCGGCGCCTTGCCATCCTGCGTGTGCAGCACGACCTGTCCCGGCTTCAGCGAGGCGTCCACGCGCACCTGCACCCGCTCGCGCGAGGACAGTGCTTCGTGGGCGTGGCGCAGCGGCGTCTCCGACTGCGACAGCGCGTCGCCCAGCACCAGCCCCGCGCGGCGCGAATCCACGCCGCTCACGATGATGGCGCGGCAGTGCACGCGCTCGCACAGGAGCGCGGCCACCTCGGCGCTCGGCGCTTCGGAGAGGGGACGCGGTACCTCCAGCACCGGCCCCTTCGCGCCGGGCACCAGCAGGGACGTGTCCCAGCCCGCCTTGCCCTCGCCGTCCACGCGCTCCACCAGCGCGAAGCGCGCGGGAGAACCTTCCACCACCGGCAGCGCGCGAAGCTCCAGCCCCAGCGCCGCCGCCTGCGTGCGCAGCGCGGACACGCCCTCCGTGCCGCCCGTCTCCAGCCACGCGTCCACGCGGCTCCACAGCGAGGAGTACGTGCGCAGGTCGCCATGCTTCAGCCGCAGCGACACGCCGCCCGCGTCACTCTCCCGCGCGGTGGCGCGGCCCATCGCCATCAGGCCCAGCGGCGTGTGGTCCAGGCCCAGCCCGGGCACCTGGTCGCGCGGCGCCTGCGCGGTGAGCGCGGTGGCCGGACGCGGCTCGATGAGCGACAGGCCGAAGCCCGCCAGGCTGCCGATGAGGAAGCCCGCCAGCGACGTGTGCAGCGTGGCCAGCAGCACGCGCGCCACCACCTGCTTCTGCAGGATCTTCACCGCCAGCAGCGTGGGCACCAGGTAGCCGAAGCCGAACAGGTCCGTCACCTTGAGGCCCGGAATGCGGCCGCCCATGGCCCAGCCGATGGCCCACTTCACGCCGAAGCCCAGACAGAACACGAGCACCGTCTTGCGCGGGCCCTCCAGGTTGAGCGTGCGCAGCCCCGGCACCGACAGCACCGCCTTGGCGGCGACCACCAGCAGCAGCACCTCCGCCAGCGTGGCGACCAGCTTCAGGGGCTCCAGCCAGGTGAGCGCCAGCAGCGCGGGCACGAGGATGCCGTTGAAGTCCCAGCCGTACTTGAGGTTGAAGCGCGCGGCGAGGAACGCCGTCGTCAGCAGGATGATGTAGGCCTTGGGGCTGGACAGGAAGTCCTGCGCCACGTCCTCGTACATCAGCTCCAGGCTGCTGAAGGACAGGTTGGTCGCGGGCAGCAGCACGAAGCGCAAGAGCACGTACGTGAGCGCCACCGGCACGCCCACCTGCCACAGCCCCCGGCGGACCTTCAGCTTCCAGAGCGCGTTCGCGGTGAGCGGCACCAGCACCAGGCCGATGCTGTGCAGGCTGCGGTCCACGATGAAGGACGTGCCCCAGCGATCATCCATCCACCGGCCGAGCAAGGGCAAGAGCCACGTCTCGCTCACCGCGCGCACCATCACGCTGGCGAGCACGATGGAGAAGAAGCGGTCGCGGCCGAAGAACTCGCTCCACGCCCCCGTGCGGCTCAGGCCGCTGGAGAGCGCCAGCGCCAGCCCATACGTGAGCAGGGACTCGGCCACCACCGTGGCCCCCGCCTCCGGGTGGATGACGAACACCGAGGCCAGGTAGCCGGGAACGACAAGGCCCACGAAGACCCATCCCAGCGTCTCCGTGAGGAGCGCCAGGATGAGCACGCCCACGAGCACCGCCACCAGGATGGAGGTGTCGAGGGAGTAAGCCGGAAAGAGTGTCAGGGTCGAAAAGAGCGCCATGGTGGCTGCGCTCGAATCTAGGGAGGCTCAAATCACCGACCAGGGTTGCGCTTCTCGGGAGCTGAGAAGCGTTCGCTGCTCAACCCCTGATCCAACCCGCCAGTCGCGCGGACTGCCCACGCCCCGACATTGGCGCGCCCGCAGTGTCCTGGACGACAGCGAAGTGCACCTCGGTTTCACCCCGCGCCCCGCGTTTGGCACGCAGGGTGCGTGCACCCCGGATGTCAGCTCAAGGACAGGGGTCCGCGGTGGCCACGGCCTGGCAGCCCAGGCCTGAGCCGGTGAGGCTGCACGGCACCGTGTCCGCGAGCGCCTGGATCACCGCCTGGGAGGAGGCGCCGGTGCCGCGCAGGGTGACGGACTGCTCCAGGTGGAGGAAGCGGTCCGACGCGGCTGTGGCCTCGGCGTAGCAGGCGTCGGCGGCGCCGTTGTCGATGCGGCCCTGCACGTTGCTGGTGCCGCACAGCGTGCGGTGCTTGCCGGCGTCATCCGGCGCGTTGCAGGAGAAGGCGCGCCTGGTGCCGACGAGGTGCGTGTTGAGTGCGTCGCGAAAGCGCACGGAGAGGGACTCGGGGCGCTGCACGCTGGTGCCGTCGCTCACCACGGCGGCCTCGGGACCATCGCTCGCGTCCATGCCGTGCACGCTGACCGCGACCGCGTCCGGATAGGTGTCGCGCAGCGCGCGGTGGGCGGCGGTGAAGAAGGTGTTGCCGTAGTGCGCGGCGTCGGAGATGCGCAGGCCCTGGGTGCCGCACACGCTGGTGGTGCCGCTGCACGGGCTGGCGGTGGTGACGGCGCAGCGGTTGCTGCCGGTGAGCAGCAGCGCGCGGGCGCCCAGCGTCACCAACTGCGTGGCCGTCTGGCGCAGCGTGCCCTCGTCGGAGTCCGCGTGCGGCGCCTCCAACCAGAGGTCGCGCGCGGGCGACAGGTTGAGGATGAAGGTGCCGCCGCCCCGGGTGAGCAGGCCCTGCTCGCGCACCACCAGCCACGCGGCGCCGTCCGCGTTGCGGAAGGTGGCCACGCCAAAGCCCAGCGTCCCCAGGTCCTGCACCACCTGCGCGGTGGGCCCCTGCGTGAGCAGCGCGCGGAAGGCGCCTTCAAAGGAGGTGAGCTCCGTGCCGCCGGGCTCCTTGAAGCCTCCACTGCGGGCCGGGCTGATGGACGCGCCCATGAGCCACGTCGACAGGTCCCCCTGGAGGGTGGCCAGGCCACTGAGCGGTGCGCACACGCTCGCAGAGGGAGCAGGCGCGACGGTGGCCGGGGTCTCGGTCTCCCCGGTGGGCGTCTGCTCCACGGGGATGCTCGGGTCGGCCGGTGTCTGCGTCGGTGCCTGGGCCACGCCCTCGACAGGGGCCTGGGGTGCCTGGACGACGCTGCCGGGGGACTCAGCGGAGGGGGCCTCGGACACGGCACCGGACGGGCCGGCGACGGCGCTGCTGCAGGCGGCTGCGAGCAGCAGGAGGCAGGGGAGGGACGTGCGCAGGAAGGACTGGGACATGACCCGTCCCGAACACCGTCGCCTGCGCACGCATTCGCATCCCGTCAATCCCAGATGACAGCCGGGAAAGGGCCCGCATGCCTGTCCGCTCTCGTCGCCTGCCCGCTAGGGGAGGGTGCGCAAGAGCCCGTCCGCGTCGGGGGCGCCCCAGCCGGTGGGGATGTCCCAGCCCGGACCGGCTTCGTACTGACGGTCGGTGACGCCCACGGTGATGTCGCGGAAGGTGCCCTGGACGTCGGGCCGCGTGTAGAGCTGCGAGTTGAGCCAACCCACCGGCGGCTTCGCCACCTCCGAGCGCGCCCCGTTCACCACCGCGATGAGCCCCGCGAAGATGGGCGACGCGAACGACGTGCCGGTGTTGGGGACGGTGACGCCCAGCCACGTGTACCAGTAGCCGGTGTCCGCGTTGAGCGCGACGTCCACCACCGCGCGCTTCGCTGGCAGGGGCACGATGCCCTTCTGCCATTCAGGCGTCGTGAAGGTGCGGCTGATGCCGGAGCCGGAGTAGTACCAGGCCGTCTCGCCCGTCACCGTCATGCCGTTCATCTTCAACTGCGTGCCGCCCACCGCCGTGACGTAGGGGCTGGAGCCCGGCGTGTCCACGCCCGCCGAGTCGCCGCTCGCCGCCGCCACGGTGATGCCCAGCGCCGCGGCCATCATCCCGGAGGCGCCGTACTGCTCGTGCACTGCGCGCGGTTCGGAGTCCTCGCGGTGCGCGAAGGACGTGGTGATGACGGAGACCTCGCCCCGGGCAATGGCCTCGTTGAAGGTGAAGAGCATGGACGTGTTGCGCGCGTCCGGGCCCATGTAGACGAGGACCTCCGACTTCGGCGCCATCGCCGCGGCCCACTCCACGTCGAGCGTGCCCTCGCGGTAGCGCGTGACGGGCGCTTCCATGGTCTGGATGACCTTGGGGTCCTCGCGCTCGATGTCGAACATCTTCCAGAACGCGCGCACGTCCTTCCACCGGAAGCTCGCGCCAATCACCACGCCCAGCTTCGTGCCCTGGCCCTCATGGCCCTGGTTGTAGAGCGTGTCCACGCCGTACGCGCGCGCCACCTGCTGCGGGGTGAGGCCCCGGTTGATGGGGTCGGGCTTGTCGGTGGAGGGCTGGCCGAACTCGCCGGGCAGCGTCCCCGTCGCCGCCGGCAGGTCCAACGCGACGATGGCGGACACGCGCTGCTGCACGAACGTGGGCGCCTTGATGGGCTCCGTGAGGCCGTAGACGTCGTGCGGATCATTTCCGCCCTGCGGCGACTTGCGCTCCAGGATGCGGATCTTCACGCCGAAGGCCTTGTTGAACTGGCCCACGGTCCCCACGAACTGCACCAGCAACCGGTTGGACGCGACGCGAGGCGTCTGCAGCCCCTGGGACTTCATCCAGTCCGTGACGAGGGTGATGTCCTTCTCCAGGGGCGCATGCTTCGCGTTCCACTCCTGGGGCGTCATGTACTTGCGGAAGCCCGCGCCGCCCGGCTTGTAGATGTCGTTGATGCGCTGCTCCAGCGCGTCCTTGTCGCGGATGGGGAAGGCCACCAGCCCCCGGATGAGGTCCGTCTCCGGCGCCTCGCCCTTGTCCGTGTAGACGCCCGGCAACGGGCCCGGGACGCCGTCCGTCGTCGGGATGGGCGTCGGGTCCAGGACCTCGGCCTCCGGCTCCGGCGGCGGGTCCACCACCTCCGGCTCGGGCGGTGGCGTCGTCGCGGGCGGTGGCTGGGAGGTCTCCGAGTCGGGAAGGGTGGGCGCGCCCTCCACCGGTGTAGGCCCTGGCGGACGGGGCTTGCCCACCGACGTCAGCCGGTCCGAGTCGCGACAGCCCCCCATCCACCCCGCCAGCAGAAGAACACCCGTGAGGATGTGTCCGCGCTTCATTGCTCCCCCAAGCCCGCGGTGACCCCTCGGGTCCGCCGCACCCCAGCCGTCCTCCGGGCTGGAGGACGTCGCCCATTGTGCGCATCGAAGGTGGGTGCGATTGCCCCACGAGGCAACTGTCGTGGACTGGTAAAACGCGGCTACACTGTTGGCACTTCTTTGCCCATCCCATGCGGCTGCCGACAGCACTCCTGCTCATTTTCTTCCTGCTGCCGTGCGCTGCGCTGGCGCAGGCAGACACGCGCATCACCTTCCTTGGGCGTCAGTTGGAAAAGGGAAGGGATCCGCGTGCGCGCTCACAAGCTGCCCTCGTGTTGGGCGCCACCGAGGACCCCGAGGCGGTGACGCCGCTGTGCGGCGCGCTGAAGGACCCCAGCGAGCTGGTGCGCGCGGCGGTGGCCAAGGGGCTGGGGTCGCTCCTGGAGCCAGGGGGACTCGACTGTCTCCAGGCGTACCAGGGGGAGACGGACGCCTCCGTGCAGGCGGCGGTGGCGGAGTCCATCAAGGCCCTCAAGGCGTACCAGGCGCGCCGGCCGCGCTTCTACCTGGCGCTGGACACGCTGAAGGACAAGACGGGCGGCATCTCTCCGGAGCTGGTGAAGGTGACGGAGGCGCGGCTGCGCTCGAAGCTGGTGAGGCGTGGCGCGCAGATGGCGCCGGTGAAGGAGACGAAGGCGGCGGCGAAGGGTGCGCTCAAGAAGATGGGCGTGCACGGCTACCGCATCACGGCGGAGATCCAGGCCACGGACAGCGGAGGGCTTCGCCTCGCGATTCTTTGCATGAGCTACCCGGAGCAGTCATTGATGGGACAGGTGGAAGTGAATGCTGCGGGTGCGCCGCCCGCGGACTTGTTGAAGGCCCTGATCCCCCGCGCGATCGAGGAAGCCGCCGCGACCTTCACCTGGTTGTCGAGCCGGCCCAGGAACTCCAGCACGCCATCCTCACGCCAGCGGACCAGGTCGCCCGTGCGGTACAGCCGCCCGCCGGGCGTGATTCCCTGCGCATCCGGGACGAAGCGGT
>NZ_RAWI01000979.1 GCF_003612125.1 Corallococcus praedator
GTGGTCCTGACGTCGCGCAAGTCCGAGCGCGACCTGCACCGCTGGGTGTACCTGTCGATCGGCCGCTTCTCGGGGCTGGCCGAGACCGAGGGCGAGGCCATCCGCTACCAGTTCGCGACCCCCCACGACGGCGAGGCCACGGGGCCCTGCATCGTCGCCGGGCCGTCCTGCGACTCGGCCGACGTGCTCTACGAGAAGCGCCCCATGCACCTGCCGCTGGCGCTCAAGGCCGGCGACCGGGTGCTGATCCGCAACACGGGCGCCTACACGAGCACCTACTCGTCGGTGTGCTTCAACGGCTTCCCGCCGCTGGACGTGGTGGCGATCTGAGGGAAGGGGGCGCTTTCGGGCGCGCCACTTCGTAGGGCGGGCGTCGGCCCGCCACGGGTCAAGATGGCGGGCTGAAGCCCGCCCTACGGGACGCTTGGAGCCGGCCTAGCGAGGCCGAGGGATTGCG
>NZ_RAWI01000980.1 GCF_003612125.1 Corallococcus praedator
CTCTTTAATGTACCATTTGTTTTCGTTTATATAAGCATATCCAACAATGATGTCCTTGTATGTCAAATGCAGGCAGTTATGTCCTTTATTTATGACAATATCTGGATCACTTTCCAACAAATTCATAAAATCATCAAATTTATCCCAGATATCCAGCTTCATATTCACATTAACTCCGACCTCAAATTGCATTTTTCAAATAGTAATTTTAACATTGAGCGCAATGGTTTTTTCACAGTACTGAAAATATAATATTTTTGCTTAGACATATCTATATTGGCAATGTGAGTCCATTGTTGCTTGATTCGCAAGTTTCCATTTATATCTTGAGTGTAAAAATGGTCATGGCTTTCAATGTTTAAATTTTGTTCATCAATAAAGATTAAAACTTGATCAATTATGTCAAAATCTTCCAGCTTCATGTTACCTGCAAATAATTTATGGATAAGTGGCTAG
>NZ_RAWI01000981.1 GCF_003612125.1 Corallococcus praedator
GGTCGAGGCCGAACGTCGCGATGCCTTTGGCGACTTGAAGGGACAGATCGAATCGATGCGCGTCGGCAGCGAATCGGTCCGCGCGGAAGCGTCCAAGCTGGTCAATGCGCTGCGCAACGCGCCCAAGGCGCGCGGTCGCTGGGGCGAGCAGCAGTTGCGCAACGTGCTCGAAAGCTGCGGGCTGTCCGACGTCGCCGATTTTCGCGCCGAAGTGTCGGTCGACGACGGCGAGGGCGGTCGGCTGCGCCCCGACGTCATTATCCGGGTGCCCGGCGGCAATTCGCTGGTGATCGACGCCAAGGTCTCGCTCAACGACTATCAGGACGCGTTCGGCGCGATCGACGACGCCGAGCGGGCCTTGGGCCTGCAACGCCATGCCGCATCAATGCGCGCGCACGTCAATGCGCTGGGCGCCAAGGCGTATTGGAGCCAGTTCGACGACGCGCCCGATTACGT
>NZ_RAWI01000982.1 GCF_003612125.1 Corallococcus praedator
GGATCAAGCACCACGACCAACCGTCCGTTAGGAAGGCGAGGGATGTTGGCTGGAGGCGTGCTGGTGAATGGCGGACTAAGCGGCACTGGCTGAAGCGGGGGACTAACAGGTACGACGCGAGCAGTTTGGGTTTGCTGAAGCTGCAACGCTACGGTTCGGGACGGTAAGGGGTTAGCGGCACCAATCTGCACACCCGCAGCAGGCTTCAAAAAAACAGCAACTGTGCGAGCGTCCTCTTGCCTCAACCGAATCCTCACTAGAGGGCTATTCGCACTCAAGCGCGGCTCTTGCATTCGCGCTGCTAAACGGGCGGGTGAAAGTAGGATGCGGTAGTCTCCAGACGCTCGATCCCATCCACTGGTAGCCGTGACAAACTGAGCGGCTTGAATGAGCAACCGGGAGCCATTGCCCTCTACGTTAATGGCTTGAATCGTCGCTAACTGTTCTGTCTGCGGC
>NZ_RAWI01000983.1 GCF_003612125.1 Corallococcus praedator
AGCTAGTGCACCGTGTGCTTGAAGCAATCGAGCCGATTCTCTACAAGACCTTCGTCAAGCCCGTCAGCATAATTGACCGGTGCAAGGAAGGCCACATGTTCGAGAACACGGTTACGCTCTATACGCCTCGGACGTGAAGTTTCAGTCCTACCGGCCGTTTCCAGGAACAGAAAGAATATTTTCTGAAATGCACAGATTATATGGTTACAAGTTAGATTGCTCCGTCGTGCAACCAGGGTTAGCAGTTGATGTTTCCGACCATTTAGCAGGCTCCCAGGCAAATGTGACCATTTTGTCAGCATCTTCAACACCCACTCGACTCGACAACGCTTGATGGTTTAATATCAGCATCTTCAGCACTCCCACTCGACTTAATAACGCTTGATGTCTAAAATCCCAAGCTGTGCTGACGAAAAACATATGTGAAGGTGGATGCAATCACGAAGAATCCATGGC
>NZ_RAWI01000984.1 GCF_003612125.1 Corallococcus praedator
CAGCATAAGGTTGATACCCTGAGCGTTGTGCAAACCAATCCCATTGACCAGACCATCGAATCGGACTGGCTGGGCAAGGTGATGTTGTATGCCATTGACCCGGCGATGAACATCAAACTGCCCGCTCCCGGGATGACCCGCCCCCGGCGGCCCGGCGAACTAAACCCAACCGAGGTGCTCAATCAGTTCATTGACCTGCAGAGCACCCTGCGCGACCTGCTCGACAAAGCCGTGTACCTCGACTGGAATCAGGAAAAAGTAATGACGATGTACGGCAACTGGCTGAAAATCAGACTTGGCGATGCCCTTCGGATGCTGGTGGCCCACACGGAACGGCACATGAATCAGGCGATGCGCATACGGGCGGAAATGAGCACCCTGACGCAAACGCACTAAGCGCCAAGGCATTAAGTTTCCTGGGGTTTCACCCCCCGCCCTAAAGGGAGCCTGCTGGCG
>NZ_RAWI01000985.1 GCF_003612125.1 Corallococcus praedator
CGGGTAAAGGGCGTAGCTCTGAAAGACCATGCCGATGCCGCGCTCGCTCGGCTCCAGCCAGGTGACGTTGCGCCCCTTGATCCAGACCTGCCCGTCCGTCGGCTCCAGCAGCCCGGCGATGCAGTTCAGCAGCGTGGACTTGCCGCAGCCCGAGGAGCCGAGGAGGACCAGGAACTCCCCCTCGGCGATGTCGAGGTTGAGGTCCTTCAGCACGCTGACCGCCCCGAAGTCGAGGTCCAGCGAGCGGATGCGCACGGACGGCGCGGCCATGCGGTCGAGCGTCGGCGCCCCGATCGCGCTCATCCCTTCACCGCGCCCGCCGCGATGCCGCGCACGAACAGCTTGCCCGAGGCGAAGTAGACGGCGAGCGGCACGAGGCCGGTCAGCAGCGTCGCGGCCATGTTCACGTTGTATTCCTTCACGCCCTGCACCGAGTTGACGATGTTGTTGAGCTG
>NZ_RAWI01000986.1 GCF_003612125.1 Corallococcus praedator
CATGACGACCGTCCCCGCCACCTCCGGGCGCGAAGCCCTCCGCGAGACCAGGATCGCCCTGGCGGCGGTGGTGTGCGCGGTGGCCTTCGCGGGCTTCCTGGGGCTGACGGGCCCGACCCTTGAAGCCCCGCGCCAGGTGGGCGCGGGGGTGGAAGCCTCCCGAGCCCCGACGGTGACGCGCACGCCCACCGGCAAGGGCGCGCGGTGGGTGGCGGGCATCCTCCATGAGGATCCGGTGGGCACCCCGGTGCCCGCGTCGCGCGACCAGGTGGACCCCGGCGGCGTCAGCCACCGGCCGTCATCGCCGTTCGTGCCCCGGCTGGAATCGCTGCGCGCGTTGCTGGCGCGTTACGACGCCCGGGTGCTCGCGCGGGCCCAGAGCCTGCTTGCCCAGGCGCTGCCGTCCCGGCTCGCGCCGCTGGCGGACCGTCCCCGGACGGTGAACTGCCCGGCCC
>NZ_RAWI01000987.1 GCF_003612125.1 Corallococcus praedator
TTTTTATCCGCAACAAAACCAACCGGAGGAGGTTCTGGTTTGGGTTTCTGGAGATTCCAGAGCCGGATTTTTGAGTGGATAGCCGGGTTAGTTACTAACTCAGAAGTATAATTAGTCTACCTGTTCCAATACAGGCACAGTCAGGCAATCGCATCTGGACTAATAAAACAAACTCAACTATGGAACCCTTTCAAATCAACATTCCTCAATCCACGCTCGACGACCTGCGGGCACGATTAGCCAATACCCGTTGGCCCGACGAAGTAGCCGATACCGACTGGGAACTCGGTACCAACCGGACGTACATAAAGAAGTTGGTCGACTACTGGCAAGACCAGTTCGACTGGCGGAAGCAGGAAGCGATGCTGAACCAGTTCGCCCATTTTCGTACCAAAATCGAGGGGTTCGGCTTGCATTTCATCCACGAACGCGGCAAGGGTGATAATCCACTACCG
>NZ_RAWI01000988.1 GCF_003612125.1 Corallococcus praedator
GGATGGACTGGGTTCGTCCTGCAAGGGGTTGCGAAGGTTGCGTGGCTCCAGCCGTCAACGCTCCGCAAGGGGCTGCGCACATGGCAAGGCAATGGGGTCCTCCCACCAAGCCCATCACCAATGCAGTCCACGCAAGAGTCGCCAGCATGGCTCAGATGATGCGTGAGAACCGCGCGCGGTTGCGATCCACCTGCAGATGCCGGTCAAACACCATCGCGACGCCACGAACGAAGAACCATCCCAGCGCCGTCACGGTAATACCTTCCTGGTCGATGGTGACCAGCCCTTGAGCCGCCAGCTCTTCCAACTGTTCGAGCTCTGCCGCAAAGAAGCTGCGGAAATCGATCAGCCAGGACTGCTCCATGGGCTCGAACAGCAGTTCCCCCTGGCACATCAACGCCATGATCACCGAGCGGCGGACCAGATCGTCCCGGGTCAGCGCCAGCCCCCTCACC
>NZ_RAWI01000098.1 GCF_003612125.1 Corallococcus praedator
GGCCCCTTGCGTGCCCCGCGCGGTGACGCCCACCAACCGGCCGGGCCCCAAGAGCTCCCGCGCCGCCTCCGGGGGCAGGTCTTCGTCTCCCACATGCACCCCGTGCGCGTCCGCCAGGAGGGCCAGGTCCACCCGGTCGTTGAGCAGGCACAGCGCGCCCGCCTGCCGGCAGCGCGCCACCACCGCCCGGGCCGCGGCCAGGGCCTCCCGGGGCGGGGTGTGCTTCATGCGCAGTTGCAGCACCCGGGCGCCCCCAGCCAGCAGGCGCTCGGCCTTCTCCACCAGGGACAGCTCCGGGCGGAGGCTGTCGTCGCACAGCAGGTACGGGCCTCGGGGAAGCGCGGGACGGGGCGGGACGTTCATCGGTTCCAGGTGCCAGGGACAGCGGCGTTGACAGGCGCCCTTCCTGCTATAAGGTGGCGCGCTGTTTTCCAAGCAATTCCGAGGATTTGAATCATGGCGGATGGCATCAACCCGAAGCACCTCGACAAGCGCACCACCGAGCGCTACCAGCGCGGCAACCTGGAGGCCGAGGAAGCCTACAAGAAGCACCTCGAGGAGCTGCCGGACGTGGCCGAGAAGGGCGTCCCCATCGAGACGCTGATGGGCGACGAGGTCGACGACCTGGACGACGACGAGGACGACGACCTGGACGAGGAGGATGACGCGGACGACGAGGCGGATGACGCCGACGACGCGGAAGGCTCCGACGAAGAGGACAAGGCCGCCGAATGAGCCCTTCGGAGAAGCGGGGTGAGACCTTCGTGATGACGGGGGAAGCGAGCCCCGCCTCCGAGGAGTCGCTGTCGTTCAGCACCTTCGTCGTCGGCCTGGGTTCCGCCGTCCTCATCCACCTGGGGGGCGCGCCGAACCCGGAGACGGGCCGCGTGGAGAAGGACCTGCCCTCGGCCCGGCAGAACCTGGACCTCCTGGCGATGCTCCGCGAGAAGACGCGCGGTAACCTCACCGCCGAGGAGGAGAAGCTGGTGGACGGCCTCCTGTCCGACCTGCGCCTGCGCTACGTGGAGGCAAGCCGGAAGTGAAGCCTCCTGAAGTCAGCCGCCCGGGGGCGCTACCTCGGGGCCTGCGGTGGGCCGCGTCCATCTGCCTGGTGCTCTCCGCCCTGACGGGGATGCTCTCCTGCAACGAAGCCTCCGTCCTGATGGAGTTCGAGAAGCACCGCACGCTGCAACTGGAGCGGGTGCCCACGCTGGGCCTGTTGGGCAAGGACCCCGCCTTCGCCCAGCGCATCGTGGAGGCGCAGCTGTCCGCCATGGAGCACGTGCGCGAGCCGCGCGTGGCCGTCCTCACCGGGCTCACCCTGGTGTGCACCCTGCTCTTCTTCGCCTCCAGCCGCATGCTGCGCGCGCCCGATGGCATGCCCCGCGAGGGCTTCCGGCAGTTGATTGGCACCGCGGGCATCCTCGCCGCCGTGCTGCGCACCATCGACGGGGCCCAGTGGACCGTGGTGGCCCAGCGCACCAGCGTCGTCATGGTGGAGGGCTTCAAGAAGCTGCCCGAGTTCCAGGACCCCGTGACGGCGGACCTGCTCCCCGTGGTCCCCTACCTGCTGATGGCCACCTCCGTGCTGCCCACCCTCCTGGTGGCCGGCGGCTTCGCCCTGCTCGCCCAGTACTTCCGCAGCGAGGGCGTGCGCGACGTCATCATCACGCTCGACGGGCCCACCGAAGACCCCTGATGACGCGGCGCGGCGGGAAACCGCGCGCCAGCGGTCAGCCCGCGTCCGTCACCGCGCGGGGAGGCTGTGCGGGGCCCAGGAGCAGCGCATCCAGGGCCGTCATCGCGTCCGCCTCCGCGCTCGCGTCCGTGCCCTCCAGGGGCAGCACGCGGGCCAGCGGGGCCTTGGGGATGCGCAGCAGCTCGTCCCGGGTGAGGCCGAACACGTACGCCAGGTGTCCCATGGGCCAGCGCGACTGGAGGCGGGTGAAGACCTCGTCGTCCAGCTCATCCAGGGGGCAGGGCAGCTCCGCCTCCTCGTACACCACCCGCTCGCCACCCACCCGCCGGCCGTTGCCGTAGGCGATGACCTCCTCGCCCTCGTCCGCGTCGTACACGTAGGCGTGCACGGTGGCGTTGGCGGCGGCGGACAGCAGCCGGGCGAGCGCGTGGTGGGCCGTGTACCAGTGGGCGCCCTGCCGTCCCTGGGAGAAGGGCCCCAGGAAGGACAGACGCACCACCTTGCGGCGGCGGTTGATGGTGACGCGCAGCGCCGTGGCTCCGGGGGCGCTGTCCATCGACAGGGCCTCCCGGGCCAGACGCACCAGCGCCAGCCCGGAGAAGGTGTCGAGTCGAACGAGATAGCCGCCGTGCGCGTCCAGTGAAGCCCCCAGTGATGGGCGCCGCCTATAACCGACCCCCCCACCCCCTGGCAACTTCGCCACCACGAAAAGCCGGCTGCTTCCAGCAGCTCAAAGTATTCCGGGGAAATCGGAAGCCGCACGCCGAGTGTCGTCTTGCCAAGGGGGTTGCGGCTCTTACGTTCAAGGCATGCGACTCGACAAATACACGGTGAAGGCACAGGAGGCGATCCAGGAGGGTCAGTCCCTCGCCCGCCGGGCCGACAATCCCCACTACGAGCCGGAGCATCTGGCCACGGCGCTGCTGGGTCAGAAGGACGGCCTCGTCGAACCCCTTCTGCGCAAGATTGGCGTGGACGTGAAGCTGTTCGCGGGCCGCCTGGGTGACGCGCTGCAGAAGCTGCCGCGCATGCAGGGCGGCGAGAGCGCCATGCTCAGCCAGCGCCTGATGAAGCTCTTCGACAAGGCCGAGGACGAGGCCAAGGCGCTGAAGGACGAGTTCACCTCCTCCGAGCACCTGCTCCTGGCACTCACCCAGGACAAGGGCGCCGTCGGCGAGGCGATGAAGTCCTCGGGCGTGACGCGCGAGCGCGTGCAGGCGGGCCTCAAGGAGGTGCGGGGTTCGGGCCGCGTGACGAGCGCGGACGCGGAGTCCACCTACCAGGCGCTGGAGAAGTACGGCCGCGACCTCACGGAGGCCGCGCGCTCCGGGAAGTTGGATCCGGTCATCGGCCGCGACGAGGAGATCCGCCGCTGCATCCAGGTGCTCAGCCGCCGCACCAAGAACAACCCCGTCCTCATCGGTGAGCCGGGCGTGGGCAAGACGGCCATCGCGGAGGGTCTCGCCCGCCGCATCGTGGACGGCGACGTGCCGGAGGGCCTGAAGAACAAGCGCCTCATCACCCTGGACCTGGGGGCGATGGTGGCCGGCGCGAAGTACCGCGGCGAGTTCGAGGAGCGCCTCAAGGCCGTCCTCAAGGAAGTGTCCGACGCGGCCGGGGAGATCATCCTCTTCATCGACGAGATGCACACGCTCGTGGGCGCCGGGAAGGCCGAAGGCGCCATGGACGCGGGCAACATGCTCAAGCCGGCGCTCGCGCGCGGCGAGCTGCACTGCATTGGCGCGACGACGCTGGACGAGTACCGCAAGCACATTGAAAAGGACGCCGCGCTGGAGCGCCGCTTCCAGCCCGTGTTCGTGGGCGAGCCGTCCGTGCACGACACCATCAGCATCCTGCGCGGCCTCAAGGAGCGCTACGAGGTGCACCACGGCGTGCGCATCCAGGACACCGCGCTCGTCGCGGCGGCCACGCTCAGCCACCGCTACATCGCGGACCGGTTCCTGCCGGACAAGGCCATCGACCTGGTGGACGAGGCGTCCAGCCGCCTGCGCATCGAAATCGACTCCATGCCCACGGAGATCGACGACATCCGCCGCAAGGTGACGCAGCTCGAAATCGAGCGCGAGGGCCTGCGCAAGGAGACCGACCCGCACTCGCGCGAGCGCCTGGCCCACATCGAGAAGGAGCTGGCGAACCTCAACGAGAAGTTCAACACGTTGAAGGCGCACTGGGACGAGGAGAAGAAGTCCATCGCCGCGCTGCGCACGCTCAAGGAGAAGCAGGAGAAGGCGCGCAACGACCAGGCGGCGGCGGAGCGTCAGGGCGACCTGAACCGCGCCGCGGAGCTGAAGTTCGGCGTCATCCCGTCCCTGGAGAAGGACGTCGCGGCGCAGAACGCGAAGCTGGCGGAGCTGCAGAAGCACCAGAAGTTCCTCAAGGAGGAAGTGGACTCCGAGGACATCGCCTCCGTGGTGGCCAAGTGGACGGGCATCCCCGTCTCCAAGCTGCTGGAAGGCGAGATGCAGAAGCTGGTGCACATGGAGGACCGGCTCGCGCAGCGCGTGATTGGTCAGCGCAGCGCCATTGAAGCCGTGTCCAACGCCGTGCGCCGCGCGCGCAGCGGGTTGCAGGACCCGAACCGACCCATCGGCTCGTTCATCTTCCTGGGCCCCACGGGCGTGGGCAAGACGGAGACGGCGAAGGCGCTGGCGGAGTTCCTCTTCGACGACGACACGGCGATGGTCCGCATCGACATGTCCGAGTACATGGAGAAGCACGCGGTGTCGCGGCTCGTCGGCGCGCCCCCGGGCTACGTGGGCTACGAGGAGGGCGGCCAGCTCACGGAGGCCGTGCGCCGCAGGCCGTACACGGTGGTGCTCTTCGACGAAATCGAGAAGGCACACCACGACGTGTTCAACATCCTGCTGCAGATCCTGGATGAGGGCCGGGTGACGGACAGCCAGGGCCGCACGGTGGACTTCCGCAACACGGTGCTCATCCTCACGTCGAACATCGGCTCGCAGGCCATCCAGGACGGCATGGCGGGCACGGAGGTGCTCAACGAGAAGACGCGCGGCGAGGTGATGGACGCGCTGCGCGGACACTTCCGCCCGGAGTTCCTCAACCGCGTGGACGAGGTCGTCGTCTTCGAGCCGCTGCGGCGCAAGGACATCTACCGCATCGTCGACATCCAGCTGGCGAAGCTCCAGAAGCTGCTCCAGGGCAAGCGCCTGGCGCTGGAGCTCACCGACGCCGCGCGGGAGCTGCTGGCGGAGCGCGGGTACGACCCGACGTACGGCGCCCGGCCGCTGAAGCGGGCCGTGCAGAAGTACCTGTTGGATCCGCTCGCGCTCAAGGTCCTGAACGGCGACTTCGCGCCCGGAGAGACCATCCAGGCGGACGCGGGCCCCGACGGGCTCACCTTCGCCAAGGTGCTGGTGGACAACTCCAAGGGCGTGAAGCCCGCGGCCGGATAGGCGCCCCACGCGCCGTCGCAGCACGAAAACGGGCTGCCCTCCTCGCTGGGGGGCGGCCCGTTTCCTTTCGCCGGCCTCAGGTGCGGCGGTGCTTGTCGTAGAGCGCGTCGCGCCAGGCGACGAGGTCCGGGAAGCGGGTGGCGAGCCCCTCGTGGGTCCACACCGCGCGCGTCCCCGGCCCCATGGGCAGGTGCCGGTCCGCCACGGGCCCCGCGAGCACGAGCATCACCGAGGCGGTGATGTCCGCGTAGGTGAAGGGGCCTTCCAGGTAGGGCCGGCCGCCCAGCGCCGCGCGCAGCTTCTCGAACGCGGGGACGACGGTGGACTCGATGAGCGCCTCGGTGCTGACGGGGACCTGGTGCTTGCGCATGACGAAGCGCATGCCCATGCGGGCGGTGGGCGCGAAAGCGCCGCGCAGCCAGCCCGGCACGAACTTCGGCAGCGCTTCGGCCTGGGCCTTGTTGCTGGCGAGCATGCGCGGCATCGCGTAGGTGCGCGCCACGTCCAGCACCTGCTCGCTGGTGTCGTTCCAGCGGGTGATGGCCGTCAGGTGCTCCGGCGGAAAGAGCGGACTGCCCTGGCCCAGTTCCTCGGCGCGCTTCGCGATGGCGAACGAGCCGTGGACGGCGGCGCCGGGCGGATCGAGGAGCAGCGGCACCGAGCCCTTCACCCCGGGGGCCACCTGCTTGCGCAGCCAGCGCTCCTGGATGAGGGGGACGTAGTTGTGGAAACGGTAGGCGACGCGGTGGTGATCCAGGGCCCACCGGGCCTTCTCCGTCCACCCTGAATAGGCCAGTCCGACGAGGGTTCGCATAGGGGGCGCGACCCTAGCAGTCCTCGGCGTCTGTCTTCAGCGCTCGCGCAGGAAGGCCTCCAGTTCGGACACCCGCAGCAGCCGGGGCTCCGGCGTGGGGAGCACGGCGTCGCGGGCGGCGGTGACCAGGGCCCGGGCCCGCTCCGGCTCGCGGTGGGCCTTGCGCAGGGCGCGCGCCAGGGTGAAGCGGATGACGGCCAGCTCCAGGGGCGGGGCCTCCGTCTTCTCCCACTGCGCCAGGGCCTCGCCCAGCCACTGGCAGGCCCCGCTCG
The DNA here is from genome assembly GCF_003612125.1 of Corallococcus praedator. GTDB lineage: Bacteria > Myxococcota > Myxococcia > Myxococcales > Myxococcaceae > Corallococcus > Corallococcus praedator. Next base: position 6,223 of record NZ_RAWI01000098.1, read on the forward strand.
CGTCGCCGCGCTCCAGCGCCAGCTCTCCCAGCGTCTGTCCCAATTCGGGGTACGGCGGCGCGTCTGCGCCCGCGAGCTTGTGGTGCAGGACCAGGGCCTCCTGGGCCACGCGCCAGCCCTCCGCGAGCTGTCCTGCCCGGGAGAGCGCGCTGGCCAGGTTGCGCAGGGCGTAGCTCAGGTCGGCCTCCGCGCCCATCTCCCGCAGGAGGGCCACCGCGCGCTTCGCGGAGGCGACGGCCAGGTCCGGCCGGCCCATGCGCAGGTGGACCTCCGTCGCGTTCAGCGGCGGCTGGGCGAAGATGGGATCCTTGCGCCCGTCCAGGGTCGCCACTTCCCGCTCCGCCTCCAGCGCGTCGAGCAGCGTGAGCGCCTCCTGCATGCGGCCCTGGTTGATGATCGCCAGGGCCAGGTTGTTGCCCGTGCGCACGCGGTAGGTGGAGCCCGGTGGGAATTGCGCCTGGTACATCGTCAGGGCCTCGCGCAAGAGCCGCTCCGCCTCCGCGTAGTGGCCCAGGGTGAAGGCCACCGCGCCCAGGTTCGAGCGCAGGCCGATGACGTAGCGCACCGGCTGCCCCGGGCCGTACATGCGCTCGTAGCGGGCCAGGCTCTCCTGGATGCAGTCGCGCGCCTCCGTGTAGCGGCGCAGCTCCATCAGCGTGCTGCCCCGGTTGTTGAGCACCATCGCGACCTTCGGGTGGTCGGGGCCGTAGGCCGCTTCGAGCAGGGCCTGCGTGCGCAGGTTGTGCACGAGCGCCTCCTCGCTGCGCCCCATCTTGCGCAGGGCCGTGGACAGCAGCAGCAGGCCCCGGGCCAGGCGCGGGGAGTCCTTGCCGTACAGCCGCTCCTGGAGGGACAGGGTCTGCTGGAGCAGCGGCATCGCTTCCGCGGAGCGGGACTGCTGCACGAGCGAGCTGGCCTGGGACTCCAGCAGACGCGCCTCCAGGTCCAGGTTGCCTCCCGCGCGCTCCAGCAGGGCCCGGGCCTCCTCGGCGTGGACCTTCGCCTGATCCGGACGCTGGGCGACCTCCCCGTCGATGTAGACCTGATGCACCACGGCCTCGGTGGCATGCAGGTCGTCGCGGCCCGCGAGCGACGCCAGCATCGCGCGGCGCAGCGTCATGGTGGCGGTCTCGTCGCGCAGCATGGCGCGCGCTTCGCCCTCCACGAGCAGGGCCTCGCCCAGCAGCGGCTTGTAGCCGAGGGCCTCCGCCTCCGTGACGATGGGGCCCACGCGGTCCACCGCCTCCTGCCACCGGTCCGCGCTCAGCCGGGCGCGCGCTTCGTCGAGCTTCGCGTAGGCGGCCTTCACGCGGGCGGCGACCTCCGGACGCTCGGGCGGGGGCACCGGCTGCGACAGCGCCTCCACGTCCGCGCAGCGCGAGAGCGGGCTCAGGGCCTGCGCCGTCTCCGGGGCGCTCGCGACGCTGTCGCGGTCCGCGGTGAGCAGCACGTCCGTGAGCGCGCCCAGCTCGCGGCGCCGGCGCTCCAGGCAGTTCATCCGCAGGTCCATCACCGCCTCGGACTGGCTGCCGCGTCCCCGGGTGGCCTCGCAGGCCTGACGGCGGCTGTCGTGCCAGGAGGCGGCGTAGGCATCCAGCGCGCGCGCCACGGCCTCGTGCGCGGGCAGCGCGCCCGGCGCCCCCGTGGCCTGGAAGGCCTTGAGCAGCGCGGCCTTCCGGTCCGCGTCCCAGACGCCCACGAGCCGCAGCGGATCCTCCGCGCAGGGCGGAGTGCTCATCACCGCGAAGACGGTGGCCGCGACCGCGAGCAGCCCTGCCCCCACGCCCGCGACCGCCACCTTCTTGCTGAAGACGGGGAAGGCGGCCTTCTCCAGCGCGTCGAGCAGGGCCGCCATGGACGCATGCCGCGCGCCCGGATCCGGTGACAGGCCGCGCACCAGCAGCGCGTGCACGGCGCGTGGCACCGCGCCCCGGTTCGTCAGGCCCCCCTGCTCCGGCGACGGCGGCTTCTGCCCATGCAGCCCTTCGTACAGCGACACGCAGAAGGCGTACTGGTCCGAGCGTGCGTCGGCGGGAGCGCCCGCGAGCACCTCCGGCGCGATGTACCCGGGCGTGCCCGCGACGGCGGTGGCCGCGTTCGCGAGGCTCGGGGACACGCTGTCGCCCGTGCCCGCGCCGATGCGGGGCATTCCCCTCGAAGCAATTGGCGTGGCCGTCGCGGACTCCACGCGCGCCAGCCCGAAGTCCGTCACGCGGGCGCGGCCTTCCTTGTCCACGAGGACGTTGTCCGGCTTGAAGTCGCGGTGCACGACGCCCGCCGCGTGCGCCGCCGCGAGCCCCCTGCCCGCCTGGAGGTACAGCCGCACCACGTCGCGCCACGGCCGGGGTGAGGCCCGCAGGTGCTGGCGCAGGGTGCCGCCCTCCACCAGCTCCATCGCGATGAAGACCACGTCCCCGAACGTCCCCACGTCGTGCACGGTGACGACGTGCGGATGGCGCGTGCGCGCGGCGGCCTGGGCCTCACGCAAGAGCCGCTCCGTCATGCCCCCGGTGCCGCCCGCTTCGGGCAGCGTGCGCAGCAGCTTCAGGCCGATCCGCCGGTCGAGGCTCGGATCATAGGCCGCGTGGACGACGCCCATCCCCCCCGCGCCCAGCCGCTCCAGCACCACGTAGCGGCCCAGCAACGTGCCCTGCGCGATGAGCGGCATTCCCGACGCGGACAGGCGCGCGCCCGGAGACTCCGACACGAGCAGCACCGTGCGCGCGTGGTGCACGTCCGGCGCGGGGGCGGCGCGGATGCGCAGGAAGTCCGCCAGGGCCTCGCGGCAGGACGCGCACGCATCCAGGTGCGCTTCGGCGCGCTCGCGCAGGGCCTGTGACGGCACGCCGTCCGCGAGGTCGAGCAGTTCGACCTCCTCCAGGTGGGACGCGGAATCGGGCATGGACGACCTTCAGCCTTCCTTCAGGAGGGACGCGAGGCTGACATCCAGGCTGCCGTCCAGGACGCGCAACAGGCTGTCGAGCTGCGAGGTGTTCAGCGCGAGCCGCCGGGCCAGGCCCTCGCGGGTGGACTCGAGCAGCGCGTCGCGGGCCTTCGCCATCCACCGCGACACCGTGGAGGCGTGCACCTGGTGCAGCGCGCCCAGCGACTCCACGCCCAGGCCCTGCACGAGCCCCAGGCGCAGCAGGTTGCGGTCGCGCGGGGACAGGGCCGCCAGGGCCTCCGCGAAGGCGGCGCGGAAGGCGGGGCGGGAGCGGTGGCGGATGAGCTCCAGCTCCGGATCATGCGTCCCCAGCGCCGCGGCGATCACCGCGTCGTCCAGCGGGCTGGTGCGCTCCGGCCTGCGCTTGAGCGACAGCGCCACGCCCAGCGCCACGGCCTCCGCCCACCGACGCAGCGGCCCCCGGCCCGCGTACGCCATGAGGCGTGGCGCCCGGGTGCTGTCCTCCACCAGGAGCCGCAGGCGGGTGAGCTGGAGCACCTCGTCCACGAACGCGTTCGAGTCCTCCACGCGGCGCACCGCGCGTCCGGCGGGCACCAGCGCGGTGGCCTCCAGCGCCTCCAGCGCGGCCCGGTGCCCCTCCACCGCCGCCAGCGCCAGGTACAGGTCCTCGCAGCACAGCGCGGCCAGGGCGTCCCCCAGGGGTTCGCCCGCGGGCGTGTGCAGGCCCAGGTGCGCGGCGAAGTCGCCGGGCTTGAGCCACGGGCCGGACCACGCCTGCTCGCAGCGCGCGACGAGCTCCGTCAGCACCGGCGCGAGCCCGACTTCCTCGTCGGGTGAAAGGGTTCGCGCGCATCCCCCACGGAAGGCCGCGACCAGCTCGGAAGTAAGGTTCGACATGGCGTCGCGGTCGGACCCCAAAGACCGACCGTCCCGGACGTTAGCGAACGGGCCGGACCCGGCGGAAGCCCCCTGCCCCCTGCGCTACGGACAGTGTCTGTACGAGGGCCCGACGACGGCTTCCGACCCGGGGAGCCCACCTGCTCGCGCGCTCACGGGCACGGCACACCTGACAGGTCGTTCCTGCGGCCGCCCACGAGCAAGTGACACCGCGCGGTCCACGGCACCCCGACGACAGCCCCACCCGGTCGGTTCCCCTCCGCGTGGGCTCGTGAATGAGGCGCCCAGATGTGGCAGGTGGCCCGTGACCCGCTCGCCAACGTGCGGAATCCGACAGGCCGCACCCTCGCAGGCGATGGTATGGGCCCGGACCGGCTTGGACGTTACGAGAGCCGCCAGGAGGAAGTGCGACATGAAGATTGGAATCATCGGCGCCGGCTACATTGGTGGGACCCTCGCCCGACGCTGGGTCGAATTGGGACATGAGGTCGTGATCGCGAACTCGCGCGGGCCGGAGACGCTGAAGGAGGTCGCGGCGGAGACGGGTGCGAAGGCCGGCACTCCCGCCGACGCCGTGAAGGGCGCGGAGGTGGTCGTCGTCACGATTCCCGAGAAGGCGGTCCGCGACCTGCCCAAGGGCCTCTTCGCGAACGTGCCGAAGGAGGTCGTCGTCATCGACACGGGCAACTACTACCCCGTCCGGGATGGCGCCATCCCGGAGGTCGACGCCGGCATGGTCGAGAGCGAGTGGGTCGCGGAGCAGCTCGGCCGCCCGGTCATCAAGGTCTTCAACAACATCTTCTTCAAGAGCCTGCTGGAGAAGGGCGCCCCCAAGGGGACACCGGGCCGGATCGCGCTGCCCGTCGCGGGGAACTCCCCCGAGGCGAAGGCGAAGGTGCTCCAGCTCGTGGAAGCACTCGGCTTCGATGCCATTGATGCCGGCGGCATCGCGGACTCCTGGCGCCAGCAGCCCGGAACGCCTTGCTATACCCAGGACCTCGATGCGCCGCGCCTGAAGCAGGCACTCGCCGAGGCCGACCGCGCGCTCATCCCGACCTACCGCCAGAAGTCCAATGACTGGCTGAAGCAGTACATCGCTTCGCTGCCCAAGAGCTGATCCGTCCGGGCTTCGGCGACAGTGAGCATCCACCATGTCCCCGTCCGCCGAAGCCCCGCTGCTCATCACCGCCGAAGCGGATCCGGAGAGCTTCGCGCGCCTGGACGGTCTGCGCCGCCGCTACTTCCCACCCGAGCGCAACCTCATCCCCGCGCACGTCTCCCTCTTCCACCACCTGCCTCCCCGCGAACACGCGAGCGTGGAGGCCGCGCTCGAAGCCGTCGCCGGACGCGCGGCCCCCACGCTCCACTTCGGAAGGCTGCGCCGGCTGGGCGGCGGCGTGGCGGTGGACGTGGACGCCCCGGGCCTGGGCGCCGTCCACCGCGAGCTGTCCCGCGCCTTCGCGCAGTGGCTCACGCCGCAGGACCGTCAGCCCTTCCGGCCCCACGTCACGCTGATGAACAAGGCCCCGCCCGGGGACGCGACGGCCGCCTTCGCGGAGCTCTCCGCGGGCTGGGCCTCCTTCGACGGGCACGCGCCGGCCCTGCTCCTCTGGCGCTACCTGGGAGGCCCGTGGGAGCTCGTGCGCCGCGTTCCGTTCACGCCGGGCCGCGCAGGATGAGCTGCTCCACCGTCGCGCGCACCGCCTGGAGCAGCGACGGATCCCTCACCGCGATGAAGATGGTGTCGTCGCCCGCCACCGTGCCCGCAAGCCCCGCCACCTCCTCGCGATCCAACGCCACCCCGAAGATCTGCGCGTAACCGGGCGCCGTCTTCAGCACCAGCATGTTGGGCGGCGCCTCGATGATGGACACGCGCGGCGCGATGGCCGCGACCACCGGCGGCGCCTCCGTGCGCTGATAGCGCCCGTTCACCTTCTGCACGCTCAACTTCTTGAGCCGCCGCGACAGCGTGGACTGGCTGGGCGCGTGCCCCGCCGCCTCCAACTGCTCCTGCAGCACGGCCTGATCGGTGATCTCCTGCCGGGAGATGAGCTGAAGGATGGCGTCGTCCAGGTTCATTCACCTTCACCTTGCATGCGGCTGAATACGCACGCAAGGCGCATGAAAATCCCCAAGAATGTTCTTGCGCGCTGCGCCGTTCTGCATAATATCCGCGCCTCCTTGCTGAATATGCACGCATTTCTGTGCATATTCAGTGATCCCTACCCATCCGGCGCGGCCGGGGGAGCACGAAGCCCATGAAGCATGTCACCCGCATCCAGGACCTGGGGCCGGAAGGCGTCGAGGCGGTCCTCTCGCAGGCGGCCGCGTGGAAGCAGAAGGACCCTGGGGCGCTGTTCCCCGGGAAGATCCTGGGCATGGTGTTCTTCAATCCGTCGCTGCGCACGCGCACCTCCTTCGAGGCGGTGATGCTGCGCGCGGGTGGGCACGCCATCGTGCTCGACGTGGGCTCCGGCGTGTGGAAGCTGGAGGACCGCCCGGGCGCGGTGATGAACACCGACCGTGCGGAGCACATCAAGGAAGCCTCGCCGGTGCTGTCGCGCTTCGTGGACATGCTGGGCATCCGCACCTTCTCCCAGGGTGGCGGTGACGAGGAGGACGAGGCCGACCCCGTCATCAACGCCTTCCGCAAGTGGGCCACCGTGCCGGTGGTGAGCATGGAGTCCGCGCGCGAGCACCCCTGCCAGGGCCTGGCGGACGCGCTCACGCTGCGCGAGACGTTCGGCACCACGAAGAAGCTCCCGGTGACGCTCACCTGGGCGCCGCACATCAAGCCGCTGCCCAAGGCGGTGCCCAACTCCTTCCTCCTGTCCGCGGCGGCCGCGGGCTGCGAGGTGCGCGTGGCGCATCCTCCGGGCTTCGACCTGCACCCCGCCGTGCGCGCGGAGGCGGAGGCGTACGCGAAGGCCACCGGCGGCAGCATCACCTACACGCACGACCAGGACGAGGCGCTGGTCGGCAGCCGCGCGGTGTACGCGAAGTCCTGGGGTCCCACCGCGGCGACGGCGAACTCGCCCGCGGACGTGGCGGCGCTGCTCGCGTCGTATTCCGGGTGGATGCCCACGCGGCGGCACATGGCGAAGGCCTCCAAGGACGCGGCGTTCCTGCACTGCCTGCCGGTGCGGCGCAACGTGGAGGTCTCTGACGAGGTGTTGGACCACGCGAGCAGCCGCGTCGTGGACGAGGCGGGCAACCGCTACCACGTGCAGCGCGCCCTCCTGGCCTGGATGCGCGGCGGCTGAAGTCCCACGCCGACCGCCCTTCCCTTCCACTCCCTTTTCGACTTTCCAGAGGTCCCCCGTGCCCTTGTCTCCCGACCCGTACGCCGCACTTCGCAATGCCGCGAAGTACGTGAAGCAGTTCCGCAGCAAGACCTTCGTGGTGAAGCTGGGCGGCGCCGTGCTGAGCGACCCGCGCACCCGCAAGACGGCGTGCGAGCAGATCGCCCTGCTGTGGGCCTTCTCCATCCGCCCCGTCGTGGTGCACGGCGGCGGGCCGGAGCTGGACGCGCTCTGCGACGCGCTGCACCTGCCCATCGAGAAGGCGGCCGGCCGCCGCATCACCTCCGCGCCCGTGCTGGACGCGGCGAAGATGGTGCTCGCGGGCAAGCTGCACACGGACCTGCTCGCGGACCTCCAGGCCGCGGGCGTGCCCGCCGTGGGCCTGTCCGGCGTGGACGCGGGCCTCATCAAGGCGCGCCGCCGCCCGCCCGTCATGGTCACCGAGCCCGGTGAGACGCAGGGCCGCATGGTGGACTACGGCCTCGTGGGCGACATCGAGTCGGTGGACACGCGCGTCGTGGAGCACCTGCGCTCCGCGGACTACGTGCCCGTCATCGCCCCGCTGTCCGGAGGCCAGGACGGCGCCGTCTACAACACCAACGCGGACACCGTGGCGGCGGCCATCGCGGCGGCGCTGCATGCCGAGAAGCTCTTCTTCATGGTGGAGGTGCCGGGCCTCTTGAAGGACGTCTCCGACCCGTCGTCCATCATCTCCCTCGCCACGCTGGCGGACCTGGCATCGCTGGAGGCCGAAGGCCGGCTCACGGGCGGCATGCGTCCCAAGGCGCACGCCATGCGCCACGCGCTCGTGGGCGGCGTGGGCAGCGTGCACCTGGTCAGCGGCAAGCAGTCCGACGCGCTCCTGGAGGAGGTCTTCACCAACGAGGGCAGCGGGACCATGGTCGTGCGCGAGCACCCGGTGAAGCACGGTGAGGCCAGGGGTTGAACCCCACCGAGCTGCTCACCGCGCTGGTCGCGACGCCCAGCGTCTCCGGTGACGAGGCCCGCATCGCGGACCTCGTGGCCGGCCAGGCCGAGTCCTGGGGTGCCCGCGTGCACCGCCAGGAAAACAACGTCTGGTTCAGCGTGGGCAGCGGCTCGAAGCGCCTGCTCGTCAACTCGCACCTGGACACGGTGAAGCCGTGCGCCGGGTGGACCACCGAGCCGCACGAGGCCGTGTGGAAGGACGACACCCTCTACGGCCTGGGCGCCAACGACGCCAAGGGCTGCGTCACCGCCATGCTCCTCACCGCGAAGGCGCTCCTGGAAGAAGGCGCGCCCCAGGGTGTGGAGTACGTCTTCGCGCTCACCGCCGAGGAGGAGACGGGCGGCAAGGGCCTGGGGCCCCTGCTCTCCACGCTGGGGCCGCTGGACGCCGCCATCGTGGGCGAGCCCACGTCGCTCAAGCCCTGCACGGCGCAGCGGGGCATGTTGTTGCTCCGCTGCATCGCGCACGGAAAGTCCGGCCATGTCGCGCACGCGCACACGGGTGGACTCGACAACGCGATCCTCAAGGCGGCCCGGGACATCCAGGCCGTGTCCGCGCTGCGCTTTCCCGCGCACCCGCTGCTGGGTGAGGCGCGGGCCCAGGTGACGCAGGTGTCGGGGGGCCTGGCGCGCAACCAGGTGCCGGACCGGTGCGAGTTCTTCGTGGACCTGCGCACCACGCCGGGCATGGACCACGCGAAGGTGGCCGAAGACGTGGGAAAGGCATTGGAGAGTGAAGTGGTGGTGCACTCGGCGCGCTACCTGCCCAAGGGCACGGACGCCGGGCACCCGCTGGTGCGCGCGGCGGTGGCGGCGGCGGGACAGGCAACGGTGGGCTCCAGCACCACGTCCGACTGGGCGTTCCTGGGCGACGTGCCGGCGGTGAAGGTGGGGCCGGGCGACACGCTCCGCAGCCACCAGGCGAACGAGTACCTCACGCGCGTGGAGCTGGAGGCGGGGCTCGCGTTCTATCGACGACTGCTGCACGGCTATTCCGAGGAGGTGGCGCGTGGCTGAGACATTGTGGGGCAAGGGCCAGCCGCTGGACTCGGCCATCCACGCCTTCACCGTGGGCGACGACCCCGTGGTGGACCTGTCGCTCGTGCCGCACGACGCGCTGGGCAGCGCCGCGCACGCGCGCATGCTCGCGCACGTGGGCCTGCTGGCGCCGGAGGCCGCCACGTCGCTCGTCGCCGCCTTGCACGACCTGCACGCCGAGGCACGCGCGGGCCGCTTCGTCATCCGCCCGGAGCAGGAGGACGGCCACACCGCGCTGGAGGCCGCGCTCGTGGAGCGCACGGGTGAGGCGGGCAAGCGCATCCACCTGGCGCGTTCGCGAAACGACCAGGTGCTGCTGGCCCTGCGCCTGTACCTGCGCGAGGAATTGCTCGCCCTGGGCGCGCGCACGGCGGAGCTGGCCGGCACGTTCCTCGACTTCGCGGAGGGCCACGCGGACCTGCCCCTGCCCGGCTACACGCACCTGCGCCGCGCGATGCCGTCCACCTTCGGGCTGTGGGGCATGGCGTTCGCGGAAGGGCTGCTGGAGGAGCTGGAGGCGCTCAAGGGCGTGTGGGGCCGGATTGATCGCTGTCCGCTGGGCGCGGCGGCGGGCTTCGGCGTGCCGCTTCCCATCGACCGTGAATATGTCGCGCGGTTGCTTGGTTTCACTCGGGTTCAACGCAGCCCCATCGACGCGCAGGACAGTCGGGGGCGGCATGAGGCGGCGCTGCTCACCTGGGCGTGCTCGGTGGCGGGCACTCTGGAGAAGTGGCTGTGGGACGTGCAGCTCTACAGCATGGACGAGTTCGGCTTCCTGGCCCTGCCGGATGCCTTCACCACGGGCTCGTCCATCATGCCCCAGAAGAAGAACCCGGACGTCGTGGAGCTGGCGCGAGGCCGCTGCCGCGAGCTCCGGGGCCTCGCGCACCAGGTGGAGGCGGTGGCGGGCGGTCTGCCGTCCAGCTACCACCGTGACTTCCAGTTGCTGAAGCGCCCCACCTTCCAGGCGCTGGCCAGCACGAAGGCGCTCCTGGAGGTGCTGGCGCGGCTGGTGCCCGCGCTGAAGGTGAACGCGGACAAGGCCCGCGCGGCGTGCGACGACTCGCTCTACGCCGCCCACCATGCCTACGCCCTGGTGGCCAAGGGCCTGCCCTTTCGCGACGCGTACCGGGAGGTGGGCCGTCAGTTGAACGACGGCACCTTCCAGCCGGACCGCGGCGCGCTGACGGCCACCCACCTGGGTGGCGCCGGCAACCTGGGCCTCGCCACCGCGCGCGAGGAACTGGCGGACGCGCGCGAGTGGCTCACGCGCACCCACGCGCAGCAGACCCAGGCCGCCGAGCGCGTCTGGGCCGCCTGAGTTTTCCCATCCCTTTTTGAAGAAGAGGAGTCCTGAGCATGAGCAAGAAGTCCGTGGTGCTGGCGTTCTCCGGTGGCCTCGATACCGCGTTCTGCACGGTGTACCTGCGCGAGCAGGGCTGGGACGTCACCACCGTCACCGTGGACACGGGCGGCTTTCCGCCCGAGCAGCTGGAGCGCATCCAGGCCCTGGCGCTGAAGCTGGGCGCGGTGGCGCACCACACGGTGGACGCGCGCGACACCCTCTTCCAGGGCTACCTGCGCTTCCTCATCGCCGGCAACGTGCTGCGCGGCCAGGTGTATCCGCTGAGCGTCTCCGCCGAGCGCGCCTGCCAGGCCGTGGAAGCGGTGCGCATGGCGGAGAAGCTGGGCGTGCAGGCCGTGGCCCACGGCAGCACCGGCGCGGGAAATGATCAGGTCCGCTTCGACGTGGCCTTCCGCACGCTCGCGCCCACGCTCCAGCTCATCACCCCCATCCGGGACCTGGGGCTGTCGCGCAAGCAGGAGCTGGACTTCCTCGCGGAGCGGGGCGTGCACCTGCCCGCGAAGCTGGGCGCGTACTCGGTCAACGAGGGCATGTGGGGCACGTCCGTGGGCGGCAGCGAAACGCTCGACTCGTGGAGCACGCTGCCCGAGGCGGCCTTCCCCGGCGGCGTCATCCCCACCGACCTGAAGCCGCTGCCGCTGGTGGTGTCGTACGAGAAGGGCGTGCCGGTGGCGCTGGATGGCAAGGCGCTGTCGGCGGTGGCCATCGTGGAGAAGCTGAACGCGCTGGGGCGCACGTACGGCATCGGCCGGGGCGTGCACCTGGGCGACACCATCCTGGGCATCAAGGGCCGCGTGGGCTTCGAGGCGCCCGCGGCGCACCTGCTCATCGCGTCGCACCGCGAGCTGGAGAAGCTGGTGCTGTCGGGCAAGCAGCTCTTCTGGAAGGAGACGCTGGGCAACCTGTACGGGTCGCTGCTCCACGAGGGGCACTTCTTCGACCCGGTGGTGAAGGACCTGGAGGCGTTCCTCGCCTCCTCGCAGGACCGCGTGACGGGCGAGGTGAAGCTGGTGCTCACCCCGCGCATCCACGTCGTGGAAGGCGTGCGTTCGCCGCACTCGCTGATGGACGCGAAGGTGGCGACGTACGGAGAGGCCAACGTGTTGTGGACGGGGACGGAAGCGGCGGGGTTCGCCAAACTCTACGGTGTCGCGCAGATGCTCTCGCAGAAAGCCAAGTGACATGAAGATCCAGGTCGACAAGGTGGGCAGTGTCACTCGCAACCTCCAGGTGGGCCGCACGGTGCACCTCGCGGACGAGGTGAAGTGCGAGGAGGGCGCGGTCATCGCGGTCCGCATCCACGGGGAGAAGACCGTCTACAACCAGTTGGAGGACGTGAACGGCCGGCTCGTCACGCTGCACGCGGGCGACATCGTCGTGGGCGCGCTGGGCCACCGCAACGCCCTGCACGGCTACGAGGGCGTGGTGCCCACGTCCGTCACGGTGGGCGACCGGCTCCACATCCTCAACATGGGCGGCGTCATCGGGAAGTGCACGTCGCACAACCCCGGCGTGGGCGCGCCCTTCGAGGCGGAAGTCCTGGGCCAGGTGCTGACGTTCCCGGAGTTCCAGTCCCGAGCGGGCGTGCACGCGCACGTCTCCGCGGGCGCGCTCAAGGGCACGTCGCGGGCGGTGACGTGTCCGGTGGTCTACGTGGTGGGCACGTGCATGAACGCGGGCAAGACGTACGCGGCCAGCGTCGTGGTGCGCAAGCTGTCCCAGGCGGGCTACCGCGTGGGCGGCGCCAAGCTCACCGGCGTGTCGCTGATGCGCGACACCCTGGCCATGCAGGACAGCGGCGCGGACGTGGTGATGGACTTCACCGACGCGGGCATCGTCTGCACCGGCGCGCGCACGGCGTCCAAGGTCGCGCGCATCGTGTTCTCGGAGATGGCGGCCCAGGACGTGGACGTCATCGTCGCGGAGACGGGCGACGGCATCATGGGTGAGTACGGCGTGCAGGCCATCCTGGCGGATCCGGAGCTCAAGGCGCTGGGCGGCGCGTTCATCCTCTGCGCCAACGACCCGGTCGGCGCGGCCGGAGGCGTGCGGCACCTGCGCGAGGTGTACGGCATCGAGATGGACATGGTGGCCGGGCCCGCGACGGACAACGCGGTGGGCGTGCGCTTCGTGGAGCAGGTGGTGGGGTTGCCGGCGCGCAACGCGCGCGCGGATCCGAATGCCCTGGGAAATCTCATCGTGGAGAAGCTCGCGCCCCGGCTGGGCGCGGGGAGGAAGTCATGACGACGCCTGCGCACATCTACATCCTGGGAGCCTCCGGTTTTGGCGGAGGCGAGCTGTTGCGACTCCTCTCCGGGCATCCCGGCGCGGCCGGCATCCGCGCGGTGTCCCGGCACCACGCCGGCTCGCCCATCCACAAGGTGCACCCGCACCTGCGCGGGCTGGTGGACGGCCGCTTCGAGGCGGAGCCGGACTGGCGCTGGCTCGCGGACTCGCCGCGCCCGGTGGTGTTCAGCGCGCTGGGGCACGGGGAGCTGGCGTCGCAGTTCGCGGGGCTGGAGAAGCAGTGGGCGGACGCGGGCCTCACGGACCGGATGCTGCTCGTGGACCTGTCGTCCGACTTCCGCCTGGACCACCCGGGGCGCTACGCGGGCGCCTACGGCCGGCCGCACCCCGCGCCGGAGCTCTTGGGCACGTTCACCTACGGGCTCACCGAGTGGAAGCGCGAGCAGGTGAAGACGGCCCGGCGCATCGCCAATCCGGGCTGCTTCGCCACGGCGGTGCAGTTGGCGCTCTTGCCCATCGCGGCCACGCCGGGCCTGGGCCTCTTGGCCGTGTCGGGCGTGACGGGCTCGTCCGGCTCCGGTTCGCTGCCGGGTGAGGGCACGCACCACCCGACGCGTGCGCACGACTTCCGCGCGTACAAGCCGCTGGAGCACCAGCACGAGGCGGAGGTGGAGGTGATGCTGGTGGCGCACGGGGCGTCCCGGCACCGGCTGGCCTTCGTGCCGCACTCGGCGCCCATGGTGCGCGGCATCTTCGCCACCGTGCAGTTCGAGTGGCCGGAGCACGGCGGCGCGGTGGTGACGCAGTCGCTGACGGAGAAGTACCGCCGTTACTACGAGGGCTCGAAGTTCGTGCGCATCGTGGAGGGCACGCCGCGCGTCGCGGCCGTCACCGGCAGCAACTTCTGCGACATCTCCGTGGCGACCAAGGGCCGCTCCGTGGCGGTGATGGCCGCGCTGGACAACCTGGTGAAGGGCATGGCCGGGCAGGCGCTGCAGAACTTCAACGTCGCGCTGGGCTTCGACGAGGACACCGGCCTGCGTCAGGCGGCCTGCTACCCGTAGTCCCTGCTGGACCCGCGGCCCTCAGGCCGCGGGCGTCTTCGGTGCTTCGCCCGGGGGGGAGTCCTGCCCCTCGGGCGTGGCCGGGGACGTGGCGGGCGCGGTAGCGGCAGCAGCGGCGGCGGCCTGGTCGCGCTGCTCCATGCGCGCACCGTCGGCCTCCGCGGCCTTGAGGAACTCGTCGTACTCCGACTGACGCGCCACGGCCTTCACCTGGGCGGCGGAGGAGCCCCGCTCGGCGGCGGTCCGCCCCGCGCGGATGGCCTGGGCGCTGAGCAGGATGCCGCCCGCGAAGGTCGCGAGGCGCAGCACCGACGCGAGCCCCCACCCTTCCGTCAGCACATCCCCGCCGTCGCTCACGAAGCTGAGCGCGACGACGAAGACGCCACCGGTCGCAGCGGAGCCCAGCGCCGTGCTCCACGGACGCAGCGGCACGATGCGCGCGCCGACGTAGCAGAGGGCCGGCAGCACGCCCAGCACCCACAGATCCTGCAGCACGACCGCCACGACGAGCTGGAGGAACTGGGCGGGCAGCGCGCCCACCAGCCCCTTCAGGCGGGCCATCAGCGACACGCTGAGCATCGCGCCCAGCACGAGCGACAGGAACCCCAGTCCGACGATGAACTGGAAGCGACGGATGCGGACGCGCAACGGCTCGAGGACACCGGGTTTGGGGCTCACGGCCCGAAAGCCTAGCGCACTCTCACCCCTCGTCCTCTTCCAAGACGGCCGCGTCCCCCGCCGAGCGAGGGGGCGGGCCATCGCCGTAGAAGACCTCCTCCAGCACCAGCCCCTGCGGCGGCGCGGTGGCCCCCGCCAGCTTCCGGTTGCGCGACGCCAGCACCTGGGCCACCCAGGCCTCGGGGCGGCGTCCCTTGCCCACCTCCACCAGCGTGCCCACCAGGTTGCGCACCATGTGCTTGAGGAACGCGGTGCCCTCCACGACGACGGACACCGCGTCGCCGGACGTGCCCTCCACGCGCACCTGCCGCACCTCGCGCACCGCGTGCTTCGCCTGGCAGTCCGCGGCGCGGAACGCGGAGAAGTCGTGCCGGCCCAGCAGGGCCTGTGACGCGCGGCGCATGGCCTCCACGTCCAGCGGGGCGAACAGCTCCCAGTGCGTCGTGCGCAGCAGCGGCGAGCGCATGCGCCGGTTGCTCAGCCGGTAGCGGTAGCGCTTGCCGCGCGACCAGCGACGCGGATCGAAGTCCGGGGACACCTCCTCCGCGCCCACCACCGCGATGTCCGGCGGAAGGATGCCGTTGAGGCCCATGGTGTAGGCCTTCAGCGGCAGCACGCGCCCGGCGTCGAAGCACGCCACCTGCCCCGTGGCGTGCACGCCGGAGTCGGTGCGGCCCGCGGAGGCCACGAACACGCGCTCATCCAGGAGCTTGTGGAGCGCGTCCTGGAGCGTGGACTGGATGGACGGGCCGTTGGGCTGCACCTGCCAGCCCACGTAACGGGTGCCGTCGTATTCGAGCGTCAACTTCAGCCGGGGCATGACGTGAAGACCGGGACGCGCTGCTTCAGCGCGTTTTCAGCCAGCCCTCCAGGAGGTCCGCCACCAGCTTCGCGGTGCTGACCCCGGCCTTGCGCGCCTGCGCCTCCAGCTTCTCGTACAGCACGGGGTCCAGGGGGAGCGCGAGCAGGCGCGGCTCCGTGCTGGAGCTGTCATCCAGGCGCATCGCCTCCGTGGGCGGGCCGTCCACGGACGCCACCACCTCCGCCAACTCCAGTGCTTCCTCGGAGGTGGGCGCGGAGGACTGGCGGGTGGAGACGCGGCGCAGTTCCTGCGAGCGCTCGTCCTCGAAGAGCTGCTTGACGAAGTTGGCCAGGTGCAGCGGCGTGGGCGTGAAGTCGTACGCGTCCAGGAAGGCGTCCAGGTCGCGCTGCATGTCCGCGGCCGTCGCGTACCGGCGCTCACGGTCGCGGGCGAGCGCGCGCATCAGGATGGCCTCCACGCGCTCCGGCAGGTCCTCGCGGAAGTAGGACGGCGCGTAGATCTTCGCTTCGGTGATGCTGCGCATCACGGCGACGTCGGACTCGCCGGTGAAGAGCTTGAAGCCGGTGAGCCACTCGTAGAGGACGGTGCCCAGCGAGAAGATGTCGCTGCGGCAGTCCAGCGGCCGGCCCAGGCACTGCTCCGGGCTCATGTAGCTGAGCTTGCCCTTGATTTCGCCGGAGCGCGTCTCCTCCACCTGGTTGGCGGCCTTGGCGATGCCGAAGTCGAGCACCTTCACCGAGCCGTCGAAGGCGACGACGATGTTCTCCGGCGTCACGTCGCGGTGGACGATGTTGAGCGGGTTGCCGTGCAGGTCCTTCTTCTGGTGCGCGTAGTGCAGGCCCGCGCAGACGCAGGAGGCGATCTTCAGCGCGTACACCAGGGGGAAGGGAATCCCCATGGCCTCCGCCTTGGGCACGATGCGGCGCATGTCGCGGCCGGACACGTACTCCATGGCGATGAAGTAGCTGTCGACGATCTTCCCCAGGTCGTGGATCTGCACGATGTTGGGGTGGTTGAGCTGGGACGCCAGCCGCGCCTCGTTGAGGAACATCTTCACGAAGGCGGCGTGCTTGGACAGGTGGGGACGGATGCGCTTGATGACGATGGGCGTCTCGTCACCGCGCGAGTCCACCTGGTGCGCGAGGAAGATCTCCGCCATGCCCCCCACGGCGATCCGGTCGATGAGCTTGTAGTTGCCGAAGCGGACGGCGTCGCGCGGGGGCGCGGAGGCAGCGGGAGCCATGCCGGCAATGTAGCCGCGCCGCGCCCGGAGGCGCTAACGAAGTTGGACGACGTGCACCTTGAGCGCCGGCTCCTCGCCGGGAGGTGTTGGAAAGTCGAGCCCCGAGGGACCGAGCGACCCCACCGTCCGCCCTGCCCTGCCAGCCCGCGTCACTCCCTCGAGCACCATGGCTTCGAACCGGCGCACGGGCAGGCCCGCGAGGTTGCAGCAGGCAACCAACCGACCGCCGGGGGCCACCACCCGCGCGGCAATTTCCGCCAGCCGGGAGTAGTCGCGCGCGGCGGAGAAGCGGTTCGTCTTGGTGTTCGAGAAGGAGGGAGGGTCCGCCACCACGACGTCGAAGGACTCGCCCTTCTTGGCGAGGCGCTGGAGCCAATCGAAGACATCACCGGCCACGTAGTCGTAGCGGTCCACGCCCTGGCCGTTGAGGCGCGCGTTCTCCTCGCCCCATTCGAGCACGCGGCGGCTGGCGTCCAGGTTGAGCACGCGCTTCGCGCCACCCGCCGTCGCGGCGACCCCGAAGCCGCAGGTGTACGCGAAGAGGTTGAGCACGGTGAGGCCCCGGGCCTGGGACTTGAGCCACGCGCGGGTGTCGCGCATGTCCAGGTAGAGGCCCACGGAGAGGCCCTGCCCCGGGCGGATGTGGAAGCCCAGGCCGCTCTCCTTCGCGACGAAGTCCTCCGCCGGCTCCCCCCGGGCGGCGGCCTCCGGAGCGAGCGCGTCCTTCGCCACGTTGGCGAGCACGCGGGCCTCGCGGGGGCGGCGCTTCAGGTAGACGCTCCGGGGTGTCCAGGCGGTGACGGCGGCGTCGAGGAGTGAGGTCTCCTCCGCGTCGGACAGGTCGCGGTAGAGGCTGACGACGACGACGTCACCGAAGACATCCGCGGTGACTTCGGGCACGCCGTCCGCGGCGCCGTTCAGCAGGCGGAAGGCGGTGGTGGAAGCGTCGGAGAGCAGCGCACCCCGGCGAGCGCGGGCGGCGCGAAGGGTGTCCACGAGGCGGGGAGGCAGGGCACTCACGCGCCCCTTCTACCCTACGTGCCCAGCCGCGCGCGGGACCAGACGCGGGCCAGGGCGGCGGCGGCGTCCCGGGCCAGGTCCACGTAGTCGCTGCCCAGCAACTGGCCTTCGCGCACGCAGACCCGGCCGTTGACCAGCGTCCAGGCCACGCGCGAGGGCACGAGCTGTCCCAGGAGGAAGGGCGAGTAGCCGGTCTCCGGGTCGGCGGCGGGGATGGCGTCGTAGACGACGAGGTCCGCGATGCTGCCTTCGTCCACGCCGCCGGAGGGACGGCCATACAGGCGGGTGCACAGCTCCGCGGGGCCGCTGACGAACAGGTGCGCCAGCGAGTCGTCCAGGTCCGGCATCCGGCCGGAGCGGGCCAGATGCAGCATGCCGGTGAGCGCCGCGCTCAGCTCCTCCTGGAGGGTGCCATGGCCACCGGTGCCCAGGCCCACGAGGTGGAGGCTGGACAGCGGGCCTTCCGCGGACTCGCCCACGCGCTCGAATGAGCGGGTGGCGCGGGGCGTAAGGGCGACGAAGGTGCCGGAGGCGGCCAGCCGTTCGGCTTCAGCGCGTTCCACGGCGCGCGGATAGCCAGCGATGGCGAAGGGGCCCAGGAGGCCCAGCGCATCCAGGCGGGGCACGACGCGGCGGCCGTGCGCGGCGTAGGTGGCGGAGAGGTCGTCCTCGCTCTCCGCGAGGTGGAAGACGAGGGGCGCGTTCAGCTCCTCGCGCAGGCGGGAGATGCGGGACAACAGCAAGTCCTCGCACGTGTACGACGCATGGAAGCCCAGCGCCCCGCGCACCCGGGGGTGGTCGCGGTGGCGGCGCACGAAGTCCGCGTTGGCGTCCGCCTGGGCGTCGGCCTGGGCGGGCCCATCCAGGCTGTGGGTGGAGTGGGACGTGACCAGGCGCAGCCCCAGCGCGTCGGCGGCGCGGGCCTGGGCGTCCAGGCCGCCGGAGACGTCGGTGGGACAGGACAGGTGGTCGACGACGAGCGTGACGCCATCGAGGAGGGCGCGCGCGGCGGCGAAGCGGGTGAGGATCTCAACGTCCTCGGCCATGAGGAGGTTGGCCACCTGGCGCATCCGCTCCAGGCGCGAGCGGGGCTGGCGCAGGAGGAAGTCGCCGTTGGGCGGAAGCAGCTGGCCGTTGACCAGGTGCGAGTGACAGTCCACGAGGCCGGGGGCGACGAGCCGGCCGCGACACGCGACCTCCCAGTCACCGGGGAGCACGGGCACCTCGGCGTCCGGGGCGACGCGGCGGATGAGGCCCTCTTCGACCACGACGGCCATGCCGTGGCGGACGCGACCGTCCGCACGGAACACGGCACAGTTCTTCAGCAGCAGTCGGCCTTCCATGGACATCCCCGTTTTAGCACGGGGCCGGGTCGGGGAAGAACCCTATCCCTCCTCGGGAGTAGGCCCGGGTGGCCCCGGTCGGCAGGCCCCGTAAGACGCGAGGCTGACACGGCATCGACGGGGCGCGCAGGACAGGAGCATGGGTACCTGCGGTATGGGCCCGACCGACGAGCTCCGCCCCCCAAAGAACATCCTGTGCCTGCCCACTCAGGGCCGCTCTTCATCACACCCGCAGCGCCACCAACGTCCACACATGAGCACGTCCTTATCGGGATTGAGCGCGTAGACAAGGTCGGTCGGTGGCACCCCCACGTCACCTATCAACTGCTCTGACTCACGCCAGACAACCGGACAGCGACCACTGTCATCGGGCGGCGCCACGGAGACGCTGCAGTCTCCGGAACTGACATGGACCTCCAGGAAGCGCCTCTTCCAGGACGCGCGCCTCTTATTGCATGGCCATGGAGGAATCTCCGAGTTGACGGTCCATTCTGGACGGTCGCCATCAAGCACGACACTCGAATCCAGTTCGCGACTGGCAGCGGCGTCAGCCCTGCTTCCCGCCGACGAAATCACGGCAGGACGAGCAGTGCAGGCAGTAGCGACGAAGGGGGCCTGACCCTCAATCGGACAGAACTCATCTCGCAACGCCGAGGGAGGGCAGTCGCACGGAGAGCTGACCGTCGGAAGAGCGCGGCACCCAGGAAGGATGTCGTTGAAGCGATCTTCATGAACCACGCGGCGGCAGCCTGTTTGACCTGCCGTGAAGACCATCAACCCAACCCCCCACG
>NZ_RAWI01000989.1 GCF_003612125.1 Corallococcus praedator
TCCGTGTATAGGTCGAGTAGTTCTTTGTCGTTCATGCTCAAAGTCTCACCGCCTTTTTCCCTTACCTCTACCCTCTCCTGCGTAACGTCAGTTATTTATGCACTGGCGCAGCCCATGCAATTTCTCGGCAAAGTCAGTGTATACGGCTCGCTGGTGCCTTACCGTGCCCGCTTCGGCTTTGTGGAAGGCGATCAGCCGGGCGTCAGTGCTTTGAATCTGGATGAGATGTTCGCCGCGCATGAGATCAACGCCCCACCCGACCCACGCGATTTTCGCGTCGGCATATTCGGCGCTTCGCCAACGTGGGGCTATGGCGTGCAGTGGGATCAAACCATGGCGGCCTGTTTGAACGGGCGTGCCACGACCATGCCGGACGGACGGCGCATACGGGCGTTTAATCTGGGGTACCCGCTACCATCCAGTTTGCGCGATTTGCTCCTGATGCAGCGTGCGCT
>NZ_RAWI01000990.1 GCF_003612125.1 Corallococcus praedator
TTTCCGAACGACGCGACGAAGCGGGTATCGGCCCAGCGGTGCCGTGTATCCAGCGGACGGGCGATGTCGCGGCGACGCTGCGCGATTTATCGCGGCGCTACCAGGTGATTGTGGTAGACGCCGGCGGCCGCGATTCCCGCGAAATGCGGTCGGCAATGGCTGTTTCCAACCTGTTGCTGGTGCCTACCCGCGCCAGCCAGGCCGATCTGGAGACGCTGCCGAAGGTCAACGAACTAGTCAGCTTGGCCCGAGGCCTGAATCCCGACCTGAAGGCCTTCGCGGTGCTGTCGATGGCGCCGTCCAATCCGACGATTCGAGAGGTGGACGACGCGCGCGAGGCGCTAAGCCAGTTCGATCAGCTCGAACTGGCGGACACCATCATCCGCGACCGGAAGGTCTACCGTGATGCGTTACTCAACGGAAATGGAGTGGTTGAGTTGAGTAATTCCCAGGCG
>NZ_RAWI01000991.1 GCF_003612125.1 Corallococcus praedator
GTACCGAGGCCATCTCCAAAGAGAATATAGCCACGCCCTTGTTAAACTCTACCGCGGCGTTTCTGGCCGCAGACACCACAAAAGCTGTCTTACCCATACCTGGACGGGCCGCCACGATGATCAGATCGCTCTTCTGCCAGCCGTTGGTGAGTTTATCCAATTCCGTAAAGCCACTTGGCACACCCGTGAGACCATCCACATGGTTTTTCCTAGCGTCCAGTTCAGTCAAAGCCTGCGTCATGATGCTCGCCATGGAGGCATAATTCCTCCTGATGCTCTTCTCTGAAATACTAAATAAATCCTGTTGCAGTTTGTCCATGAGCATGAACACATCCGTGGAATCTTCAAAAGCAAACCTTTCTATATCGGACCCTACGGCGATCAAGGCCCTTTTCATGGCATACTCTGCAATGATACGGGCATGAAACTCGATGTTGGCTGCAGAGTTCACCTTG
>NZ_RAWI01000992.1 GCF_003612125.1 Corallococcus praedator
GCTTGGAACGGCCAACAGTATGAAATCAATTGGGCAACCTGGAAGCGCCTTGAACCCGCGCAGGTCGAAGCCTTGCGCCAAGCGATCGAGTTGGTTCCTGTTTTCGATGTAGGTTGGACGCAGCGATGACGGCTGCTGTGCCCGACTGAGGCGGGGAAATCCGGGCAGACTGAGCGCGTTAGACGATCGCCGCCCAGATGAAGCCGCGATCGCGCTACCCCCCAAACAGGCAATCGCCAACCGCGAGAACATGCCAGCGGTCAACTTCACGCGGCTGAGACTCCGACCTGTCCAACTTGTCCGGCTCTTTGAGCCATGTCGAGATCACGCGGCTCTTTGCCGCTCTTTGCCGCTCGCCGTTGCGAGAAACGGCGCGAAGCCGATCGGTTTTTTGGAAAAGCAACTCAAAATAGAGCTAAAAAACGAGTATGTATCACTTTCATTTGCTTGCTAT
>NZ_RAWI01000993.1 GCF_003612125.1 Corallococcus praedator
GGATGTCAACGGTTCGAGTCCGTTAACCTCCACTGAGATAAGATGCAAAAGTAGCGAAAGCTATCAAAGCATCTGTCTGAGATGAACCGATATATCGGAAGATAATTCTAGCAATGCATCTTGTTTCGGCAAGAGTATCTGCTGGATTTAGATTCAGCAAAGAACCTTGAAAACTGCATAGAGAAAATGTCAGGTAGAAACGTTAGTTTCGAGTGATAGCCAAGAAGTAGAGAAGTAATTCGATACTGAATGGATAAAGCTTGAGATTAATTCAATACAGACACCAATGTAAGTTTGCGAAAAAGTGGTCAAGTTACAAAGGGCTGATGGTGGATACCTAGGCACACAGAGGCGAAGAAGGACGTGGTTACCGACGATATGTCCCGGGGAGTTGGAAGCAAGCATTGATCCGGGAGTTTCCGAATGGGGCAACCCTAAACATGGCTGTCTGAAT
>NZ_RAWI01000994.1 GCF_003612125.1 Corallococcus praedator
GATGCCATTTGTGCAGAGGCGATCGCGCGTGGGGTTGGTGAAGCGACTCAGGCACTGGTGGCCCCCACCATCAATGTTGGCATGGCGCTACACCACACAGCCTTTCCAGGCAGTATGAGCCTCCGACCCAGTACGTTGATTTTGCTCATTCGGGACTATATTACCTGCCTGGCACGTGCAGGCTTTACACGCTTTTTCTTGATCAATGGGCACGGAGGCAATGTCGCAACACTCAAGGCAGCGTTCTCTGAGGTTTATGCCACGTTAGTTGATCTAAATGTGCCCAATGCAGAGCAAGTGCAGTGTCAGGTGAGCAACTGGTATATGTGTGGTTCTGTGTATCGACTGGCAAAAGAGCTGTACGGCGATCAGGAAGGTTCTCATGCAACGCCGAGTGAAGTGGCGCTGACTCAGTATGTTTACCCAGATGCCATTAAGCAAGCTCCTCTAAGTG
>NZ_RAWI01000995.1 GCF_003612125.1 Corallococcus praedator
CTCTCACCGATCTTCACATTGATCTTGGTACCTATCGGTACAAACACATCTACTCTTGATCCAAATTTAATAAAACCAAATTCCTTGCCTTGAACCACCGGTTGGCCTTCCTTTACATACCAGACGATCCTCCTGGCCAAAAAGCCCGCAATCTGCCTAAAAAGAATCTCGGAACCATTTTGGGCTTTTACAACCACTGTAGTTCTCTCATTTTCAGTACTCGATTTTGGATCCCAAGCCAGCAAATACTTGCCAGGATGGTACTTGAAGAAAGACACCACACCAGAGATCGGGTTTCTATTCACGTGCACATTGAAAGGTGACATAAATATGGAGATCTGTTTTCTAGGCTCTTTAAAATATTCCGTTTCTACAGTATCTTCTATAACTACTACTTTACCGTCTGCAGGAGCAAGGATGTGATTGGCATGGACCACAGTGTTCCTTCCTGGAT
>NZ_RAWI01000996.1 GCF_003612125.1 Corallococcus praedator
GGTCTGCAGCCGGTGCGGCGTATGACTGCGGTCATGAACGCTCTCACGATGCCGCCATTCATACACCGTCTGCTCAGTCGTCCCGAACCGTTCCGCCAGCGCCGACGCAGGCTCGTCGCTCGCCTGGATCGCCGCCCGCACCTTGGGCGTCGTCGTCGCCTGCTTGTGAAGATGGATCAGCATGGCCGCACCCCGTCCCGAATGTCCCCCAGAACCAATCTTGCCAGGAAGAACGCGGACCTCCGAGGGTCTATGTGATCATCCGGGATGGAACACATAGATCACCTTCTTCGATCTGGGCGGTCTCCAAGTCTGCAAGGAAATCGCCTCCTGCTTGATACCCAAGGGTGAATAGCCGCTCCTGTTCCTGCACGTTTCCCATCACTTCAGCATAGTAGCTGCATTGAAATGCAGACCACACGATCCGCGACTTCGAGGCATACTCCTGACTAG
>NZ_RAWI01000997.1 GCF_003612125.1 Corallococcus praedator
GCCTTGGACTTCATCTACGATCTTTTGGAACCTTGGCTCGTCCGTGGAACGCGGCGGGAACGCTTTGCCTGTTTTAACATCCTTGCCACCGACGCCAAGAATAGAGCTATTGAGGCTGCTTTACCGGGCTCAAAGCTACCTGCACTATGGAGCAACAAGAGTTTTTGGGGAGACCAACTCAGGCGGACGTGCCCCGCGGCATCGATCGAATTGGATCGGCTCGAGGGAACACAAAAATTCTTCAGGACGTTCTCGGTCGTCCTCTTCCTAATTACCTGCTACAGCAACTGGAAAATTCATGGCGTAGCCGCGTTCGCTGCATTTTCCGCGTTACTGATATGTTTCGGCTTCTACGTCGCCAAGCGAGCAGAGTGGAGTTACAGGTTACTAAAATGGGCGGTTTTGTCGAGAATTTGAGGGTACCGTTAACTTAATAATAATCTCGATTTAGGG
>NZ_RAWI01000998.1 GCF_003612125.1 Corallococcus praedator
AGGTGGTTCTTGTTGTAGTAGGTGAGCAGATCGGACGTGCTCACCGTGCCGGGCCAGAGGGCGCCGTCGGTCGAGTAGTGGTTGACCGAGGCGGGGTTGAACTGGTCGGTGGAGACCCCGGCGGCGTCGAAGCACGCCTGGGCCGGGAGCACCGTGCCCGAGTCGATCAGGAACTGGGTGTTGGTGTCCTCGGCGACGACGATGTCGGGCAGGTCGCTGCTGGGGATGGCCTGGGTGTACTTGTTCAGGAGCTCGTCGTACGACGCGCCCTGCTCTTCAGCGGTCACCTTCACCTTGGTCTGGGAGGCGTTGTAGTCGGCCACCATGGCCTTCAGGACGTCGTCGGCGTTGCCGCTGAGCTGGTACCAGAGGGTGACCTCGGTGGTGCCGGTGGCGGTGTCGATGGCGTCGACCGGGCAGGGCGGCAGGTCGCTCGAGACGTCGGGTTCTGCC
>NZ_RAWI01000099.1 GCF_003612125.1 Corallococcus praedator
CCTCCGCCGCCTCCGGACTGCCGGCACACACCGCCACCGCCACCGTTGGCGGAAGGAATCCATCCGAACTCCAGGTCGCCGTAGCGGAGGGGATCCACCCCCTCGCCCTGCCAGGGTCCAGCCCCCATCGATGACCGCTCCAGGTCGGTGCAACCCGTCGCGTCGTCGCGCCCCGGAACGAAGACGCCCCCGCGAAAGCCCTTGCCGCTGGCGTCGATCAACCCGTTGTTCGTCACCGTCCCCCGCGCCAGGAACGCCAGGACCCCTCCCGTGCTGCCATCCCACTCGCGGGCGACGAGGCTCGTCCCCTTGGGAATGAGGACGTCCTCGTACTCCGGGACGCGGACCACCTGGGTGACGGTCCCCGCATACGCATGGAGCAGGGGCGCCCTCAACATCAGCTCCGCCTCCTGGCCATAGTGAACCCGGTCGACCCGTGCCAGTTCCCAGTTCCCCACCGGGCCTCCGGAGAGATCGATGGACGCCGGGTTGGTCCCCTGCAGCGACGAATCAACGCCCTGCATCTGGATCACCAACACCAGATCTCCCCCCCCGAAGCCTCGGACGGAACCCACGGGGATCCGGCTGCCGCCCGCGGCGACCGCACGCGTCACCTGGGCATAGTCATTGATCACGCTGTCCGGGCCCCGCGCGGTGTGGTGGATGCCTCCGAATCCGAGGAAGAACAGGTCCGGCGTGGCCAGCACGGCGGTCCCCACCAGCACCACGCCCACCACCAGCGCCTTGAGCATCGAGGGCTTCATCATCGGGTCTCTCCGGAGCCGGGCTCACGCCGGGGGCTCACTGGCTTCTCCGCCTGCGGGTCGACGATCAGGAACTCCACGCGGCGGTTGTTCTCCCGGCCGACGGAGGTCAGGTTGCTGTCGATGGGACGATCCTGTCCGTACCCGTAGGCCGCGAGGCGCTCGGGCGGGACCTTCTTGCTGATCAGGTACTGGCGCACCGCCGCCGCACGCCCCTGCGACAACTGGCGGTTCGCCTCCGGCAGGCCCCGGTCGTCGGTGTGCGCACCCACCGCGATGAGCGGGAACTCCGGGTGCTCCAGGATGACCTGCGCCACCCAGTCAAGCACCGGGTTGGAGCGCGAGCTGACGCGCGTCTGCGCGGGCTCGAAGTAGATCTTCCCGCGCGCCTCCAACCGCGTCGGGTGGAGCACCACCAGCGGGTAGATGTGCTGCGGGCAGCCCAGGTTGTCGTAGGGGCCGGCCTCGTTGGCGCAGCTGTCGATGCGGTTGGGCACGCCGTCCTTGTCCGTGTCCGTCTCCGGGCAGCCGTCGCGCTCGACGGGGCCCGCCTCGTTCGGGCACGCGTCCTTGTCGTTGTCGAGCCCGTCCTTGTCCGCGTCGCGCACCGGGCAGCCCTGGTTCTCAGGGGGCCCCGCTTCGTTCGGACACGTGTCCGAGTCGTCCTCCGTGCCGTCCTTGTCCGTGTCGCGCAGCGGGCAGCCCTGGCTGGAAGCCGGACCGGGCTCCACCGGGCACATGTCCAGCGCGTCCTCCAGACCGTCGGAGTCCGTGTCCATCTTCTCGCAGCCGTTGCGCTCCAGCGTGCCGGGCACCATCGGACAGCGGTCCAGGCCGTTGCGCACCCCATCGTGGTCCTCGTCCATCTCCGGGCACTCTTCAATCGTGTGCGGCAGCCCCGGCTCGCAGTTGACGGAGGACTCGCCCGGCCCGCGCTCCGGCGTCACGTCACCGAAGGCTCCACCCACCATCAACCGGAAGAGCGGCGTGCCCGGCGCGCTGCCCACGCCCACGCCCCCGAGCGCGAACAGCTCGAAGGACGGCTTCACCAGGTAGCGCGCCCCCGGCAGCAGTTCCACCGCCCCGGGCTGCTCCGTCAGCGGCACCATGCCCCGCACGTTCAGCTCCCAGCGCAGCCGCCGTCCGGTGGTCGCGAGCGCCGCGCCGATCCTCAGCTCGTTGCCCACCTCGTCCACCAGGATGCCCGGCCGCTGCGTGAGCGCCTGCTGCGGCCGGCTCAGGAACCCGACCTCCAGCCCTCCCCGCAGGAACCCGAAGTGCCGCCCCACCATCAGCCGGGGCGCCAGCCGGAGCGCGTCGTCCCGCGTGAGCCCCTCCCGACTGCCGACCGGCAATCCCACCCCCATCTCCAACGCCAGATCCACGCCCCCTTCATTGTCTTGCGTGAGGATCCCCACCCGCGCACTGGCCGAAGGCGTCCCCAGCGCGAAGCTCGCGGGCCGCGTGATGTTCTCACCCGCCAGATCCGAGCCGCTCTGGAACGCGACCACCGGAAGCTGAAGGCCGAACTGAAGCCAATTTGTAACGGAATACGCTACAGCCAGATGTGTCGTCGCCCGACTCCCGACAACCCGGAAAGCCTCACCATCCCGTTCAAATAGGAGGGGATCGTGTGCGTACTGCATGGCCACGGTCGCCCGATATTGACCGGCTGGGAGAAGCTGTCCCAGACTCACGACGAGTGAACCCTCCGCGCCAGGGTTCAGCTCCAGCCGCTCCAGCTCGATGCCGGGCAGCGGCGTCTGGGCAAGGGTCGTGGCCGAGGCCAGGACGAGCGACAGCACTTGCAGCTGGCACAGGAGGATCCTTCGTTTCATCGCGCTCCCGGAGGGTATTGCTGGCGTGGGCCCCCGCATCCATGTCGCACCGCGATCCATGGCCCCCGTCCTTGCACAACACCATACCAGGGCCAGGGACAACCAGGACCCTTCGTGAAGAAATGCTTTTTTTGATCCCGCAAGCACTTGCGGACCCGGGCCGCCGCGTGTTTCTAATTTGTCAGGCGATCACCCCTGCTTTCTGCGCAGGTGTCTGGTGACCCCGGGGGCTTCCGTGGCGCGGGAGATACAATGATCGCGAATGCTGCGCTGCTGGCGAACCAGACGGAATTCGACTTCCAGCTCGGGCCGCACACGGCGGACGACGTCACCGTCCTGGGCTTCGAAGCGGATGAGACCCTCTCACAGCCCTACTCCATCGAAGTCGCCCTGACGCCGAAGCCAGACGTGGAGCTGGACGACACGGCGCTCCTGGGCAAGAACGCGCGGCTCACCGTGCAGTTGGGGGATGGCACCGCCCGCTTCTTCCATGGCGTCGTCGCCCGCATCGACCGCCGGGACGAAGGCACCGGTCCCCAGCGTCGGCGCTACGGCGTGACGGTGGTGCCCCGCCTGTGGACGCTGCGGCACACGCGCCGCAGCCGCATCTTCCAGGAGCTGACCGTCCCGCAGATCGTGCACAAGGTGCTCGAGCAGGGACAGGTGGAGCACCGGCTGGCGCTCTCCAGCAGCTACCGCAAGCGCGACTACTGCGTGCAGTACCGCGAGTCCGACCTCGACTTCATCTCCCGGCTCCTGGAGGAGGAGGGCATCTTCTACCTCTTCGAGCACGGCGAGGACGCGCACACGCTGGTGCTCGGTGACGCCGCGTCCGCCAACCCGGACATGATGGGCGAGCCGAAGCTCGTCTTCCGCGAGCGCTCCCGGATGGTGGCGGAGAAGGAGTTCGTCCACTCGCTCTGCGCGAAGCTGGAGGTCCAGCCGGGCGCGGTGGCGATGCGGGACTTCAACTTCACCCGCCCCGCGCAGGACCTGGGCGCGACCACCAGCGCCGACGACGGCGAGTCCGCCCTGGAGATCTACGACTACCCGGGCCTCTACGAGGACCCCGGCGCGGGCAAGGCGCTCGCGAAGATCCGCCTGGAGGAGCTGCGCGCCCGGGTGGAGACCGTGTCCGGCGCCAGCTACAGCCGGCGCATCTGCGCGGGCCACACCTTCGAGCTGGCCGAGCACCCGGACAGCGCCCTCAACCGCAAGTACCTGCCCCTCTCCGTGCGGCACACCGGCCACCAGGCCGAGGCCCTGGTGGCCGAGCAGGCTTCGCTGGGCACGAAGGAGGGCTACCTCAACGAATTCCTCTGCCAGCCGGCCACGGTGCCCTTCCGGCCGCTTCGCAGCACGCCCCGCCCCGTCATCCCGGGCGCGCAGACGGCCATCGTCGTGGGCCCCGCCGGGGAGGAGATCCACACCGACTCGCACGGCCGCATCAAGGTCCAGTTCCACTGGGACCGCGAGGGCAAGAGCGACGACAAGAGCTCCTGCTGGATCCGCGTGAGCCAGGCGTGGGCGGGCCCCGGCTGGGGCGCCCTGTACCTGCCGCGCATCGGCCAGGAGGTCGTCGTCGAGTTCCTGGAGGGAGATCCGGACCGGCCCATCATCACCGGCAGCGTCTACAACGGGCAGAACCCGCCGCCCATCGACCTGCCCGCGGAGAAGACGAAGAGCACGCTGCGCTCCAGCTCCAGCCCCGGAGGCGACGGCTTCAACGAGCTGCGCTTCGAGGACGCCGCGGGCTCCGAGGAGGTCTACTTCCACGCCCAGAAGGACCTCAACATCGTCGTCGAGAACGACAAGACGCAGCTGGTGGGCGGCAACGAGACGCTCCTCGTCAAGAAGGACCGCAGCCGCACCATCGAGGGCAACCAGTCCCTTGAGGTGAAGAAGAACGACGACTCCGTGGTGGGCGGCAACCAGGCCCTGGCCGTGACGGGCAACCGCTCCACCACCGTGATGGGCAATCACAGCGAAGCGGTGACGGGCGACCAGTCGGTGGCCGTGAGTGGAAACCAGAGCGTGTCCGTCACGCTGGCCTCCGCTGAAACCGTGGGTCTGGGAAAGATGCTCAACGTGGGCGGCGCGCTCGCCGTCACCGTGGGCGCGGCATTCAATGAACTGGTGGGCGGCCTCAAGTCCGAACAGGTCGGCGGCGCCAAGGTGGAGGTCGTTGGCGCCCGGAAATCCGAGACCGTCAAAGGCTCACGCAGCCTCCAGGTCGGAGGAGACCTGTCCGAAGAGGTGCAGAAGTCGCGCACCCTGAAGGTGGAGAAGGATCTGCTTTTGAGCGTGGGGGGAAAACTCAATCACGCCGTCAAGGACGCCTACACGCTCTCCGCCAAGGAGATTGCCCTGGTGGCCCAGGAGCAATTCACCTTGAAGGTCGGGTCCGCCACCCTCCAGGTGAAGAAGAACGGAGACGTGGTCATCAAGGGCGCGAAGATTGAAGTCACCGCGAGCGGCGACGTGATCATCAAGGGCTCGAAGATCTCCGAGAACTAGGCCGCCATTGCCTTCCAGACGCAGCCGTTCCTCCATCCAATGATGCGCACCCAGGAATTCCTCACGCGCGCCATGCCGCTTCTCGTCTGCTTCGTGGCCTCGCTGACGGCCACGGGGTGCGTGAAACGCGTGGCCCAGCAATGCGAGACGCCGCCCCCCTTCCACGTGGTGCTCAACGTCTCCGAACAGGTCAATCCAGATCCCCGGGGGCGCTCGCTGCCCACGGTGGTGCGGGTCCTCCAGCTCAAGGACAGCGCCCGGCTGGAGCGCGCCAGCTTCCGCGACCTGTGGGGCCGCGCGGAGGACCTGCTCAAGGATGATCTGCTCCAGTCCGCGGAGTTCGTCGTCGCGCCCGGCCAGACGAACCAGCGCTGGTTGCAGCGCGACCCCAAGGCCCACTTCGTGCTGACCATGGGCCACTTCCGCCAGCCGCTGGGCTACTCGTGGCGCACGGTGGCGGTGCTGCCGCCGGTGCCGGAAGAGCAGTGCGTGGAGCGTCCCGCGGGCGGGGACCTGGGGGCGCCCAAGCAGGGCGACCAGGAGCTGAGATACCGCCTGCAGGGCTACCAGATCGACCTTCTGCTCCAGCCGCCCATGTCCACCTGGGTGCCGGAGCCTTCTCAGCAGCCATCCCCCGGTGTGACGCCGGAGCCCCGGAGAGGTGCATGAAGTCCCCTCAACGCGTCGTGTGGTCGGAGGGCATGTTCATGAGCCCCCACCACCTCCAGCAGATGGACATCTACCACGAGGCCCTGCTGGACACGCGGCTGGGCTCGCTGGAGCCGTACCCGTGGGGCGTGGTGTCCCAGTCGTTCGACATGGAGTCGCTGCGCGCGGGCCTGGTGCAGCTCTCCAGCTTCACCGGCATCCTCCCGGACGGCCTGCCCGTGTCGCTGCAGAGTGGCGACCCGGAGGCCCCGGCCGCGCGCCCCGCGGACGGCGCCTTTCCTCCCGCCCAGCGCGTGCTGGACGTGTTCATCGGCGTGCCGCGTGAGCGCAGCGGCGTGGAGAGCTACGGCGGCACGGACAAGGTGGGCGGCAGCCCGCGCTACACCCCGTCCACCCGGCCCATCAGCGACCTCACGTCGTCCACCTCCATCGTCCCGGTGTCCTTCGGCCAGCGCAACGTGCGGCTGCTCTTCGGCACCGAGCAGCGGGACGACTACGAGGCCATCAAGATCGCGGAGCTGGAGCGGGACAAGGCCGGCAACCTGACGCTGGTCCCCTCGTACATCCCGCCGTGCCTGCGCATCGACGCGTCCTCGTCCATCACGAACGAGCTGCGCACGCTCCTGCGGCTGCTGGTGTCCAAGCAGCGGCAGCTGTCCTCGCGCCGCCGGCACCGGGACGCGTCCGCGCTGGAGTTCACCGCGTCGGACGTGACGCTCTTCCTGGAGCTCAACGCGCTCAACGGCATCATCCCCGTGGTGCAGCACGCGCTGGACGCGGGCAACCTGCGGCCGCAGTCGCTGTACCTGCTGCTCAGCCAGTTCGCGGGGCAGCTGTGCACCTTCGCGGTGAACGCGGATCCGTCCACCCTGCCCGCCTTCCAGTTCATCAACCTGCGCGCCACCTTCGAGGAGCTGTTCCGGCGCATCGGGGAGCTGATGCACGCGGTGGCGCTGGAGCAGTGCCTCACCGTCGCGATGGAGGCCGGCGCGGACCGGCTCTTCCGCGGGAAGCTGGAGGACGAGCGGCTGGAGCGGTGCGGCCAGTTCCTGCTCACCATCCGCAGCGACCTGCCGGAGAAGGTGGTCGCCGAACAGCTTCCGAAGCTGTCCAAGATGGCCAGCTGGGGCGACATCCAGGGCCTGGTGCAGGCCGCCGCCCCCGGCGTGCCCCTGGAGGTGACGTACCGCCCGCCGCCGGAGGTGCCGGTGCGGCCGGGGGTCGTCTACTTCACGCTCGCGCTTCAGGACGGCTACTGGAAGAACGCCCTGCGCGACCGGACGCTCGCGCTCTACCTGCCGCAGCCCTTCGACGTGGGCACCACCAGCGTGGAACTGCTCGCCGTCCCCACCTCCAACCGCTAGCCCCTTTCGACCGGACGCTCCTTCAAGCGTCCCGGCATGGCCGCCCTCCCATGGACCGAGTCAACGAAGCCACCAAGGATTGCCTCGACGCCGCCATCCAGCTCCGACGTTCGGACGCTGCCTCGGTGGCTCCGCCGGAGAAGCTGCACTTCCAGCTTCGCGGGGTCGTGGACGAACTGCTGCGCCGCTCCGCCGTGCTGGGCTTCAGTCACCAGGACGCCCAGGACATGGCCTACGCGCTGGTCGCGCTGCTGGACGAAGTGGTGCTGGGCAAGCCGGAGCCCTACCGGCAGTTCTGGATGAGCCACCTGCTCCAGCTGCACTACTTCAACGAGAACGTGGCCGGTGACGGCTTCTTCAGCCGGTTGCACGCCGTGCGCAAGGACCCGCACCGCGCGGACGTCCTGCGCGTCTACTACCTCTGCATGCTCTTCGGCTTCCAGGGCCGCTACCGCATCCGCGGCGGCGAGCTGGAGCTGATGACGCTCATCGACACCGTGGCGAAGGACCTCCAGCGCGCGCGGCCGTTCGACTTCGACGTGCTGTCGCCGCACGGTGAGCGTCCCACCGAGGCGCTGTTCTCCGCGCGCAAGAAGGCCTCCATCGTGTCCATCGCAGCGGGGGCGCTGGTGGCCGCGCTGCTGATGTACGGCGGGCTGCTCTTCAGCCTCGATAACACCCTGAAGATGTTCATGAAGGACATCGAGCTCCACGTGGCGAAGAACGCCAACGGAGGCGCTGCCCCGTGATCGCCTACCTCCTCTTCTTCATGGCGCTGCTGGGCCTGGGCGGGGCCGCCATCCTCAAGCTGCACCTGCCGCCGCTCTGGGTCGCGATCGCCGTCGCCAGCGTGACGCTGCTGGTGCTGGGCGGCGCGTGGATCGTCAAGCGCATCCGCGCCCGGAAGGCGGCCAAGAACCTGGAGGGCGCCCTCCAGCAGCAGGCCGCGGAAGAGCTCAAGACGGTGCGGCCGGATCTCCAACCGGAGATCAAGGCGATGCAGGCGGAGTTCACCAAGGCGGTGGAGGCGCTCAAGACCTCCAAGCTGTCGCGCGGCGGCAAGGACGCGCTGGCGGTGCTGCCCTGGTACCTCATCGTCGGCCCGCCGGGCGCCGGCAAGAGCACGGCGCTGCGCAACTCCGGGCTGAAGTTCCCCTACCTGTCCTCCAGCAAGGGCGGCGGCGTCCGGGGCGTGGGCGGCACTCGCAACTGCGACTGGTGGCTCACCAACGAGGCCGTCATCCTCGACACGGCGGGCCGCTACGTCGCCAGCGAGGACGAGCGTCCGGAGTGGCTCGCCTTCCTCGACACGCTGATCAAACACCGCCCGCGCCGGCCCATCAACGGCCTCATCGTGGCGGTGAGCATCGACGAGCTGTTGACCATGGACCCGCAGGCCGCGGGCGAGCTGGGCCAGGGCATCCGTGAGCGCCTGGATGAAATCACCTCCCGGCTGCGGATGCTGGTGCCCGTCTACCTGATGGTCACCAAGTGCGACCTGCTGCCCGGCTTCGTGGAGATGTTCTCCGACCTGCCCCGCTCCGAGCGCGGACAGCTCTGGGGCTTCACCATCCCCATGGACGCGCAGAAGGAGGCGTCCACGGAGCTGCTGTTGCAGCGCTTCGATGAACTCACGGCGGTGCTGGAGCAGCGCTCCATCAAGCGCATCGGCGAGGAGCGCCAGCAGGAGACGCGCGAGCGCATCCACCAGTTCCCCCAGAAGTTCGACGCGCTCCGCAAGACGCTGTCGGAGTTCGTCCAGCCGCTCTTCCTGGAGAACATCTTCCAGGACACGCCGGTGTTCCGAGGCCTGTACTTCACCAGCGCCACCCAGGACGTGCGCTCGGTGGAGCTGGTGGCGCCCTCCGCGGGCGACGTGTTCGGAACGACCAACGGGCGCCCGCAGGCGGAGACCACCGCCGAGGGCCGCAGCTACTTCCTCTGGGACGTCTTCACGAAGGTGATGTTCCTGGACCAGAAGGTCGCCGTGCGCAGCTCGGCGGAGGAGCTGCGGCTGCGCAAGCGGCGGCTCGCGCTGGCGGGCGCGGCCTTCGCGGCGACGGCGCTGGTGCTGTGCCTGCCCACCCTCTCCTTCTTCAAGAACCGGGAGCTGGCGCAGGAGGTGCGCGACGCCATCACGGCGGTGAACTCCGACCGCAAGGACGACATCAGCCGCGTGCAGGACCTCACGCCGCTGCGCAAGCAGCTCCAGGCGCTCACCCAACACCGCACCGAGGGCGTCCCGCTGTGGATGCGCTTCGGCATGTACAAGGGCGACCAGCTCTTCCCCGTGGCGCAGTCGTTCTACGACTCGGCGCTGCGCCGCGTGCTGCTGGGGCTCCAGTACGAGCGCATCCAGCAGAGCCTGATGCTCTTCTCCCAGAACCAGACGCGCCTGGACTGGAAGCCCAGCTCGGAGGACTACCGCAAGCACTTCGAGGACCTGAAGATGTACCTGCTCATCACCCAGCCGCGAGCCCAGGGGGAGCCGGAGCTCGACGAGGCCCACCGCGAGTGGCTGGTGCGCAAGATGGTGGAGCACTGGACCAACGTGAAGGGCACGACGGGCCAGGTGGACCTCGAGCAGACCATCAGCAAGCACGCCGCGACGTACATCCGCATGCTCGCGGAGGAGCCGGATCGGCTGGCCTTCCCGCGCGATGAGCGCGTGGTGCGCGCGGCCCGCCGGGCGCTCAACCGCGTGCCGCTGGCCACGCTGGAGCTGGAGCAGATCATCGCCGACGCCAGCCGGGAGTACCCCGAGGTCGCGCTGGAGGAGCTGGTGGGGGCGGTCCCCGCCATCCACGCTGGCAAGCGCATCCGCGGCGCCTTCACGAAGAACGCGTGGGAGAACGTGGTGAAGCCCCGCCTCGCCACCGCCTTCGAGAACCGCCAGACATGGGTGCTCGACCGGGACTCGGCGGAGGACGAGAAGGCCACGCGCGCCCAGCTGCGCACGAACTACTTCGAGTCCTACATCCAGGAGTGGTTCGACTTCCTGCGCTCCATCCGCGTCCAGGAGCCCAAGGACCTGGACCAGACGCAGGAGCTGGTCGACAGCCTCCTGCGCGGCAACCCGGCCCCGTACGTGCGCCTCTTCGATGCCGTCCGTCACAACGTGCAGTTGGAGAAGAAGGCCGCCGGCGCCCAGGAGGACACGGCGCCGAACTGGGTGCAGCGGCTGATGGGGTCGGAGAAGGACGACGCGACGAAGAGCGCCGCGAAGCTCGTCGACGAACGCTCCCCCACCGGCGTGCAGGAGCTGATGCCGCGTGACGTGGAGCGGGCCTTCGCGCCGCTCATCGTCTTCACCACGCAGAAGAACAAGACCGACGACAAGGAAGAGAGCCCCACGGCGCTCGAGCTCTACCAGGACCACCTCGCGGTCGTGCAGAACACGCTGCTCGCCGTGAAGGAGAAGCCCGCGGAGTCGCGCCTGCTGCTTGATCGCATCAAGCAGACGCGGGAGGCGGTGGAGCTGCTCATCCGCAAGCAGGAGAGCGGCGCCGCCATCCTGGAGCGGCTGTTGCTGCCGCCGCTGCGGGACGTTCACGTCATCGTCTACAAGGGCGTCGCGAACGGCAAGAGCCGGCTGTGGTGCGAGCAGATCGTCAAACCCTACGAGCAGCTCATGGCCGGCCGCTATCCGTTCGCCCGGGCCTCGCTCCTCGAAGCGCCGTTGCCGGAGGTGGCGGACTACCTGCGCCTGGAGGGCGGCGCCATCCGCAAGTTCTACCGCGAGCAGCTCCTGGAGGACGTGGCCCCCAAGGGCCGCAAGTGGGAGTTCGTGTCCCCGCAGAGCGGAGCCAACTACCAGCCGGAGCTGCTGACCTTCCTGGAGAAGAGCGGCGTGCTGGCGAGCACGCTCTTCACGGGGGACTCCGTGGAGCCGCTGGTGCGCTTCCAGGTCCGCATCCGCGCGGGCACGTCCGCGGACAACGCCGCGTCGGAGATCTCCGCGGTCTCCTTCACGCTCGACGGCACGGATGAGACGTACCGCAACGGCCCGGACACGGTGTGGAAGCCCATGACCTGGCCCGGGCAGGCCGGCAAGCTCGGGGCGCACATCCACGTCGAGCACGCGTCCGGGGCCACGGGCGACATCGACGAGCCCGGCGAGTGGGGCCTCTTCCGCCTGCTGGAGCGGGTGAAGCGCATCGAGCCCAGCGCGGACGGCCGCTACTTCACCGCCACCTGGGAGATGGAGGACATGAAGGGCGCGCTCGTCTCCATCGACATCCGTCCGGAGCGCACCAGCAACCCGTTCTTCGGCCTGTCCGGCAACAAGGGCAAGCTGATGCACATCTTCCGCGACCCCGGCCTGCAGCCCCCCCGGGGCATCGCGCGCGGGGACACGGACTGCGGCGGCAATCACCTCGTGGCGCAGGACGGGCCTCCCTGATGAGGGTGGTCCCGCCCGCACATCGGATCGGCCTGCTCGGCAAGACGCCACGGCACGCGGAGTTCGTCCGGCACAACACGGCCAGCCCCCTCGCCCAGCAGCTCCACCGCTGGCTGGAGGAGGGCATGGCCCGCGTGCAGCGCGCACGCGCGGAGCTGCCCGCGACGCCGCACCGCTTCGTCTTCACCGCGCCGGGGCATCCGAGCGCGTTGGTGGGCGTCGTCACCGCGAGCGCGGACAGCGTGGGCCGGGGCTTCCCCCTGGCCGTCTTCACCGAGCTGCCCGCCACGGAGCTGGCGGACCGGTACGCATTGCTGCCGGAGGCGTTCGAAGCCTTCCTCCGGGCGGGCACCGAGCTGGTCCAGGACGCACCCCGAATGGGCATCCCCGAACTGCTGGAGCGGGCGGCCCAACTGCGCCTGCCCCGCCCCAGCGACTTCAAGCTGGCGGAGCGGCTGCGCGCCACCATCCTCTCGGAGCACTCCTGCGCGGAGCTGCTCCAGCCCATATGCACGGACGCACCCGCGGAAGGCCGCTACTACGCGCTGCACACCTTCCTCACCGCGTGCGAGGGCGAGCGCCACCGCGAGCAGGGACTGGCCCAGGTGGTCCTGGACTGCCCGCTGGACGGACGCCTGGGCCCGGTGGCCTGGCTGGAGCTGGCATCGCGGCTGTTGCGCTGGCCGTCCACGGCGCCGGGGTTCCTCTGGTCGGAGGGAGACCGGCCCCGGCTGCTCCTGTGCCTGGGCGCGCCGTCGGCCGCCCTCCTCCTGTACGTGGCCCAGCCCGACCTCGCGAGCGCGCAGCTCTGGCCGCTCAAGACCCAGCGCACCGCCGCGCTCGCCAGCGCGAAGCGGGCCCTGAGCCCTGCGCAGCGCGAGGTGCTCGACGCGTCCACCAGCTCCATTGAACAGCTCCTGCGCGCCGTCGCACGGAAGGTCTGACACCCGCCATGACCGCCTCCGCTGAACTCCTTCGCGCGCGCACCCGTCCCTGGCTGGAGCCCATCTCCGAGGACAAGCCGTCCGGCGTGCAGGCGAAGCACGACCCGGCCTACGAGGCCGTGTCCACGGAGGTCGCCAAGCTCGAGTCGCCCGCCAGCGACGCGGTGGACTGGGCCGGCGTCGTGCGGGGCTCCGGCCAGCTGCTCCAGCACACCACCAAGGACCTGTGGCTCGCGTCCTACCTCGCCTACGGGATGTACATGACGGAGGGCCTGTCCGGCGCCCTCACCGGCATGGTCGTGCTGGCGGAAGTCACCGACCAGTACTGGCCCACCCTCTTCCCGGACGCGAAGCGCCTGCGCGGCCGGGCGAACGCGGTGACCTGGTTCGTGGAGCGCATGGGCCGCGTGCTCCCCTCCGTGAAAGTGACCGCCGCCGACAGCGACCTCCTGGGCCAGCTCTCGGAAGCGGCCGCGCGGCTCGCGGAGCTGTCGCGCGCCCGCTTCGAGGGACAGGGCCCTGCCTTCGGGCCATTGCTGGAAGGGGTGATGCGGCTGCGAGCGTCGCTCCAGACGCCCGAACCCGCGCCAGTCCCCGTCGCCGCGCCCACGGCGCCCACGCCCGCGCAGTCTCCAGTGGCCGCGCAGGCTCCGGCGCCCGCGCTCTCCCTGCCCCCGCCCTCCGCGGAGCTGGCGAGCCCCGAGGCCGCGACGGACTTCCTGCGCAACGTCGGTGGCTCGCTCGTGAGCGCGGCGGGCCTGGTGCGACGCGCGAACACCGCGGACCCGCTCGCCTACCGGATGCTCCGCACGGGCCTGTGGCTGCACCTGTCGCAGCCGCCCGCGCCGGGCGCCAACGCGCGCACCTCGCTGCCGCCCTTCCCGCCCGCGCTGCGTGAGCGGTTGGAGCGCATGGCCACCCACGCCCGGTGGGCGGAGCTGCTGGAAGAAGCCGAGTCCGCGCTGGTGCAGCACCGCTTCGCGCTGGAGTTGCAGCGCCACGTCGTGAACGCGCTGGCGGGCCTGGGCGCGACCCACGCGGGTGCGCGCGAGGCGCTGGTGCTGGAGCTGGCGGCGCTGCTGCGCCGGATGCCCGGGGTGGTGGACCTGGTGGCGTCGGACGGCACGCCCCTGACGGATGCCGCGACGAAGCAGTGGCTCCAGACGGAGGTGGCGTCCCGGGCCTCGCCCGCGAGCCAGCCCGCCGGCACGACACCCCGGGCCGCACGCATCTTCCTGCCCGCCCCCCAATTCGAGACGCCCGCCACCGGCACCAGCGCGGCCTTGCAGGAAGAGGCCCGCATCCTGCTGGAAGCAGGCAAACCGGAAGAGGCCTTTCAGCGCCTCCAGGGCGCGGTGAACGCAGCCACCACGGGACGGGCCCGCTTCATCGCGCGCCTGTCCCTGGCACGCATGTGTGCCAACTCCGGCAATCTCTTACTCGCGCGGACGCTGTATGAGCTGCTCGATGAGGAATGCAGCGCACGGCAGCTGGATGCCTGGGATCCCGCGCTCGCGGCCGCGTGCCTTGAGGGATTCCTGACCTGCACCTTTGCCCAGACAAATTTCACTGGGCGTCTGGAAATGGACTTACACCTTCGTTATCGTCGTCTCGCGCAACTCGATGCACCGGCCGCGTTGCGCGTGCGCGTCGAACGATTGGAAGCGACTGCGGAGTCCGCCCCGGACACGACCGCGTCCTAACCGTTTCACCCCAGGAGAAAGCCGAAGATGAGCAAGGAAAACTCCGTCGCCCCGACCGAACGCGTCAACATCGTCTACAAGCCGGCCACCGGCAATGCGCAGGAGCAGGTGGAACTGCCGCTGAAGACTCTCGTGATGGGAGACTTCACCGGTCGTGAGGATGACCGTCCGCTGGAGCAGCGCGCGCCCATCAACGTCGACAAGAGCAATTTCAACGAGGTGATGGCCCAGCAGGACCTGCGCGTCACCCTCTCCGCCGCCGACAAGCTCTCCAGCGAGGCGGGCGCGACCCTGTCCGTCAACCTCCAGTTCAAGAACCTGTCTGACTTCGCGCCCGAAAGCGTCGTCAACCAGGTGCCCGAACTCAAGAAGCTGCTGGAGCTGAGAAACGCGCTCAACGCGCTCAAGGGCCCCCTGGGCAACCTCCCGGCCTTCCGCAAGAAGCTGCAGTCCATGCTCAACGATGAGGAGGGCCGCAAGAAGCTCATCGAGGAGCTGGGACTCAAGCCCGAAGACATCGCCGCCGCCTCCGCCCCGACCAAGTAATCCGAAACGAGCGCGAACATGAGCACGCAAACCCAGACCCAGACCCCCGCCGCGGACGCCGCGATCGCTCTCGGCTCCAACTCGTTGCTCGACGAAATCCTCTCCGAGGCGAAGCTCAAGCCCAAGGACGAGGGCTATGACATTGCCCGCAAGGGCGTGCAGGCCTTCATCACGGAGATGCTGGCGCCGGACCGTGGCGAGGAGCGCATCGACAAGGCGCTCGTGGACGCGATGATCGCGGAGATCGACCAGCGCATGAGCGCGCAGGTCAATGAGATCCTCCACGACAAGCAGTTCCAGACGCTGGAGTCGTCCTGGCGCTCGCTGAAGTTCCTGGTGGACCGCGTGGACTTCCGCGAGAACACCCGCGTGGAGATGCTCAACGTCTCCAAGGCGGACCTGCTCAAGGACTTCGACGACGCGCCGGAGGTGGTGAAGTCGGGCCTGTACCGCATCGCCTACTCCAACGAGTACGGCGTCTTCGGCGGCAAGCCCTACGGCCTCATCACCGGCAACTACGACTTCGGGCCCGGCCCGCAGGACGTGGACC
Source organism: Corallococcus praedator (assembly GCF_003612125.1). GTDB lineage: Bacteria > Myxococcota > Myxococcia > Myxococcales > Myxococcaceae > Corallococcus > Corallococcus praedator. Next base: position 15,298 of record NZ_RAWI01000099.1, read on the forward strand.
TGCTGCGCAAGTGCGCGTCCGTGGCCGCCATGGCGCACGCGCCGTTCATCGCCAACGCCAGCCCGGAGTTCTTCGGCGAGGAGAGCTTCCTCAACCTGCCGAACCTGAAGGACCTCAAGTCCTTCTTCGAGGGCCCCCAGTACGCGCGCTGGCACTCCTTCCGGGAGAGCGAGGACGCGCGCTACGTGGGCCTGTGCCTGCCGCGCTTCCTCCTGCGGCTGCCGTACGGGGAGAAGACGGTGCCGGTGAAGGCGTTCAACTTCACCGAGGACGTCGTCGGCCACCATGATCGCTACCTGTGGGGCTACGCCTCCACGGCGTTCGCCACGCGCGTGACGGACTCGTTCGGCAAGTTCCGCTGGAGCCCGAACATCATCGGGCCGCAGTCCGGCGGCGCGGTGGAGACGCTGCCCCTGCACCAGTACGAGGCCATGGGGGAGATCCAGACGAAGATCCCCACGGAGGTCATGCTCACGGAGCGCCGCGAGTTCGAGCTCTCCGAGGAGGGCTTCATCGGCCTGGTGTTCCGCAAGGACGCGGACAACGCGGCGTTCTTCTCCGCCAACTCCACGCAGAAGCCCAAGTTCTTCGGCTCGTCGCCGGAGGGCAAGGCGGCGGAGACCAACTACCGGCTGGGCACGCAGCTGCCGTACATGTTCATCATGACCCGGCTCGCGCACTACGTGAAGGTGCTGCAGCGCGAGCAGATTGGCAGCTGGAAGGAGCGCGCGGACCTGGAGCGCGAACTCAACCAGTGGATGAGCCAGTACATCGCGGACATGGATGATCCGGCGCCCGCGGTGCGCTCGCGCCGCCCGCTGCGCGCAGCTCGCGTGACGGTGGAGGACGTGGAGGGCCAGCCGGGCTGGTACCGCTGCAACCTGCAGGTGCGCCCGCATTTCAAATACATGGGCGTGTCCTTCACGCTGTCGTTGGTTGGAAAGCTCGACAAGGAGTGAGCCCCTCTCGCATCGCAAATCGCCTGTCGTAATGCCCAAGCAGTCGGGGGGCTCCATCACACCCGATCCGCCCTCCCGCGGGCCGGGTCCAACGCGCGGGCAAGAAGCCGCGCACGAGGTGGCCGAAAATGGCTGAGACAGTACATCTGTACCTGAAGGCGAACGGCAGCGACATCAAGGGCGAGAGCACCCAGACGAGCCTCGGTCGTGAAGGCTCCATCGAGTGCGTCTACTACGAGCAGGAGGTCATCACGGCCCGCGAGGCGGGCTCCGGCCTGGCCACGGGGCGCCGCCAGTACCCGCCCCTGCTCATCCGCAAGCGCATCGACAAGAGCTCGCCGCTGCTCATGAAGGCGCTCGCGGAGAACCAGGTGGTGGAAGGCGTGCTGAAGTTCTTCCGCCCCAACCCCACGGGTGACGGCACCACCGAGCAGTTCTACACGGTGGGCTTCGCCCAGGGCCGCATCGGCAGCATCAAGCAGACGGTGCCCAACACCATCATCCCCGCCACCTCCACCGAGCCGCCCCTGGAGGAGGTCACCTTCGTGTTCCACACCATCAACTGGACGTACACGAACGGTGGCGTGACGCACGAGGACTCCTGGGCGACGCAGCGCTAGTCACCCTTTCGCGGGGCGCCCTTCCAAGACATGGGAAGGGCGCTTCGCGTCCGCCCCCAAGCCCCCATGGCCGAACGAGGACTGCTTTCCCGCATCGCGGCAGGCCAGGGCTCACTGGTGTCCCAGGGGGACATCGTGGAGTCGGTGGCCGCGCACCTGCGCGTGCTGCTCAACACGCGTCGGGGTGAATCCGCCGCGGCGCCGAACTTCGGCATCCTCGACTTCAACGACGTCGTGCACATGTACCCGTCCGCCATCCCGAAGATGCAGCAGTCCATCCGCATGGCCATCCAGGAGTTCGAGCCGCGCCTGAAGAGCGTGGTGGTGACGCACCAGCCGAACGAGGACGACCCGACGGCGCTGATGTTCGACATCAGCGCGCAGCTGTCCTGGAAGGGCCAGCGCGGCGCCCTCCGGTTCCACACGCACGTCCACCCGGGCGGCAAGGTGGAGCTGTGGTGAGCGCGGTCAGCGGCGCACGACGAGACGGGGGACGGGGATGTTCAGCAAGTACTACCTGAGTGAGTTGAGCTACCTGCGGGAGATGGGGCGCGCCTTCGGGCTTGCGAACCCCAGCGTCGCGGGCCTGCTGGTGGAGCGCGGCGCGGACCCGGACGTGGAGCGCCTGCTGGAGGGCTTCGCCTTCCTCACCGCCCGCATCCGCGAGCGCCTGGACGACAACGTCCCGGAGATGGTGCACGGCCTCACGGAATTGCTGCTGCCCCACTACCTGCGGCCCCTGCCCGCCACCACCATCGTGGAGTTCACGCCCCAGGTCCGCGCGCTGCGCGGGCGCTCGCGCATCCCCGCGGGCGCGGAGGTGGCGTCGCAGCCGATGGACGGCACGTCCTGCGTCTTCCGCACCACGTCCGACGTGGACCTGATGCCGCTGACGCTCCAGGACGCGATGTTGGACCGTTCGTCCCTGACGTCGCCCGTGCTGCGCCTGTTCTTCCAGACGCACGAGCAGGGCCGCGCGGAGGTGTTCCGCGCCGCGGGCGTGCGGCTCTTCATCCACGGGGAGCTGTCCGCCAGCTCGCTCGTGCTCTTGTGGCTCCTGCGCTACTGCAAGGCCGTGCGCGTGCGCGGGGCCTCCGACACCGGTCCGGGCCTCCGGCTGCCGCAGGACGCGGTGCGCGCCACGGGGTTCGAGCGCGACTTCAAGCTGCTGCCCTGGCCCCGGGCCACGGAGGGCTACCGGCTGCTCCAGGAGTACTTCACGCTGCCGGAGAAGTTCCTGTTCTTCGACGTGCGCGGCCTGGATGCCGCCGCCTCCTTCGTCACGGAGGACAAGTTCGAGATCGCCTTCGAGCTGGAGCGTCCCCCGCCGATGGACGCGCGCATCACCCGGGAGATGTTCCGCCTGCACTGCGCGCCGGTCATCAACCTGTTCCAGGTGCCGGCGGACCCCATCCTCCACCACGCACTGGACCGCGAGCACCTGCTGCGGGCCTCGGACCTGCCGCCGCAGCACGCGGAGATCTATTCGGTGGACGCGGTGACGGGCATGCAGGCCGGGCGCAACGAGCGCCGTGCGTACCATCCCTTCTTCGACTTCGAGCACACCCGGGGCGAGGGCGCGGAGACGTCCTTCTTCCGCCAGCGGCGGGTGCACTCGCCCATCGACGACGGCATCGACACGTACCTCACGCTGGAGACGCCGCGTGACGTGGCGCCGCTGCTGGGTTCGGAGGAGGTGCTCTCCATCGACCTGACGTGCACCAACCGTTCGCTGCCGTCGCGGCTCCAGGTGGGCGACCTCACGGTGTCCACGTCGGCGTCGCCCACGCAGGCGAAGTTCAAGAACATCGCGCCGCTGAGCCGGCCCGCGCGGGCGCCGCTGGGCTCGGAGCTGCACTGGCGGCTGCTCTCGCACCTGGCCGTCAACCAGCGCTCGCTGTCGGACGCGGCGGCGCTGCGGCGGCTGCTGGACCTCTACAACTTCCAGGCGCTGGCGGACAACCTGGCCTCGCGCGCCAGCCGGCAGCGCGTGGACGCGGTGCAGGCGCTGAACGCGAAGCCGGTGACGCGCTTCCTGGAGGGCGCGCCCCTGCGCGGCAGCCTCACGACCATCGACGTGGACGAGAAGAACTTCCAGGGGGTGGGAGACGCCTTCCTCTTCGGCTGCATCCTGGATGAGCTGCTGGCCTCGAACGTGACCATCAACTCGTTCAGCGAGTTGAACGTCCGCCTCCACCCCTCTCAGACGGAGTTCTCGTGGCGCCCGAGGAACGGCTCCCAGCGCATCTCGTAGCGGCCAGCCGCGAGCTGGAGGAGGCGGCGCCCCGGCTGGGGTTCTTTCCGCTCGTGGCCTACCTGGAGCGCCTGACGGAGGGCGCCGTGCGGGTGGGCGACGTGGGGCCGGTGAGCGAGGAGATGATCCGCTTCCGGCATGATCCGTCGCTGGGCTTCTCCTCCGGGGACGTGAGCAGCGTCACGCTGCGCGAGGTGCCGGTACGCGCGGAGGATCCGCACGCGCGCCGTCCGCTCTTCGAGGTCGCCACGCGCTTCCTGGGGCTCACCGGCACGGTCAGCCCGCTGCCCATGTACCTGGCGGAGGAGGTGGCCCAGGAGGATCCGGACCACGCCGTGCGCAGGGAGTTCCTGGACCTCTTCCACCACCGGCTCTTGTCGCTGCTCTACCGGCTGGAGACGCGCTACCGCGTCACCAGTGAATCCAACACGGGCTTCACGGACCAGTGGTCGCGGAGGCTGCTGGCGTTGGCGGGGTTCGACACCTACGAGCAGCACGCGGACAGCAAGCTGCCCATCTCACGGCTGCTGAGAATCGTGCCGCTCCTGGCCAACCAGGTGCGCACCGCGGAGAAGCTGGAGGTCGCGCTCCAGGAGGCGCTGGGCGAGGACCTGGAGGGGGCCACCGTCACGGTGCGCCAGTTCGTGGGGCGCTGGGTGGACATCGACGCGCGGGCGCGGCTGGGGCATTCGTTCAACCAGCTGGGGCGCAACATGCTGCTGGGGGGCAAGGCGTTTGACCGGACGGGGAAGATGCAGATCGCCATCGCGCCGCTCCCGCCCCGGGCCTACAAGCGGCTGCTGCCGGACGGCAACCTCCTGCCGATGGTGCGCGAGGTGATGGCGCTCTTCCTGCGGGATCCGCTGGAGTACGAGCTGGAGCTGGGGCTCACCGAGAGCGTCAGCCAGACCTTCTTCCTGTCCATGTACAACCACAAGGCGTCGCGGCTCGGCCGGGACACCTGGCTGGGCAACGGCCACCAGAACCGGCTGAGCGTTCCGGGCGCGTGAGCTTCGCGCCACCGGCGCTCCGGGGCTCACGGCCCCCGGGGTACCGGGACTTTCCTTTCATGCCGTCGAGGAGGGTGTTCCCATTCGTGTCGATCCCAAGGCGCTCGTCCGTCGCCTGACGCCCACGTCCACCCGCCTGCTGGAGGCGGCTGTCGCGCGCGCGAGCACGGGCCGCTTCTATGAAATCGTCGTCGAGCACCTGCTCGCGCAGTTGCTGGAGGCGGAGGACTCCGACGTCGCGCGCATCCTGAGCCACTTCCACGTGGACCGCCGGAAGCTGGCGGCCAGCGTGGACCGGGCCCTCCAGGGCATGCGCGCCGGGACGCCGGGCCGGCCCGTGTTCTCCGAGACGCTCTTCCAGTGGATTGAAGACGCGTGGTTGCAGGCGTCGGTGGAACAGGGCGCCACGCGCCTGCGCTCGGGCGTGTTGTTCGCCCAGTTCATCACCCGGAGGAACCGCTACACGGCGGAGACCTTCCCGGAGCTGGACGCCATCTCGCGCGACGAGCTGATGGACGCGCTGGAGGTGGTGCTGCGCCCGTCCGCGGAGACGGTGGAGGCCGCGCCTCCGGAGGGCACGCCAGCGGGCGCCTCCAACCCAGCGCAGTCGGGAGGACGCGGGGACGAGTCCCTCAAGCGCTTCACCACGTCGTTCACGGGGCGGGTGCGCGAGGGGAAGATCGATCCCATCTTCGGCAGGCACCGGGAGATCCGCCAGATGGTGGACATCCTGTCGCGGCGCCGGAAGAACAACCCCATCCTGGTGGGCGAGCCGGGCGTGGGAAAGACGGCGCTGGTGGAGGGGCTCGCGTGGGCCATCGTCAAGGGCGAGGTGCCCGACGCGCTGAAGAACGTGGAGCTGCTGGGCCTGGACCTGGGCCTCTTGCAAGCCGGTGCGGGCGTGCGAGGTGAGTTCGAGAACCGCCTCAAGGCCGTCATCTCCGAGGTGAAGGCCTCCCCCACCCCCATCGTGCTCTTCATCGACGAGGCGCACACCATCATCGGCGCGGGAGGTTCGGCGGGAGGCAGCGACGCGGCGAACCTGCTCAAGCCGGCGCTCGCGCGAGGCGAGCTGCGCACGCTCGCGGCCACCACCTGGAGCGAATACAAGAAGTACTTCGAGAAGGACGCCGCGCTGGAGCGCCGCTTCCAGCCGGTGAAGGTGGAGGAGCCGGGCGTCGAGGACGCGGAGCTGATGCTGCGGGGCCTGCGTGCAACCTACGAGGCCGCGCACGGCGTCACCATCCGCGACGAGGCCGTCACGGCCGCGGTGAGACTGTCGCAGCGATACATCTCCGGCCGGCAGCTTCCGGACAAGGCCGTGGACCTGCTCGATACGGCGGCGGCGCGCGTGAAGATCGAGCAGTCGACGCGGCCCGATGAGCTGGTGGCCCTGGAGCAGCAGATCGCCGGCCTGGAGCGCGAGCGCGACGCGCGCAAGCGGGACCTGTCGGAGGGCCACCCCGGAGACGCGGACGCGGTGGAGCAGGTGGAGTCGCGACTGAGCGCGGTGAGGGATCAGCTGGCCACGCTGCACGGGCGCTGGGAGACGGAGCGCGCGGGGGTGGCGAGGCTGTCCGCGGCGAGGAAGGCGCTCGCCACGTCTGCGCCGGACGCGGACCGGCAGGCGCTGAAGGAGGAAGTGGACGCGGCGTCGTTGGCGCTGGCCCGGGTGCGTGGCGAGGAGCCGCTGGTCCACGCGGACGTGGACGCGGACATCGTGGCGCGGGTCGTGTCCAGTTGGACGGGCGTGCCCGTGGGCAAGATGCGCAGCGACCTGATTGAAGCGGTGCTGAGCCTGGAGTCGAAGCTCGCGTCGCGCGTGCGGGGGCAGGACGCGGCGGTGCGCAAGGTGGCGGAGATCATCCGCATCTCGCAGGCGGGCATCCGCAACCCGGACACGCCCATTGGCGTGGTGCTCTTCGTGGGGCCCAGCGGCGTGGGCAAGACGGAGACGGCGCTGGCGCTGGCCGACAGCCTCTATGGCGGCGAGCGGTTCATGACGACGCTCAACATGAGCGAGTTCCAGGAGAAGCACACCGTGTCGCGGCTCATCGGTTCGCCGCCGGGCTACGTGGGCTACGGCGAGGGCGGCCTGTTGACGGAAGCCGTGCGCCAGCGGCCCTACTCCGTGGTGCTGCTCGACGAGTGCGAGAAGGCCGACCTGGAGGTGATGAACCTCTTCTATCAGGTGTTCGACAAGGGAATGCTGACGGACGGCGAGGGCCGCGCCGTGGACTTCCGCAACACGGTCATCATCCTGACGAGCAACCTGGCGTCGGACATCGTGATGCGGATGTTCGACGGGGACGCGGCGCCCACGTCGGACCAGGTGATGGCGGCGATCCGCCCGGCCTTGAGTCAGCACTTCAAGCCGGCGCTGCTGGCGCGCATGACCATCGTGCCGTTCGGACCGGTGCAGCGCGACGTGATGCGGCAGATCGCGGAGATGAAGCTCGACAAGCTGGTGGGCCGCGTGCGCGCGGCGCACGGCGTGGAGACGACGCTGGCGCCGGAGCTGCTGGACGAGCTTGCCCGCCGCTGCACGGAGTCCGAGACGGGAGCCCGCAACCTGGAGCAGATCCTCCAGGGTTCGCTGATGCCGGCGCTGTCCCGGGAGTTGTTGCAGAAGCTGGCGGGCGGCGAGGTTCCGCCCCGTCTGCACATCGCACTGACCGCCGAAGGAGACTGGTCGCTCCAGTTCTCCGGAGCCTGAGCCCCATGGCGACCTCCATGATGAAACAACTGGTGATGCTCACAGGTGTCGCGCTGACGCTGCAGACGGGCTGCGCCACCACGAAGCCCGCGCCCCAGCTCTGCCAGAGGGACGCGGACCTCAACGTGCGCTCCGCGCCCACGCCGGACGTTTGGTTCGCGCTGCTGCTGCACGGCTACGACAAGGAGCGCAACGTGGTGCCCAGGCCCGCGGTGGACTGCTCGGGCGCGCCGGTCGTCTGGCAGGACCCGGTGCTGGACGAATGCCGCGAAGCAGGCCCACCCTCCGAACCCCTTCCGCCGGCGGAGAAGCTGACGGAGGAGGACCTGGTGATGGTGACGACCCAGGCCCGCGAGCGGCTGGTCTGGGTCATCACGCGCCGCTACACCAACGGCGAGGGCGTAGGCCCCGTCGCAAGGGTGCTGACGACGGAGACCGGCTTCTCCGTGGAGGCCCTGGGCACGCTGCGAGCGCTGCCACTGCGCGCGCAGTTGCGGATGGAGCACGTGGCGGGCACGGAGGTGCTGGTGGCCGAGGGAGACGCCTGCACCACCGATGCATCAGAGGAACAGGTGTGCCGACGCGCGGTGCGCATCATGCCGCTGCGAAGCCACCGCTTCTTCGGTGAGGCGGTGTCCAGCAAGGACAAGGCCTGCCTGGGCGCTGCCTGGTTCCCGCTCAGCCGCGAGCTGTCCTTCACGCTGCCCAGCGGCCTGCGTCGCACGTACGAGCTGGCGTCGACGGTGTCGTTCAAGGCGGACGGCATCACGGTGCAGGAGCAGGTGCAGGTGACGGATTCGGATCCGACACAGCCGGCCGTGGCGCCGCGCCTCTACCGCCGTGCGCAGGACCACCGGGAGCTCACGGTGCAGGACAACGTCCTGCAGGGCAGCGCGCCCTCGCTGTGGGTGCGGATGATTGAACAGCAGCTCCTGGCCGGGGCGAAGCCGCTGCCGGAGCAGGAAGTGTTGCCACGCACTCCACCGTCGGTCACGAAGGAAGCCGCGCCGAAGACCGCGTCCGGCGCGAAGCCCTGAACCCGCCGCCCAGGAGCGCATGCGCATGGAAAACGTGCAGCGGTTGGTGGCCCGGCGTGTCGAGAAGTTGCTGGAGCAGCTCGCGTTGCTGGTGACGCGAGGACGGACGGGAGAGGCCGTGCCGTCCGTGGGCGTCACCCTGCACCTGACGCATGGCCATCAGGTGAGCGGCGAGCTGTTGGACTTCCTTCCGAAGGAAGCGGTGCTGCTCGCGTTGAAGAAGGAGGGCCTGTTGCGCTCCGAGTCGGTGACGTATGTGGACCTGGCGTCGGTGGTGGCGGTGACGGTGACGGACGCTGGCAAGCTGGCGCAGGTGCCCGGCATGGTGCGGCCCCTGCCCACGCGGTCGGACGTGCAGAAGCTGGCGGAGCAGCTTGCCAAGGGCATCACGGAGCAGTTCTGGCCGAGCGAAGGTGCGCTGGGCGGACAGGTGCTGCGCTTCGAGGTGGACTGGGTGGGGCTGGACGACGAGCCGGGACGGCTGGCGTTGGAGCTGGCGCTGAACGTCGCCTCGCACGCGTTGAAGGAGCTGGGGCGGAGCGAGAAGCACGGACGTGATGCCATCCGGCGCATCGCGACGGTGCGCTTCGTCAAGGGCAAGGAGACGTCAGCGGAGCTGGAGGGCGACACCGGCACGGTGACGGTGGGCCCGGGGCCCACGCCAACGGTGCAGGGATTCCGCAAGGGTTTCACCGTGGAGCAGTGAGAACATCCAGGCATGGGACATCCCTCCATCGAGAACGAAACGCCGTTCGCCCAGGGCCTGATGGGGCTGGCGGACGAGGAAGGGCGTCCCCTGCTCCTGGTGGTCATCAAGGCCACGTACACGCTGACCGGGACGGGGCTGCGGCTCGCGAGGCAGCAGGTGCCCGTCAAGTGGAGCGGCGAGCCCCTGGGCAAGCCCGGTGAGTCCAGCGACCGGTACGAATCCGAGGGAGCCTTCATCAAGCCCGCGACGGACGTGGTGCTGCTCGGGCATGCGCACGCGCCCCGGAGCGGCGCGACGGAGACGCTGGTGGCGCTCCAGGTGGGTCCGCTGAAGAAGGCGGTGCGAGTCACGGGCGAGCGCACGTGGTTCAAGACCCTGGGACGCGTGGCCGCGACGAAGCCCCTGCCCTTCGAACGGATTCCCCTCACGTGGGAGCGCACCTTTGGAGGCTGGGACAAGACGGATGCGCAGAAGCCCTCCTTCGAGCCACGCAATCCCGTGGGCACGGGCTTCCGCGCGAGTCCGCGCCACTTCGAGGAAGGACTGGCGCTCCCCAACCTGGAAGACCCCGAGGATCCGCTGCGCGACTTCGGCCAGCAGGTCAGGCCCGCGGGCTTCGGCTTCACGTCGCCGCACTGGCACCCGCGCGCACGGTACGCGGGCACCTACGACGAAGCCTGGAACAAGACACGCAAGCCGCTGTTGCCCCGGGACTTTGACCGGCGCTTCTTCAACGCGGCCGCGCCGGGTCTCATCGCCCCCGGCTACCTGAAGGGCGACGAACCCATCGTCATCGCGGGAGCGTCCGCGAAGGGGCGACTGTCCTTCGACCTGCCCGGACAGCCCGCGCCGAATGTCCTGGTGGAGCAGACAGGCGGCGAGGACGTCCGGCCCGAGTTGCACCTGGACACGGTCATCCTGGACACGGATGAGGAACAGGTGCTGCTGACCTGGCGTGGGCACGTGGTGCTGCGGGACGGAATCCACGACGTGCGAAGCCTGCGCATCACGGCGGGCCAGGACTTCTGATCGCGGCTGAAGCATCAACACGCAAGGAAGACAATGTCGATCAACACTGGCGTGAACAAAATGTCAGTAGTCACCAAGGACAGCAATGGCACCACCGTCGCTTTTCCAGACGTGTGCAAAACGCCATCCCCGGCAGGCCCCATCCC
>NZ_RAWI01000009.1 GCF_003612125.1 Corallococcus praedator
AGGGCCTTGCGGTCGAGCTTGGCGTTGGCGGTGAGGGGGAGCGCCGCGAGGTGAAGGAAGGCGGCGGGCAGCATGTAGTCCGGCAGCCGCGAGGCGAGGAAGGAGCGAAGGGCCTCGGTGGAGGGCGGGGCGTCGGAGGTGAAGTAGGCGACGAGGCGCTTGAGGCCCGGAGAGTCCTCACGGGCGATGACAACGGCCTCGCGCACGTCGGGGTGGGCGAGGAGGGCGGATTCGACTTCAGCGATTTCAACGCGGAAGCCGCGCACCTTCACCTGGGAGTCGAGGCGGCCGAGGAAGTCGAGGGTGCCGTCGAGGCGGTGCCGGGCCAAATCGCCGGTGCGGTACATGCGAGCGCCGGGCGAGGAGGCGAAGGGATTGGGGAGGAAGCGCTCGGCGGAAAGAGAGGGATTGGCGAGGTAGCCGCGCGCGAGGCCGTCACCGGCGAGGAAGACTTCGCCTGGGAGGCCGGGAGGGACGGGCTGGAGGTAGGCGTCGAGGAGGAAGAGCTGGGTATTGGCGAGAGGCCTGCCAATGGGGACGGAGGGCCCGACGGAAGCGGGGGGCGAGGCCGTCCAGGTGGAGGCGAAGAGGGTGGACTCGGTGGGCCCGTAGCAGGCGGTGACGGGGATGCGCAGGGCGTCGAGAGCGCGCTGGAAGTGGGCGGAGGAGACGACGTCGCCGCCGGTGAGCAGCTGGCGCAGGTGGCGCAGGCCGTCGAGGTGGGAGTCGATGACTTGAGAGAAGAGGCCGGCGGTGAGGTGGAGGGTGGAGACGCGGTGGTGGTTGAGGACGCGGACCAGCTCCGGGACGTCACTGGGAGAGTGGGGCGGGAAGACGACGAGGCGGGAGCCGTTGAGGAGGGGGCCCCAGACTTCGAGGGTGGAGGCGTCGAAGGAGATGGGGGCGATGAGGAGGAAGGACTCGCCGGGGCCGAGGCGTGCGTAGTCGACACCGCGCACGGTGCGAAGGACGGCGCGGTGGGTGGTGCCGACGGGCTTGGGGCGGCCCGTGGAGCCGGAGGTGAAGTCGATATAGGCGAGGTGCTCCGGGTGAATACCGACGCGGAGCGGTGCCTCGGACTGAAGCGGAAGCGTTGGGGCTACGTCCTCGATGAGGAGCACTTCAATGCCTTCGGTGGGCAGTGAAGGCAGCAGCTCTCGGGAGGTGAGGAGGAGCTGGGGCGGGACGTCCTCCAGCATGAAGGCGAGGCGCTGGCGGGGGTAGGACGCGTCGAGAGGAAGGTAGGCGCCGCCGGCCTTGAGGATGGCGACGAGGGAGACGACGAGCTCCAGGGAGCGCTCCAGGCAGAGCGCCACGGGCGAGTCGGGGCCGACGCCGCGCTGCACCAGCACCCGCGAGAGCTGGTTGGAGAGCGCGTCGAGCTGGCGGTACGTCAATCGCTGCTCACCGAATTCGACGGCGATGGCGTCTGGGAAGAGGGCGACCTGGGCGGCGAAGACTTCGGGGATGGAGGCGTCGCTGGGGTAGGGCCGCGCGGTGTCGTTCCACTCCACGAGGACGCGGTGCTTGTCCTCGGCGGAGAGCAATGACAACTCACCGATGGGAGCCTCGGGACGGGCGACGACGGACTCCAGCAACGTCAGCAGGTGGCCGGAGAGGCGCTGGACGGTGGAGGCTTCGAAGAGGTCGGTGCTGAATTCGAAGGCGCCGACGAAGCCGTCCGGGGTGCGAGTCAGGGACAGGCCAAGGTCGAACTTGGAAGTGGCGGAGTGCAGCTCCAGGGGGTGGACGACGAGGCCCGGCAGCGCCAGCTGGGGAAGGGCGTCGGGCTGGAGGGTGAACATCACCTGGAAGAGGGGCGTGCGGCCCAAATCCCGCTCCGGCTGGAGGGCTTCGACGAGCTTCTCGAAGGGGACGTCCTGGTGGGCGAAGGCGCCAAGGGCGGAGTGCTTCACCCGGGCCAGGTGGGAGAGGAAGGAAGGGTTGCCGGAGAAGCGGGCGCGGTGGACGAGGGTGTTGACGAAGAAGCCGATGAGGCCTTCGAGGGAGGAGCGGTTGCGGCCCGCGATGGGGGCGCCGACGCAGAAGTCGTCCTGGGCGCTGTAGCGGTGAAGCAGCAGCTGGAAGGAAGCCAGCAGCGTCATGAAGGGCGTGACGCCTTCACGAAGGCTGAGGGCTTCAACGGCCTGGGCCAGGGCCCGGGGTACGTGGACGCGAAGGCTCGAGCCGCGGAAGGACTGGACGGAGGGGCGGGGGAAGTCGGTGGGAAGCGAGAGGGATTGGGGCGCGCCCTCCAATTCCTGACGCCACCACGAGAGCTGTGCCTCCAGCGCTTCACCGCGCAAGGCCTGACGCTGCCACGCGGCGAAGTCCGCATACTGAATTGGCAGGGCCGGCAGCGGAGACTTGAGGCCCTGCGCGAACGTCGCGTACAGCGCCGACACCTCCCGGATCATCACCCCCATCGACGCGCCGTCGAAGACGATGTGATGCACGGTCACCACCAGCACATCGCCCCGCGACGCGTTCCGCAGCAGCACGGCCCGCAGCAGCGGTCCCCGTTCGAGGTTGAAGGGATCGCGAGCCGCCGCTTCGGCCTGACGGAGCAGGTCGGCTTCGGAGCCCTCCACCTCCACCACGGACAAGGTGAAGGCGCCTTCCGGTGAGATGATCTGGGTCGGCCCGCCGTCGGACACGACGAACGTGGTGCGCAGCGCTTCGTGGCGACGAAGGACCTCCTCGAAGGCACGCTCCAGCGCCGCGACGTTGAGCCACCCTTCGAGCCGAAGCGCTACCGCCAGGTTGTAGAGCGAACTGCTCGGATCCAACTGGTCCAGGAACCACAGTCGCTGCTGCGCGAACGACAGCGCCAGGGCCTCCGTGCGAGCCACGGGGAGCAGCGGGGGAAGCCCGGCCTCGCGCCGCGTCCGCACCAGGGCGGTCAGCTCCCGAAGGCTCGGTCCCCGCAGCAGGGCTTCCAGCGGAAGCACGGCGCCCCATCCCTGCTCGATGTCGTTCGCCAGCTCCGCGGCCCCCAACGAATCCAATCCCAGCCGGGTGATGGGCTCCTCCGCGTCCACCTGCTCCGGCCGCACGTGGGCCCGTGCCGCCAGCCGCGCCCGCAGCCAGGACTCCACAGCATCGCCCTGCGCGACCGGAACCGCGTCGGGCTCGGACGCTTCGGGCACGGGGTCCGTCCCCGCGTCGTCGGCCTCCCGCCAGACCCGCACCGAGGGCAGCTCGCCCGCGAGGAACGCCGAGCGCGACGCCCGCCGCTGCACCTTGCCACTGGAAGTCTTCGGCAGCGCGCCCGCTTCCAGCAGGACGAGCGCATGGGGCCGCACCTCATGCCGTTCCGCCAACCGCTGCCGCAACTGGCCCATGAGTTCGTCCAGATCCCCGTGCTTGCGCGCATCCACCTCCTGCGCGACGACGAGCCGTTCCTCGCCGTCCACGTCGACGGCGAACGCGGCGCCACAACCCGGCCGGAGCGCCGGGTGGGTCTGCTCGACGGTGAGCTCCAGGTCCTGCGGGTAGTGGTTGCGTCCCCGGAGGATGATCAGGTCCTTGCGGCGGCCGGTGACGAACAGCTCGCCGTCCAGCAGCACGCCCAGGTCGCCGGTGCGCAGGAACGTCCGCGTATCCTCCCCCGCGAGCCGCGCCCCGAACGTCTGGGCCGTCTCTTCCGGACGCTCCCAGTACCCCTGCGCGATGCTCGGGCCCGCGACCCAGATTTCACCCACCGCGCCGGGCTCAAGGCGCGACCGGGTCTCCGGATCAACGATCACGATCTCCTGATCAGGCAGCGAACCGCCGGACCCGACGAAGGTCCGCGCGCCCGGGGCACCCTCCGCGGCGGGGACCGCGCGATGCTGCTCCAGCGCCGCCGTCTCCAGCGAACGGAGCACGGGCACGGCGCTCTTCGCCCCACCGGAGACGATGAGCGTGCCCTCCGCGAGTCCGTAGCAGGGATAGAACGCCTCACGACGGAACCCGCTGGGCGCGAACGCCTCCGCGAACCGGTCCAACGTCTCCGCGCGGATGGGCTCCGCGCCGCAGAACGCGACCTCCCAGCGGCTCAGGTCCAGCGTGCTGCGGAGCTCCGGGGCAATCTTCCGCACGCAGAGGTCGAACGCGAAGTTCGGACCGCCGCTGATGGTGCCCCCGAAGCGAGACACCGCCTCCAGCCAGCGCAGCGGCTGACGCAAGAACGTGAGCGGCGACATCAGCGCCGTGTGGAAGCCCTGGTAGAGCGGCTCCAGGATGCCGCCGATGAGGCCCATGTCGTGGTACGGCGGCAGCCAGATGACGCCCGTGCTGTCCGGACGCGTCTGGAACGCCCGGGAGATCGACGCCAGGTTGTGCAGCAGGTTGCCGTGACTCAGTCGCACGCCCTTCGGAGCGCCCGTGGAGCCCGACGTGTACTGGAGGAACGCGAGGCTGTCGGTCCCCACGACAGGCGGCCTCCAGGCCCCCGCGGCCTCCGGCGGCAGCGCGTCCGTCGCCATCCAGTGCAGGGCGCGCAACTCCGGCGCCTGCTCGAAGAGGAACTCGCCCATCGACGCGATGAAGTCGGTGGTGAGCACCACCTCCGCGCGCGCATCCTCGATGATGGCTCGCAACCGGGGAACGGTCCGCTCCAGCCGCGTGGGATCGGGAGGATAGGCGGGCACCGCGACGAGCCCGGCGTAGAGGCAGCCAAAGAAGCCCGCGATGTACTCCGGGCCGGGCGGGTAGAGCAGCAACGCGCGTGTTCCGGGCGCCACCCTTTGCTGCAATGCAGCACCAATCTGACGCGCCCGGACGTCGAGCGCGCCGTATGTCAGCGTCGCCTCGTCCTCGCCCGCTTCCCCCAGGAACGTGTACAGCCGCTGATCCGCCCTCTCCGCCGCAGCCTGTCTCAGGAGTTCAACGAGCGAAGAAGCAGCGGATCCAGGGGGGAGAAGCGTGTTCTTGGAGTGCATCAGCAACCCGGTTGCAAATTGAAAAGCTGGAGCTGGCCATGCTCGGATTAGCCAGTGAGACGGGCACTCTATGACTCAACGGAGATGCTGTAACAAGCGCGCATGATCAGGGGCATCACGTCTGGCGCGTCTTGCATTTGTTGCAGTTCCTGGTGAGCATGCCGGCCGCCTCGGCTTCACGACTGCGACTGCCAGTGCGTGTGGAGTTTTCCACTCGCCCGCTCTTGCTCGGTGTGCGGACGACGGGGCCCCTGCCGGGTAAGGCCCGGAAGCCGAGGAGGTTCGTGGTGAGTGTGGATCGACAGGTCTTCTTGAAGCGGAACGTGGTGCTCGATCCGCTGTTCAACCATTGGTACGCGTGGACGCACCTCATCTCGCCGGCGACGGCGGCGTTGAACGTGGCGAACCACGTGAAGATCATGAAGTCCTTCCTCGCGAACCCGGAGGTTCACGAGGACGCGGCGAAGGATCCGCAGATGATGGGCGGCCCGTTCCTGGACTGTCCCGTGGATCAGTCGGACCGGGTGGCCGCGCTGCTGGAGCGCACGCTCGTCACGCAGGCGAAACCGCTGGAGCTGGTGGAGGCCCTGAAGGGGCTGGACGCGCTCCTGGCGAAGGAAGGGCAGGGGCTGTCGCTGGAGTCGCTCTATGCCCGCGTCCCCGCGCCCCTGAGGGGCTACGTGGAGCTCTTCTACGATCAGGAGAACCGCCCCACCTTCCGCCTCTTCGAAGCGCTGCTGTACCGCAGCCCCTTCTACAACCGCGGGGCCCAGGCCCTGGAGCTGTTCGAGTCCGGCGCGGATGGCCGTCCCTTCATGCTGAGCACGCCCCGGCTGGAGGACCCCACGCGCCTGCACGTGTCCCTCACGCTGGACAGTCCGGCCATTGACGCGCTGGTGCGGGCGAAGTGGACGGCGACGTCACTGGGGACGCTGCGCGATTCGCTTCACCTCACCGCTGCGCAGGTGCCGCTCCTGGACGCGCTGGTGACGGACACGTGTGAGAGCCGCGTGTCGGAGCCCTACCGAGGCGAACAGGTGCGCGTGCGCTACTTCGGCCACGCGTGCGTGTTGATGGAGGCGGGCGGCGTCAGCGTCATCACCGATCCCATCATCAGCTACGACGACGCGGGGGGCATCGACCGGTATTCGTTCTCTGACCTGCCGGAGACGCTGGACTACGTGCTCATCACGCACAACCACCAGGACCACGCGCAGATTGAAACCCTGCTCCACCTGCGTCACCGGGTGAAGACGGTGCTGGTGCCTCGCAACGACAGCGGCAGCCTGTTGGACCCCTCCCTGAAGCTGACGCTGGAGCACCTGGGGTTCCGGAACGTGGTGGCGGTGGACGACCTGCAGACGCTCGACATCCCGGGGGGCAGCATCATGGCCCTGCCGTTCCTGGGTGAGCATGGCGACCTGCTGATCCGCGCCAAGACGGGCTACATCGTCAGCATGGGGGGCCGCAGCGTGTTGTTCGCGGCGGACTCGCGCAACATGGAGCCGGAGATCTACGCGCACGTCCATCGCTGGGTGGGCGACGTGGACATGATGTTCGTGGGGATGGAGTGCGAGGGCGCGCCGGGAAGCTGGGTGTATGGGCCCCTGATGCTGCGTCCCCTCACGCGCAAGATGGACCAGGCGCGGCGGCTCAATGGCTCCGGCTTCGAGCAGGCGGCATCCCTGGTGAAGCAGTTCAATCCGCGTTCGGTCTGGGTCTACGCCATGGCCCAGGAGCCCTGGCTGCGGCACGTGCTCGGGCTGGCGTACACCCCGGAGTCGATCCAGATCATCGAGTCCGACCGTCTGGTCAAGCACTGCCGCGAGCGTGAACTGCCCTGCGAGCGACTCTATGGCAGGAGTGAGATGTTTCTGTAGCCGCGCGGTGCCACTGCGGGTGAACGCGTCGTTCTCCGGGGGGGCGTGCTCGCGCTGGTGGCGCTGATCCCCTTCAGGTAGGGTTCAGCGTTGTTGGCGCACGAGTGGCGGAATTGGCAGACGCAGCGGACTTAAAATCATCAAGCGCCTTCGGGGGTTTGCGCGTCCCCTCGAAGAGGCCCTGGTTCGCGTCCGCTGGAGTCCGGTGGCGTCCACCCGCCGTGGGTACGGAGTGGGTACCGATACGGGCATTCTCCATGTGCCGTTTGTAGGTCCTGCACCTGATAGTGACTTCAGATCGCGGAGCTTTCCAAATTGCTTGGGGGACTGATTCTCGTCCTCGTCCGCGCATGCGTTCCTGCCCAAGCCCAACTGCTGCGTTGGCTGCGCGCTTTCATCGGCGCGCGATCAGCACAACCCAGGGAATGTGGAGGGAAACCATGACTATAGAGTTCGGTTCGACTCCTGTAGACAGCGGTCATTCATTAGGTGTCGCGGCAATAACCGTCGCCTCACCGTCCTCAACCGCTAGGGTTGACGGTCGCCCAGGACGGCGAGAGAGAGCCTTTGCTCGATACTGTGCCGCCTCTACACGACTGAGGAGAGCACCAGGATCGGTCTTGGAACTTGTGGCCGCTACAATGCCACACGATGCGCTGAGGGGGCGATCAGCGTCGGAAACCCGGATGGTCTCGCGCTGGAGTTGCTGAAGTACACCCTGGAGCGTGCGAGTTGCCGCATCAATGGATACGGAGCGCATGATCAGGGTGACCTCATCGCCGCCTTCGCCACGATAAGCATCCCAGCCAGTATCAAGACGGCTGACGATGACTTGCAGGTACGCCCGTATGGCAGCATCGCCAATCGCGTGGTTCTTCGCATCGTCGTTGATAGCTTTGAGCCCATTCATATCGAGCAAGGCTACGCAGACAGGGGATTCCGCCGAGGCATGGAGTAGCGCGACGGAAATATCCCGCTCAAGGTACTTTCTCGCGATTGCGAGCCCCGTCGGATCTCGATCTCGCCCGGTTTGAATAGTCTCTTCGAGTTCCGCGCGCCGAACGCGTCCTTTGTGGGTGATGCCAAGTACGACCTTTCGGCCCGCGAGGACACTCCCTATATCACGCAGCCGATTGACCTCTGCCTCTTGAACCGCGTGGAGCGCGTGTCCATCAAAAGCGTAATGGCCGACATCGTTCACGAGTACAGATTGGAGCAGATGCACGACCATTTGGCTCTCGACCGAATCATCTGTTGTGGGCGTGTACACAATCCGGTCACCGGCCTGTTCCAGCATGGTGAGGAACTTCAATTCACGAAGCCGAGCGTCCTGGATGGGCATAGTGTGCTTCTACACGAGGGGAGCGCTCTACGGAATACTGCTCGTGTTGCCACTTCTGCTCGTGAAGTAGCTCGTCATGCGATGCGAACTGCCCCTACGGGAACGTCACGCCGGAGAGCGTGATCGTGCGGAGCCCGCCCGAGCCCCACAGCTTGAGGGTGAACGGCCCCAACGCAGCGTCCGGCGTTGCTTCCGCTTCAACTACGACGCGGCCGGACGGATAGCGAGAGATGGGGGCCTTCTGCCAGAGCGTCAGAATTTTCAGGGGTGCGCCCGTCCTGCTCACCAGCGATGCACCTTCCGCCGTCCAGGGGTGCTCGGCGTCCGGGTTCTCCAACTGCACCGCCACGGCCACTCGGACAGGGGCGCGATAGCTCCATGCCCGCAGTGTCCGGAGGGCATTGCTGGGATGCTGACGGACCTCCGTGTTGACGAGGAGGCGCTTCGCATCGACGCCCTCCTCACCTTCAATGACGCCGTTGGCCAGGAGGCCCGCGATGCCGCCCGGTCCCTTCTGCTCCGCCCTCAGCCTCGCGTTCTCCTCCTGGAACTGCTGGGTCTCCGCCCGGGCCTCCTTAGCCTCCTGCTGGTAGGACTCCGCCGTGCGCGGCTGGCGCCACACCTCGACGACACGCTCGGTGCGAGCGGGGTGGGCGACGAGCACGAAGGCCGCACCGAGGGGAACCGAACCGTCCTGGAAGCGTACCGTCAGCCGCAGGCGCTCGCCGGGCAGGATCTGCTCCGAGGGCACCAGCCGGAGCGTGCTTCGCCCGAGGTCCACGAGCGAGAAGCGCTTTTCACCTTCGAGCACGACCTTCGCCGGGTCGAGGGCGGAGTCGAACTCGAACGTGGTGGACATGCGCGGGCTTATCTGGACCTCGGGCGTCGGCGTCGCCTCGGTGCTCTCGGTCGGGATCTCGATGTGACGTACCCCGAGACCCGAGGCCATGGGATGGGGTTGGGCGGTCGCGGCTCCAGACGCGAGCATGACCACCAATAGAAAGGCGATGGGCGACGCGGGCACGTCCGGTCCTCACTCGAAGCGGCGCACGGCCTTCAAATCCAGGGTGGAGTAGACGAAGGCAGCGCCGGAATCACTGGTGAACCCTCTCTTTTGGAGTCCAATACGGCCGCCCTCGTCGTCAACGAACTGCACGCAGACGGGGATGCGCTCATTCTTGGGAGTACGCGCCTCGGTGAGCCGTCCGTAGACCCGCTCCGGGCCGACGAGGAGCTGCCCGGAGAACAGGGTCCCCGGCGGCATGCGTCCCCAATCATCCACCATGCGAACCGTGGTCGTGCCCTCGCGGACCTTGATGTTTCTGGCGTCTTGGGGACGCAGGTCGAAGGTGGCTGTAGGCTTCTCTCGGGTGAAAAGGCCAAGTTCTTCCATGGCCTCAACGGCCCCTGGAGGGCAGTCCTCCGGAGGGGGCGTCGGGCGCACCTGGGGGCCAGGGCAGGCCATCGCCATGCAGGCCGCGACGCCCAGGCCGAGCGCCTTGCCAACGGCTCCGCCCCGGAGGCGCTGCGGCTCTGGCTCGGGGAACATGCCGGTGTTCTTCTTCATCTTCACGGAAGCCTTCTCCTGGGAGAACGTCGCGGGAATGGCGACGGCCGCAAGGGTGGGTGCGCCATCGCGCGCGGCTGCGGCCGCGTGAGCTTCCAGTGGCAGCCAGGGTGCCGCCACTTCCTGGTCGGGAGCCCAGGGCGCGAGGTCGAACCCGGGAGATGCGGGTGGTGAGTCCACGGCCACATCGAGATGAGGCTCCAGTCCGTGACGTGCGGCCAGATCAGGGGAGGGCCGCAGGTCGCGCTCGATCACCAGCGCGCACACATTCAAGACCACGAGCAGGCCGATCCAGGTCGCCACTCGAAGGGCATTGAAGTGACCGGCTCGTGCCTGGGGCGTCGCGTGCGGCGGGGCAGGGCGAGCGGGAAGTGGAGGTGGCAGCTCGGCCTGAATGGCCGCTGCGCTTGACTCCGGATCGTGCGCGGCATCTTCCGTTGGCGGACGTGGCCCCCGGCGAGGACGGGCCTTGCGCTTCTTCAGCCACTGCACCAACTCGTCTTCGCCCGCGTGCGGCACCTCCGCGATCGTCGTAGCGGTGTCCGGGCCATAGGCGTCGCATAGCTTCACGTCCCAGAACTCGTCCGCCTGGGCCAGCAGGGCCTCCAGCTCCGCGCATAGCGCTTCGGCGTCCGAATGGCGCTCCTCGGGCTCCTTGGCCAGAAGGCGCATGCACACGGCACTCAGGGCCTCGGGGACGCGCGGGTTGAGCACATGGGGCGGTTTGGGGGCGCGGTTGAGGACGGCCTCCACCCCCTCGGCCTCATCCGGCAGGAAGGGCTGCTTGCCCGTCAGGAGCCAATAGATCACGACGCCCAGCGCGTACAGGTCGTCCGAGGGGCGGGGTTGGTACGAGCGGCCGGGCTCGTCTCCGTGCTCCTGCTGGAAGCGCCAGGCCTCGGGGGCGCGGTACTCCGGAGTGCCCGGTGGCAGCACGCCGCCGGTGATGCGGGGGGCGCTCTCGTACCCGCCCGCGCCGAAGTCCACCACCACCGCCTCTCCATCCGAGGCGCGGACGACGATGTTGCTCTCTTTCAAATCCCGATGCACCACCTTCGCTCGGTGTGCCGCGCCCAGTCCCCGTGCCACGCCGAGCATCTGGAGCAGGACTTCACGGCCCGAGGGGTTCTCCTCCCGGGCCCACACGTCCAGGCGGCGTCCCTCCACGAAGTCCATGACGATGAAGAAGGAATGGGGAGATTCATCCGGCCACTGCCCGTGCCCACGGATGCGCACCAGATTGGAATGCTTCAGCCGCAGGAGGATGGCCACCTCGCGCTCCGCCCACTCGGCCAGTCCCCAAAGCGGAATGAGTTTGAGCGCGTAGCTCCGTCCTCCGCGCCGCGTGCGGTACACAGCACCGAAGCCTCCAGCCCCCAGCTTCGCCTCGACCGTGTGCCCGCCGATATCCGTGCCCAAGGGCACGACGGGATGCCGACGGTGGCTCAAGAGGCGTCTCCTGTGGAGGTGCGCTCGGTGCTCCTGGACATGACCTCGACCTTCATCGCTGGTGCCAGAGTACGAGAGGGCCCGCCTCTCGACGGTCAGCGGAACTCGTGCGAGTTCCATCCGTCCAGGAGTGCATGGGAAGGATAAACCCAAAGCGGATACTCGAAGTATACCCAATGACCCCTATGCTGGGGTTGCCGTCCATGCGGCATCTTCCTCTTTCCCCCAGGTTCGCCCATGCCCGCGAAGCTCTCTGAACGGATTGGAACCCACGTCCGTGCCGCCCGGCATCGTGCGGGCCTCACGCAGGCCCAGGTGGCCCAGGCCATCCACGTACCGGCGCTGGTGTTCAGCCGTCTGGAGCGGGGCCGGTTGCTGCCCAGCGTTCCCACGTTGGTGGCGCTCGGTGGGGTCCTTCGTGTCTCTGTCGACTTCATCCTGAGCGGCAAGGCCTTGAAGGTCCACGCACCCGACGGGGCTGGCCAGTAGGTGTGGTGCCGTGCGCGTGCGTGGCGCCAGTCGCGCATCGACACGGCCGCCAGGATGCGGCAGGAAGGGGGCGCTGCGGTGCGGCCCCCCGGCCGCGCCAGACCTGGTTCTCGCGGTTCCTGGTACCCCGACACATGAACGAAGCGCTGGCGAGCATCATTGGAGGCGCGGCCCGAGAGGCCCGGACGCACCTTGGGCTCACGCAGGCGGAGGTGGCCGAGAAGCTGGGCCTCGCGCACATGGTCTACAGCCGCCTGGAGCGCGGGAAGATGCTGCCCAGCGTCCAGACCCTGTTGCGGATGTGCTCCGTGCTGCGCATCTCCTCGGACGAGTTGCTGGGGAACGTGAGCCCGGAGGAGGCCTCGAAAGCGGCCAGGAGTGAGCGAGGGCAGGTCGGGACGCCAAAGTTGCGCCAGCTCACGGGGCTCGCGCGCAAGATGGACGAGGACCAGCTCGACGCCCTCGTGACGGTGGCCCAGGTGTTGTTGCGTTGAAACGACGCGGACCCGCCTCTGGGCCCGCGTGCTTCAACGGAGGCGTGAGCGCCTGGGCTCACTTCGTGTCGGGCGAAGGTGTCACCACGTCGTCGGCGTCCAGGCCCTCGGGGAAGAAGCCTTCCTCGTCCAGCTCCACGCGGTCGCGCAGGACGGACGCCTCCGACAGCAGCCGTGCCAGCTCCTCGCTGGCCTCCTGTCGCTCGAAGCGTGGGGACTCCACCGCGAGTGCCCCCCGAAGCGCGTCGCGCATCTGGGCGGCCGTGGCGTAGCGCTCGGAGGGTTTGCGTTGGAGGGCCTTGTGCAGGATAGCCTTGAGCATGTCCGGGAGCCCCGCCACCGCGCGTTCCACGTCCTCGGGGCCGTAGCGGTTGACGAGCGCCATCATCTGCGTGAAGGGCACCGAGGGCAGCTCCTCCGTCATCACGCCCGGGATTGAAACAGGGGCCGTCGCGTCCTCCATGTCGAAGAGATGCTTGTTCGTCAGCATCTCCAACAAGACGAGGCCTAGCGAAAAGATGTCGGACCGGCCATCCATCGGCTTCCGGTGCAGGTACTCGGGCGAGGCGTATGCCACGTCGCCCTTGAGCAGGAGGTCCGGCGTTTCCTCCCGGCCCACCATGCGCGAGTAGGCGGCACCGAAGTGCGTCACCTTCGCTTCACCGCTCCTCGCCACGCGGATGTTCCGAGGGGCCACGTCGCGGTGAATGATGCCCAGCGGTCGGTGCTCCTCGTCCTTCAGCGTGTGCGCATGGTGGAGGGCGTCGGCCACCTCGGCGGCGATGTAGAGGGCGAAGGGCGCGGAGAGCGGTTTCTCCCGCATCGTGGCGAGGCTGATGAGGGTGTCCAGCGAAGGTCCGTCCACGTGCTCCGCGATGATGTGTGGCGAGTCGGAGTGGATCTTCAGGTGATGGACCTGGGCAATGGCGGGGTGGTGCAGGCGGAAGGCGAGCTGGACCTCCTCGATGAGCCGCTGGCACCGCTCGAACGTCGCCGGGTTGCGCAGGCGCTTGATGGTGACCCAACCGGCGAGGCCATGGGGCAGGTGACGCTCAGCCAGGAGCACCACCTCCCCGTTGCTCCGGCGGTCCAACACGCGGATGGTTTCGTACCGGGTGGTCTCCACCGTGAACCGGATCCGGGGATGCGCACGATCCAGTTCGGAAGAGATCTCTGGTGTCGCGTCCCCGCTCAGCGGGTCGTCGGTCGGCGTTCTGTCTTCGGTCATGTTTGACCTCCAGGAAGAACAAGGGCCGTGCATCAGGACAGTGGCCCGGGATTACCCCGCTCCTTGGCGTGACCTTGGCTTCGGAAGCCCTGGATCTTGCAAATAAAGGTCTACTATCAATAAACCCATCAGGTATTTCAAGTGGCCCATGCCGATGGGCCGGTCGAATGGGTGCATCCCCACCTGGGCCTTTGGGTCTGAATCTTGTGCGACGCAGGGGCTGAGCGAAGAGTTCCCACTAGGCGAGGGCCTGACCCTCGAGCACTCTCTGGGCGCAGCGCGGGTTCAGTTGCTCGGGAGGACTGGCTCCTTCGAGGTTCTGACCACGCTTTTCCAGGAGAGTGCGAAGCCGCTATAGGTGAGGTAGGGTCGTGGAGTCGTCGGCGCACGAGTGGCGGAATTGGCAGACGCAGCGGACTTAAAATCCGCTGACTCGCAAGGGTCGTCCGGGTTCGATCCCCGGCTCGTGCACTTCTTCGGTCAGTAGAGGCCCACGGCCTGCCTCTCGATGAGTCGGTGCTGGCGGCCAACGTGCACGACACGCACGGCACGGGTCACTCCCAGCCCCGTGCTGCGCGCCGTCACCGCACGACGCGCAGCATGAGACCCATCGAGAATCGTGCTCCGTCGCTGAGAGCTTTCCAGGGCCCCGCCGTGGCGTCGCTCTCGGTCCATGCCCCTGGTCCTTGACACCCATGCGCGCTTTCTGAAGATCGGCCGTCGCTCATCGCCTCCAGTTCGCGACGCAAACGAGAGTTCGATCCTCGTTCAAGCCGCGGAGGAGCTCCGGACTTCTCGTCGACCGTCCTCGCCTCACGTGGCAGGCTCATCGTTCATGGGAACGTGGCTGAACGTGGCCTTCATCCAGTGTGCGGATATCGCCCGGGTAGAGAGAGAACTCTCACGCTTGTTGGTGGAGGAGGGGCGGCAATTGATGACACCCAAGCCGCGCACCCGGGAACGGCATGACCGCATGCAGTACGGGCTCGGTGACGAGGTGCAGCGCTGGGGCCTGGCGGGTTTTCGCGGAGCTCCCGGGTGGACCGTCCTGCGCACCGCCCCCTTCGAACTCCTGATGCAGGGAACCCCGCCGCTGCTCGCACGCCTCTCCTCGCGCCTGGGCGTGCCCGCCTTTCAGTACAACATCTATGACAGCACCCCAGAGTTCCTGATGGAGGTGGATGCTGGTGGGCGCGTCGAACTCTCGGGGTTCGTGGGTCAGGATTTAACACGCTATTGGAACAGCGAACCGCCGATGGATCGTTTGGAGACACAATTTCGCATCATCGATCCATCAGCAGTGGCCGCATGGGCAGAGTCGGCAATGCCGGAGGCGCGTGTTACCGGATGGCTCTATCCCTCCCGTGCCAACTCCCCTCTGACGGACTTCGACAAACTTCGTGAGTCACAGCGGGCGGATCTCGTGCGATGGCTCGGCCAGCTAGGCACCCGAATCGACCCCGAGAGCCATGAGTGGTGCGTACATCCCGCGCACATCGTTCGCCGGCTCGCTCAGTTTGGCAGCGCGTTTCTTCCCGCTGAAGGGTGCGTGGAGCCAGCCATCCAGACCGTGTTTGGCGGACCGAACGCCAGACACTGTGACAACCTCTTTCTCGTGGAGACGCTCATCCCGCATGCACCCATGCCCGTCGATGGGTTCGTGTTGTACGCGGAAACGAGCAGCAAGTAGGCATGGGCGCTTCATGTTCACGTCCCACCGCGCCCCGGTACGTTCCGGGTATCCCAGCGATTCTCGGATGCTGGCATGCTCCACATGCGGCCAGCATTGCCTCGCAACTCGCTGGCTCGGCTGAAAGGACGTGACCATGCGACTCCGCGCCTGCGCCGCACTCCTACTTTTCCTTTCGGCGTGCGCCACGCCGGCACCGAGCCCAAGAGAGCGCGCGCCCCGGAATCCGAGGATCGCCAACCTCCAGCGAGCGGCGAAGCTGCCGTGGGCTGACGGGGGACGGTGTGTCGTCCGTGAGGCTTCCCAGCCTTGGCCCGTGCTGATGGAGAAGTGCTATCGGACCCTCGACCATGATCGGATCGAATTACACGACACCACGGGGAGATGCACTGTCGCTTCAGCGGATGCCGCAGCCGTGGGACTCGGGTTCTGCGTGCTGGCGGCTCCTGAAATTGCCGTGGGAGCCGTGATCGTGCTTGGTGTGGTGGTGGTCGGCGTCGCCATCAAAGAAGCACTGGATGCATATGAACTCCGTCACGCCTACCCCGAGGAAGCAGGAACCTCACAAGGAACGAAGGTGTCATCCCGGCAAACTGACGCCCAACGCGAGCCCAAGCTGAAGCCCGAACCAGCGGGGCAGGACTGGTTTCCCCCGGTGCCGCCCGAGTCACCGGAGCGCGAGCGCCCTCCCGAGTGCAGGCCCGTCCCGGTGCGACATTTGGGCGGCAACGATCCACACAACGAATGCGCTGACAAGATTCCCAACAACAGCTTCCCTGGCTGGGATGTGCTCGTCAATGGGAAGAACTTCGACGGACTGGTGCTCACCACTCGCACGCTGTGGGATGTCAAGACGGATGACTTTGAAAGACAGCCGCTACGCTCTCAAAGGTTCTTTGTCAGGATGAAGCTGCCTGAGCTGAGGCGCGAAGCCAAGCTCGCAAGGGACTGCGGGTACAACTTCGTCATTGGCGTGCGAAGCGCCGCGCATAAAGCTGTGCTGTTCGATGAAGACCCCACCCTGAAAGTTGTTGTCATGGATTGGTGTTGAAATGACGTCCGCTCATAGAACCCTCATCATTATCGCCCACGCGACTGCGCTCAAGGACAATGACGACCGACCGACCGCGGTTGTCCATGCGATGGAACGTGCGCTGCCCGGCTTGCGCTTGGGGTGGACGACGTCGGAAAAGGAAGACCTCATCGCATTGCCTCAACGCGACGAGTGGGTCGCGGCCAACATGACAAACGGAGGGTTTCCGTTCCTCTGCAACGATGATGATAATCATCTCGTGACGGTTGCCGGATTGGAAAACCCAAGCGGTCTTGCCGCAGGGAGCCCGCCGCATTTTGAAATCCATGCGGACCTGCCATTAGACGCAGTCGGCATCGCGGGGGCTGTCGATGTGCTTGCAGGTGTAGCGGAGGGCGCTCGCGCGGTATGGGGGCATGCGACGCCGAGCGGTTATGGTGGGATCGTGGCGCAACAGTTCCGCCAGCCCGGCGATGAGCTGCACGTTCGGCCCCATGGGCTGCCGTCGCTCAAGCTCCCATGGGACAGGTCCACGCCTGAGATTCCGCACTTTCTCGGGTGGCTGAACTACTGGTCGGCCGCTGCTGCGCAGGCCATTGGGTTCCCGGACCCGACCCGTGACACGGACCTGCTTTCACGGGCGCGGCGCACGGCATCAGGGGGATGGGTCGTGCAGCTCACCGACGCGCCGCTCGACCTGGACAACCCCGCTCACCTGGATGCACTCAAGCGTGCCTACGAACGCTTTCCGGAGATCGGTGGACGCGCAGAGCCTTGACCTCAATCAATGGGTTTGGACGCGCAGCAGCGGGGCAGCAGCGCGTCCGTGGGCTGGGAGCAGCGCTTCCACCGTCTCCGCGCCTCGCCCTGAGTCATCGGCATCAACAAAGACCTGTTGCAGGGCCTGGACGCGGGCGCGGTAGATGGGATTGCCTAGCACTTCGTCAATCTGGGCGCCCACCTGCTCCGTCGTGGCCTGGCGGATGTCGCCACGCAATCCAATCCCATGGTGGACGATGCGCGCGGCGTTGCCCGGCTGATCGAACACGAGCGGATAGGCAATCATGGGAACCCCCATGCTGATGCATTCCTTCACGCTGTTGAGCCCGCCATGGGTAATCATCAGCGACGCGCGCTTCAGCGCGGTGAGCTGCGGCACCCAATCCACCACCGTGACATTTTCAGGAAGCGGGCCGAAGGCTTCGGTTCCTATCTCCTTCCCCACGGCCATGAGCAGTCGCAAATGGGGTCTGCGGGCGAAGGCGTCAATGACGGATTTGAAGAAGGCCTGGTGCCCACGCACCCGGTTGCCATGGCTGCCCAGCGAACACAGGACGAGCGGGGCCTCACCCGAGGCGAGCTCCGGAGGGAGCGCAGGTTCATCGCGGTCCCGATCGACACAGGGCCCCAGGTAGTGGAGGCCCCCGGAAGCGCGGCGGAAGTCGAACTCGGGAACGCACGTCACCAGGGTGGGAATCCGCAGGTGGGGGCCGGCCTGCAGGTGGGTGTGGAAGTCACCCGGCGGCGCCTCCGGATGGCGGTCGTAGAAAGCCCGGACGTGCGCACGCATCTTCCCCAGGACGCCCATGAACGTGCGCAGGTACAGCCACTTCCAGGCGAAGGCAATCTGGAGCCCGGAAGCGATGCTGCCTGTCGGGATGTGATGCGAGGTCAGCGGAGGCACCGCGGCGTCGCGGTTCAGGGCGAAGTTGGTGCAGATCTGGAAGGCAGGGATGCCCAGCTTGGATGCGGCGAGGATCGGCAGGGGATAGCTTGCGTCCACGAGCAGCAGGTCCGCGCCGCTGTCGCGCAGGCGTGACTCGAAAGAGGCGCCGAAGAGGACCTCTGTGATCCGCAGCTCGTGACGGCGGAGGAACTCGTCGATGGTCTGCTTGCGAGCGGGCGGGGGGAGCTTCGGATCTTCAATCCGCGAAAACACCTCCGCCTGGTAACCCCTGGGAAACACGTCCTCGAGCATCGGCGTGAAGGGCCAGGGCCGCGAGTGCAGGAACGGCTCTGCGTCCGGCGGAGCCATGTATCCGATCTCATGCCCCCGGGCTTCAAGCTGCTTCGCGAGGCCAAAGGTTGCATGGATGTGGCCGGCTTCCGGGAGCGGCAGAAACAGGATTCTCGCCATGGTCCCGCAGACTAACAGAGTGTTATGCAGGGGAGGGTCGGAAGAAGAGGAGCCTTCGTACGATGAAGCCATCTGTCTCTGTCATCATCCCTGCGTACAACGTGGAGGCGTATCTCGGCGCCGCCATCGACTCCGTGTTGGCGCAGACCCGGCGGGACATCGAGCTCATCATCGTCGATGACGGGTCGACGGACCGGACCGTGGAGGTCGCCGAGCGTTATCAGGACCCACGGATCCGCGTCTTCAAGAACGAGCGGAACGCCGGCGCTTCCCAGAGCAGGAACGTGGCGATCGGGCACGCGCGAGGCGAATGGGTCGCCATCCTCGACTCCGACGACTGGTGGGCGGAGACCCGGCTGGAGCGCCTGCTCACGCTCGCGGAGGCTCATGGGGCGGACATCGTCGGTGACGACATCCAGCTCGTCAAAATGGGGGAGCTGGATGCCCAGGCGACCTTCTTCCAGGTGCACGCACACCGCCTGGGAGTGATTGACAAGCCATTCGAGCTATCAGCGCTGAGGATGGTGGTGGATGATTACGGCGTCCTCAAGCCGATCTTCCGCAAGTCATTCCTGGAGGAGAAAGGCCTTCGCTACAATCCAGCCTTCAAGACGGGGGAGGATTTCGATTTCCTGCTCAGGGCCCTGCTTGCCTCCGCCAGGATGGTCGTCTCAAACGAAGCCCTGTATTACTACAGGGCCCGGGGTGGTTCCCTCGTCGCGGACCCGGTGAAGTGCCTGGCTGGAATCCTGGAGATGGCGGACGCGCTGCTCCGCACGGTGGACGGTCGGACGCATGCGGAGGTTGTCCGTGCGCTCGAAGGCTTCCGTGCCTGGAAGCATGACGAATGGGAGAATGCGAGGTTCCGGGTTCCCATCCGTCACGGCCACCTGCTCCAGTGCCTCGCGCTGGCGCGGGAGAATCCCGCGCAGCTGCCGCGGTATGCGCGTTTGACGGCGGAGCGGGTTGTCTTGCTGGTGCTCCTGCCCGTTCTGTCCTGCATCCGGTTCTTGCAGTCCGGTCGGCGTCAACGGAGGGCGCTCCCGGCCCCTGGAACCAGCGGGAGCGCTCCGGCGAGTTGATTCCCCGGGCAAGACAGCCGCCTGTCCAAGCCGTGAATCAGGGAACGACGGCGGCGCAGTCGGTTGCGCAGGAGAAGGTCGCGGACGTGCAGGCCCGGTCCGTGAGGCAGGCATCGCAGACGTCTGCCTTCCGCTTGTAGTCCTCGTCGTCCGCCGCGTTGTCGCGGCAGCGGCTCTCACAGGCGGACGTGTCGTAGTTGCTGTCGTAACAGGAAGCGTACTTGTCGCAGATGGCGTTGCAGTCGAGCGCGGCGTCCACGCCGCAGCCGGCCATCCCCGTCAAAGCCATTGCCGCAACCAGCAGGTTCTTGAGGTGCTTGCGCATTGTTGCTCCTGTGGAGAGGGACCCGGAAAGGCGGTCGCGTCTTCGCGACGCAAGACCGGCTTCCAGGCGAAAGGGAACTCGCGCTCGTGGTGCGAAGTGGCGTCTCTTGAACGCTTCCCTTTTGTGTGCCGGAAAATAGGAACGAACTGCCCACTGTCAAGCGGTCCCCACCCCGAAATCACTGGGACGGTTCAAGGGTGGGGAGCGTGCGTGGGAGTTCCTGGTTACGCTCTCGTCCATGATGGGTCCGCGACCAAGGACTTGTGCGGCCTGCCGGCGTGTCCTGGCGGCCCACGAGGTGTACTACCGCTTCAGCCTCGTGCTCGAAGGGGAGCAGGACGTGCTCGACCCTCCGGATGAAGTGGACGGCGGCCGTGGGGATGCGCTCGCCGAACTCGTCCAGCGGCTGGAGGCGGGGCCCGAGGACCCCAGCGAGCTGGAGGCCCAGGTGCACTGGGAGCGCTCCGGGGTGGCCTGCGCCGAGTGCCGCACCGTGGCGGTGCGGATGCTGACCCCCGACTCCGAGGACGCTGGGCCGCATTGAGGGCCCGCCCGGCCGGCTTCCTGGGACTCCCGCCGGGCCGCGCCCCCGTGTTACGGCTTCATCACCCCGGCGTCCTTCAACAACGCCACCATGTCACGGGCCTTGTCGTTGCCCTTCGCCTCCAGCTCCCGCAGCTGCTGTCCCAGCTTCGGCGTGTAGGCGTCCAGGAGCGCGCGTCGCAGCGCCTCCTGGTCGAAGCCCCAGTTCTCCAGCGCCTTGGGCAGGAACTTCGACGCCCTCGGGTCCTTCAGGCGCACCAGCGCCGCGGTGGCGGCCGCCGCGGAATCAGGGCAACGCTGCGCAATCCCATAGGCGGTCTCCGCCGCCTGCTTCGTTCCCTGATAGCCCAGCAATGACATCTCGTTCTCGCCAATCTTGCTGCGGCAGAACAGCACCCGGTCGAGGGCGGCCCGGGCGTCCGGATTGCCCTGCCGCAGCGCGGCCTCCAGTTCATCCCGGTTCAAGATGCCCCGGTCCTCCTTCCAGGTCACCTTCACCGGCACGGTGTGGCCGGCGTTCACCAGCTTCGCCGCCGTGTGGTTGCGCCTGAGCTCCGGATAGTGTTTCAGGTCGCGCCCCGCCCGTTCGCCCGCGGCCCTTCTCAGGGCCCAGTCCTTCTGCAGACTCGTGGCCAGGGGAAGCACCAGGGAATCAAGGTACGTTCCTCGCGCGACCAGCGCATCGTAGGCCGCCAGGGCGCACGCCGGACTCAGCGAGACCTCCTCGCCGTTCGCGCGCTTCGCCTCCAACTCGAACCTTTCGTTGGAGGAGGACCAGCCGCCAGCCGTGGCCATTCCTTTTTCCAGCTCGTCCACCAGCGTCGGCGCCAGCTCGGCGGGCTCCACGCACCGCAGGGGTTCCCGGACGTCCTCGGCAAGTTCCGCCAGGTGCTTCTCCTCGATGCGCATCGCATCGAGCGAGGGATCGCCGCGCTTCTCCGCCGAGCGGGTGAAGCAGGTCGCGATCGCACTCGCCCACAGGCGCAGCTCCGGGTCCGATTCCTTTCGCATCGCCGCAAGGGCTTGCGCCTGGGCTTCCGGCAGCCTCGCCGTGGAGAGCAGCGCCAGGGCCCGGTCGAACGGATCCTCCGATGTCTGGGCTTTCCTGCGCAGCGCTTCGTCCTTCATCAACAGACGTCCCGCGAGCTCCGCCGCCTTGCCAGGAAGCCTGGGCCCGTTCGAGCGCATCGGTGACATGGAGCGGAACTGGGGGGCACCCATACAGAAGGGAACCGGGCCCGCGGCGGCCACCACCTGGTCCCTGCCTCCGACCCGGGCCATCTTCGTCAGGACGCCGTAGGCGGTGGTGCCTCCCTGCAGCAGGCTGGCCTCCGCTTCCGCCAGCACCGCCGGGGGCGAGCCGTCCAAGGCGAAGGCGGCCTTCCACATCGCGGCTTCATCTTGAGCGGGCGTCGGTGCTCCCGCGAGCGCGAGCGCCGTGAACAGGGCGGGCAGATGCAGCATGGTTCACCTCGGGTTTGAGAACAGGTGAACCAGTTTCGCCTGGATTGCGGTGACACGCTTGATTCTGGCGTGTCGGGGGCTCGCGGACTTCGCGAGGGAAGGGCATCCGCCCCCGGCGCTGGCCTCGCGCGCCGTGCACCGGGGGCGTGGGGCGCCGCGTCAGTGGATCCGCAGCGCGTACTTGCCCAGGTGGTGTTTGAGCACCTCCTGCTGGGCCTTGGCGGCCTCCTCCATCGCGTAGATGCGTCCGATCTCCAGATGGAAGGGGCCCGCTTCGATGAGCTGGTTCATCTTCTTCAGCAGCTCCGGGCTGGGGATGCCGTCGTAGGCGGTGGCCTGGACGCCCTCGGGTGCCTTCGGCGCGGGCTCCACGCCGTTCGGCCAGGCGATGCGCCCGCCCTTGCGGACGTGCTGGAGGGCCGCTTCGGCGATGTCTCCCGGTGCCAGGACCAGCGCCGCGTCGAGCCCGTCCGGGGCGAACTCGCGGCAGGCCGCGGCCACGTCACCCTTTCGGCCGTCCACGACCGCTTCCGCGCCGAGCCGCCGGGCCAGCTCCACCCCGTCTTCTCCCGACGCGACCGCCAGCACCTTCACGCCCTGCCTCCGGGCGAACTGCAGCGCGAGGTGCCCGATGCCGCCGCTGGCTCCGAAGATGAGCAGGCGTTGGCCGGGCTGGATTTGGAGAAGCTCCTCCAGGCCCCGGAGCGCGGTGATGCCATCCGCCCCGAGCGCCGCCGCCTGTTCCACCTTCAGTCCCTTGGGGATCCGCGCGGCCTGGCTGGCCTTCACGGCGGTGAACTGCGCGTAGAAGCCGCCCTTGGGGCTTCCGAGCGCGAAGCCGAAGACGCGGTCTCCGACCTTGAGGTCCTTCACGGCCTTGCCTGCCGCGACCACCTCTCCGGCGCCGTCGGTGCCGGGCACGTAGGGGAATTTCGGCTCGCCTCCAATCAACTCCACCATCTGACCTTCGCGCTCCATGAAGTCCCACGCGCCAATCCCAGCGACCTCGACGCGGATGAGGACTTCATCGTCGCCGCAGGTGGGAACGGGCACGGTCTTGATGCCGAGGACCTCGGGGCCGCCAAAGCGGTCGAGCGCCGCGGCCTTCATCGTGTCGGGAATGGACGTGGCCATGCTGTGACTCCTTCTCCGGGAAAAGTCCGGTTCCCGGAGACGGTGCACACTCCCTGCGTGAAGGTCAGGGACCGTCCTGCCAGGTCCCACGGCCGGTCGCTCAACGGCAGGCGTTCAGGCCAGCAGCTGCATCAGGTCCGCTCGCGTGAGCGCCGCGCCGCCACCCTCGGCGCCTCCGAGCGCGGCTTCGAAGAGGGCCCGCTTCTTGTCCTGGAGCAGGAGGATCTTCTCCTCCACCGTGCCCTGGGACACCATCCGGTACACCATCACCGGGCGCTGCTGCCCGATGCGGTGCGCCCGGTCCGCCGCCTGGGCTTCCACGGAAGGGTTCCACCAGGGATCCACCAGGAAGACGTGGTCCGCCGCCGTGAGGTTGAGCCCCGTCGCTCCCGCCTTCAGGGAGATGAGCATGACGGGCGCTCCCTTCTCTTCCTGGAAGGAGCTGGCCACCGCACCCCGGTTCGCCGTGCCGCCGTCCAGGCGGATGAACCCGATGTCGGCTTCCTTCAGCGCGGGCTCAATGAGGTCCAACATCGACGTCCACTGCGAGAACACCAGCGCCTTGTGCCCGTCCGCCACCGCCGTGCCGAGCGCCTCCACCAGCGCCTGCACCTTCGAGGACGTCCTCGCCTGCTGCCCCGGCACCAGCGCGGGATGGCAGGCGGCCTGGCGCAGCCGGAGCAGGGCCTCCAGCGCCTTCATCACGCTGCCGCCTTCCTCCAACTGGGACACCACCTCCTCGCGCGTCGCGGCGTGGACCGCGTCGTAGACGGCGCGCTCCTGCTCGGTGAGGGTGACGTGACGGACGGCTTCGGTGCGCGGCGGCAGCTCGGGCGCGACGTCGCGCTTGAGCCTGCGCAGCACGAAGGGCCGGATGCGCGCGCGGAGCTTTTCGGCGGCGCCTTTCTGGTTCTCCGACACCGGCCGGGACCAGCGCTCCTCGAACGCCTTGCGTCCGCCCAGCAGCCCCCGGTTGGTGAAGTGCATCAGGCTCCACAGCTCCTCGAGCCGGTTCTCGATGGGGGTGCCGCTGAGCGCCACGCGGAAGTTCGCGTCCAGTTCGTAGGCCGCGCGCGCGACCTGGCTGTCCGGGTTCTTGATGGCCTGGGCCTCGTCCAGCACCACCGTGTCCCACGTCTTCACGCCGAGCACCGCCGCGTCCAGGCGCAGGAGCGCGTACGTGGTGAGCGTCACGTCCGCCGTCTCGTCCAGGCTGCGGTTCACGCCGTGGTAGACGGACACCTTCAACCCCGGACGGAAGCGCTTCACCTCCGCCTCCCAGTTGGGGAGCACGCTCGTGGGCGCCACGATGAGGGTTCCCGGGCCCAGCGTGCAGATGGTCTGGAGCGTCTTGCCCAGGCCCATGTCGTCCGCGAGCACGCCGCCGAGTCCCGCCTGTCGCAGGAAGGTGAGCCAGCTCACGCCCTGCAACTGGTAGGGGCGCAGCGTCGCGGTGAGGTCCTTCGGGAGGCGGGGCTCGGGGAGCTTCTCGAAGCCCTGCACCAGCGGCGCCAGTCGCTCCAGTCCCGGCGGGGCAGGGTGCTCCAGCGCGTCGCACAGCCCGGTGAGCTGGGGGATGGCGTGGTTGGCGATGCGCCCGTCCGTCTCGCGCGCGGCCAGCAGGTCCGTGACGCGCTGACCGTGGGCCTTCAGCCAGCCGGTGGGCAGCGGCGCCCATCCGCCGCCCTCCAGCGGCACCAGTCCCAGGCCCTCTTCCCAGGCGCGCATCACCGACGCGGCATCCACCGAGCGCGTCATGCCGGGCCCCAGGCCCTCCACCTGGAAGTCGAGCGCGAAGCCCACGCGCGGCACCCCGTCCGCGGTGGTGGTCGTGTCCAGCGTGAGGGTGGGGCGCAGCTTCACGTCGGGGCTGACCACGCCCGCTGCGTCCCCCGTGAGACCGCCTCGCCAGCGCCGCAGCTTGTCCGCGAGCTGTACGGCTTCCTTGCCGTGCACCGTCACGCGCCGGCCCGGCGCCATGTTCAGCTCGTCCCGGAGCTGGTGGATGAGCTTTGTCTCGGTGGGCTCGTCGCGGACGGGCGCGGCGCCCTGCAGGTACACCATGCGTCCGTTGTCGATGCGCGCCGTGGGCGGTGAGCCGTACACCAGCGTGGGCAGCACGGAGAGCCCCGCGTCGAGCTTGTCGAGCTCCAGCGAGATGCGCGGCTTGAGCGTCCGGTCGATGGGCGGCAGCCGGCGGCTCTTCACGTCCACCGGCATGCGCCGCGCGAAGTCCGGCAGCACCTTGCCCGTCAGGTCCGCCAGCTGCTCCGCGGAGAAGACGCGCTCCTGGGGGAGGTTCTCCAGCCTGGCGCCGGTGAGGGTCTGTTCACCCAGCCGGCAGAGCATTCCGGCGCTCAGCGCGACGCCGGGGCTGACCAGCTCGGTGATGCGCGGATCCCTCTCCACCTTGAGCACCGTCTGCTCGCCGCGGTCCTCGACGGTGACTCGGGGGAGGAGCGGCTCGTTGGAGACGGACACCAGCGCGCCGTCGAAGAGGACGGTGCGCGCCTTCTCCAGCACGTGCAGCAGGGCGTCGAGCCGGCTTGCCGGAAGCGCGCCCTTCGTGGGCTGCGCGAGCAGCTTGTCCGCGAGCAGATCGCAGGGCTCCACCTGGATGCGCGCGGCTTCGACGGGGTTGTTCAGCAGGGACGTGAGGCTGCGGGCCAACAGGCGCGCGGTGTTGTCCGGACGGACCACCAGCCGCTCCAACTGGAGTCCTCCGTCCACGCGCTTGAAGCGGTACACCATGCGCTCGGGCTTCGGCGCGGTGCCGGGACGCGGCGGCCTTCGGCCTGATGGAGGAAGAACGCGGCCGCGACCACGTGCTCGCAGGGGTCGTGCTTGCCGCGACAGTCGCACTCCCAGATTTCATCCTCCGGGTAGAGCACGGACTTCACGGGCGCCGGACGTCCCGGGACGCGCACGCGCACCACGGTCTCTTCTTCGCCGACGGAGAGCACCGACACCGCGCCCGCGCGAGCGAGCGCCATGCCGGCGGACCAGGTGTCCGGGCGGGATTCTTCCCGGAGGGAATCGAGCAGTTCCGCGAGCGCCGACATACGAGGACCCGTGCCTAGCCCCCCGTGAACCGGCGCGCAACAGCACAACCCGGGTGGGGTGGGGCCGCACCTGGAGTCTCCGTGTGGGCCTCCTGTTGTACGGGCCCGGTGCCGTTGAACGTGCAAACCCGTGGGTGATGCCTTTGTCCTGGCTGGAGGGGGAGGCTGTGGCGTGGGCTGATACAACCCCGGCGCCCTTTGTAACCTCGCGCGCTACAGCGACCGGGAGCGCCATGCCCGCCTCCGAGTGGGGTGCGAGGGCAGTGGGGCTGGCGTGAGAGGTGCAATACTTCCCGACGCCGATGCGTGTGCCCTGGTCCATCGTTGGTATCTCCGCGGGCGCGCTGCTCGTTGGCGCCGCATGGGCCACCGTGGTCCGCCGCCCGGTGCCTCTGCTCTTGGGGCCGCTGCCCGCCATCGTCCTTCCCGCCGTGGAGCAGTCCGGCGGGGCCACCACCGTGGCGGATCCGGGCCGCAACGCCTTCGGGCGCTCGCCCATGAACATGCCGCACTCGCGCTGGCCGGACTTCCACGCCGGCAAGGGCGTCTTCGACCGCGACTGGAGCGAGCCTCGCGGTGGCAAGCCTGTCGCCGCCGGCCCGCTGTTCAGCGCTTCCTCCTGCATGACCTGCCACGTGAAGGACGGCCGCGGTCAGCCCCCGGCCACCCCTTCCGACGTGCCCGTCTCCCTGGCGTTCCAGTTGAGCGCGCCCGACGGCACCGGGCCGCACCCGCTGTACGGCGCCCAGCTGGACGCCCACGCCCTGGACGGCCACGCCCCCGAGGGCCACGTGCGCGTCGAGTTCGAGGAGACGCGCGGCACGTTCGCCTCCGGGGAGACGTACTCCCTCGTGCGGCCCCGCTACCAGTTCCAGGACCTCGTGCACGGCCCCCTGGGCGAGGGCGCCCGGTTCTCCGCCCGCGTGTCGCCCGTCAACTTCGGCCTGGGCCTGCTGGAGGCCCTCCCTGAAGCGGCGCTGCTCGCCCGGGCCGACCCCGAGGACCTGGACCACGATGGCGTCTCCGGCCGCCCCAACCGGGTGCTGGACCTGGAGACCGGCACCCCCCGCCTGGGCCGCTTCGGGTGGAAGGCCAACCAGCCCACGCTGCGCCAGCAGGTGACGCATGCGCTCGTCGCGGACATGGGTGTCACCACGTCCCTGTATCCCCTGGAGCAGGGCCGCGACACCCCCGGCGAACCCGAGGTGTCCTCGGACGACCTGGACCTGTTGATGCTCTACATGCGCCTTCTGGCCGTGCCGAAGCGGCGCGACTGGGACGCCCCCCCGGTGCAACGCGGCCACGCGGTGTTCCGCGCCGTCGGGTGCGCGGCCTGCCACGTCGACACCCCCCAGGAGACGGAGGCGGTGGAGGGCTTCGACGAGGTGTCCCGTCAGGTCATCTACCCCTACACGGACCTGCTGCTGCACGACATGGGCGAGGACCTGGCGGACGGGCGCCCGGACGGGCTCGCCACCGGCAGCGAATGGCGCACCCCTCCACTGTGGGGCATCGGGCTGGTGGAGGTCGTCAACAAGCACACCCGCTTCCTCCATGACGGCCGGGCCCGCAACCTGGAGGAGGCCGTGCTCTGGCACGGCGGCGAGGCGGCCCCCTCCCAGGCCCGCTACGTGCGGCTGCCTCCCGAGGACCGGGCCGCGCTGCTCGCCTTCCTGAAGTCGCTCTAGCGCCGCGCGGAGGGCCGCCCCTGGCCCCCCTGTCGGACTGGCGGCCAGGAGTCCCGTCGCCTGGAAGGGACTTCGGCCCCCCTCGCGGGTACGGAACGGTGGACGCCCCGGGTCCTTGGGCTACCCTGCGTTCCCCTTCATGCAGCCCAACGCCCCCATCCCCGATGATGCCCCCGATGTCCCGCTCGCGGTCGACCTGGACGGGACGTTGGCGCGCACGGACACGCTGCACGAGAACCTGCTCGTGCTCTTCAAGCACGCACCGTGGTTGCTGCTGCTGGCGCCGCTGTGGGTCCTCCGGGGCAAGGCCTTCTTCAAGGCGGAGGTCGCCCGCCGCGCGCGGCTCGACGTCACGGCGCTGCCCTACAACGAGGCCGTGCTGGCCTTCCTTCGCGAGGAACACGCCCGGGGCCGGCGGCTCGTCCTGGCCACGGCGGCGGACCGGAGCATCGCCGACGCGGTGGCGGCCCATCTGGGATTGTTCAGCGACGTGTTCGCCAGCGAAGCGGGCGTGAACCTGTCCGGCTCCCGCAAGCTCGCGCGGCTTCGCGAGTCCCTGGGCACGTTCGACTACGTGGGCAATGACGCCGTGGACCTGCCGCTATGGCGCGAGTCCCGGCGCATCCTGGTGGTGCACGCCACGCCCGGGGTGCTGCGTCAGGCCCAGGGCCTGGGCCCGCCCGTGCACCGCGTCTTCGAGGCTCCGCCCACCCACTGGCGCGTCTGGATCCGGGCGCTGCGGGTGCACCAGTGGGCGAAGAACGCGCTCGTGTTCGTGCCGCTGCTGGCGGCGCACAAGGCGACCCAGGGGGGCATGGCGCCTCGCGCGGTGCTCGCCTTCGTGGCCTTCAGCCTCTGCGCTTCCAGCGTGTATGTGATCAACGACCTGCTGGATCTGTCATCGGACCGGCGCCACCCCACCAAGTCCCGGCGCCCCTTCGCTTCCGGGGACCTGCCGGTGCGGGCGGGCGTGGTGCTGGCGCCGGTGCTGCTGGGGCTCGCCGCGGTGGTGGCCCTGGGGACGCTGCCCCTGTCGTTCGCCGCGCTGCTGGGCGTGTACTCGGTGCTGACGCTGGCGTACTCGCTGCGGCTCAAGCAGGTGGTGATGCTGGACGTGCTGGTGCTGGCGGGCCTGTACACCGTGCGCATCTTCGGCGGCGCGCTGGCGGTGGGCGTGCCCACGTCGAGCTGGCTGTTGATGTTCAGCACCTTCCTCTTCCTGTCCCTGGCCCTGCTCAAGCGCCTGAGCGAGGTGCGGCGGCTGCGTCAGTCCAACGAGGTGTCCGCCCACGGCCGCGGCTACCTGGCGCAGGACTATGAGTTGCTCGCGAGCCTGGGCACGGCGGCGGGGCAGGTGTCCGTGCTGGTGCTGGCCCTCTACATCACCAGCAAGGAAGTCACGGCGCTGTATGGCCATCCCGAGCGGCTGTGGCTGCTCTGCCCGGTGATGCTGTACTGGGTGGGCCGCATCTGGGTGCTGGCCCACCGGGGACTCGTGAACGAGGATCCGCTCATCTTCGCGCTGCGTGACCGGGTCAGCTACGTCGTGGGCGTCGTCGCGGCGCTGGTGCTGTGGGTGGCCACGTGACGGGAGCCTCGCGATGAGCCCTCCGGAGTCCTGGGGGCGCTACCCCCACGTCGAACAGCACACGCGCTCGCTCGTGTGGCGCTCGGACGCGCTGCCGCGGGGAGAGGGCACGCTCCTGCCGCGCGGCCTGGGCCGCAGCTACGGGGATTCGTGTCTGAACGCCGGGGGCACGCTGCTGCTCACCTCCGGGTTGGATCGCCTCATCGACTTCGACCCCACCACGGGCGTGGTGCGCTGCGAGGCGGGCGTGTCGCTGGATACGCTCCTGCGGCTGAGCGTGCCCCGGGGCTGGTTCCTGCCGGTGACGCCAGGCACGAAGTTCGTGACGGTGGGCGGCGCCATCGCCAATGACGTGCACGGCAAGAACCACCACCGCTCCGGGACGTTCGGTCGGCACGTGCGCCGCTTGGAACTGCTGCGCTCGGATGGCAGCCGCCGGATGTGTTCTCCCGAGGAGAACCCGGACTGGTTCGGCGCGACGGTGGGCGGCCTGGGGCTCACGGGGCTCGTCACCTGGGCGGAGGTGCAGCTGGTCCCCATCCGCAACCCCTTCGTGGTCCAGGAGACGATTCCCTTCGAGAACCTGGATGGCTTCTTCCGCGTGTCGCGTGAATCCGAGGCCGACCACGACTTCACCGTGTCGTGGGTGGACTGTCTGGCGCGCGGCCGGAAGCTGGGACGCGGCCTGTTCTACCGGGGCAACTTCGCGCCGTCGCAGTTCGAACGTCTGCCTTTGGCGAAGAGCCACCTGTCGCACGGCGCCGGGCTCGCGGTACCCATGGACCTGCCGGCCTTCTGTCTCAACCGGCTGTCGGTGTCCGCGTTCAATCTCTTGTACTACCACCGCCAGCGCGGGCGTCCGTCCCAGCAGCTCATCCACTACGATCCGTTCTTCTACCCGCTCGACGCCGTGCATGGGTGGAACCGCATCTATGGCCGCCGGGGCTTCCTCCAGTTCCAGTGCGTGGTGCCGCACGCCACCGCGCGCGACGCGGTGAAGGAAATCCTGGAGCGCAGCGCCCGGGGTGGGCTGCCCAGCTTCCTGTCCGTGCTCAAGACGTTCGGTGATCTGCCGTCTCCCGGGTGGCTGTCCTTCCCGCGTCCCGGCATCACGCTGGCCATGGACTTCGCCAACCGGGGTGAGAAGACCTGGCGGCTGGTGGAGGAGCTGGATCGCGTGACGCGCGAGGCGGGCGGCGCGGTGTATCCGGCCAAGGACGCGCGCATGAGCCCGGAGAGCTTCGCGGCGTACTTCCCCCAGCGTGAACGGTTCGCGCCGTACGTGGACCCGGCCTTCTCGTCCTCCTTCTGGCGCCGGGTGAATCCGGCGTCACTGCCCGCCCTTCGCTGACAGGCCTCAAGATCCCCATGAAGAAAGTCATCGTCCTCGGCGCCACGAGCGCCATTGCCCAGGCCACGGTGCGGCTGCTCGCCGCGCGCGGGGCATCGCTGTACCTGGTGGGCCGCAACGCCGCGAACCTGGAGGCGGTGGCCCGGGATGCGTCCACGCGCGGCGCGCCCAAGGTGGAGTTCCGCGCGCTGGACCTGAACGACTGCGAAGCGCACGCGAGCCTCGTGGAGCGCGCGTGGCAGGCCCTGGGCGGCCTGGACGGCGTGGTGCTGGCGCACGGCGTGCTGGGCGACCAGGAGGAGAGCCAGCGCTCCTGGGCGGCGGCGGAGCTGGTGCTGCGCACGAACTTCCTCTCCGCCGCGTCACTCCTGACGGAGCTGGCCAACCGCTTCGAGGCGCAGAAGGCCGGCACGCTGGTGGTGATCTCGTCGGTGGCCGGCGATCGTGGCCGGCAGAGCAACTACGTGTACGGCGCGTCCAAGGGCGCGCTGACCGTGTTCCTCCAGGGCCTGCGCAACCGGCTGGCGAAGTCCGGCGTGGCGGTGGTGACGGTGAAGCCCGGCTTCGTGGACACACCGATGACGGCGCACGTGCCGAAGAACAAGCTCTTCGCGTCGCCGGAGCAGGTGGCGCGCGGCCTGCTGAAGGCCGCGGACGGGCGCAAGAACGAGGTCTACGTGCCCGGCTTCTGGGCGCTCATCATGCTCATCATCCGCAGCATCCCGGAGCCGGTGTTCAAGCGGCTGAAGCTCTAGGCTTCAGCCGCCTGTCCACCCCGCGGGCTCAGCTCCCCGTGGAGCCTCGCGCTTCCAGGCCTGACACCCGGGCCAGGGCCTCGCGCAGCCGTTCGACCAGCGGATCCAGGTTCGGGTCCTGCATCAGTTGGTGGTGGCTGCCGGGCACGTCCACCACCTCCAGGCCCCCGCGCACCAATCCCTCCCATCCCCGGTGACGCGGGATGGGTTCACCGCCGGGGATGGGCTCGCTGGCGCTCAGGAGCAGCGCGGTGCCGTCGTAGGGCTTCGGCACGTAGTGGTCCAGGGACAGCAGGTTGGCCTGGAAGACGAGGAACAGGGCCCGCAGCTGGGCGGGGCCCGTCTGCGCATCCAGG
This sequence comes from Corallococcus praedator, assembly GCF_003612125.1. Classification (GTDB taxonomy): domain Bacteria; phylum Myxococcota; class Myxococcia; order Myxococcales; family Myxococcaceae; genus Corallococcus; species Corallococcus praedator. The sequence continues at coordinate 31,583 of NZ_RAWI01000009.1, forward strand.
ATGCCGGCCCGGAGTCCTTCCGCCAGCAGCTGCTTGAGCATCGCGTCGTCGTCGCCCTGCGCCAGGGCTTCGTCCGACAGCGTGGGCTCCTGGCCGAAGGCGGACGCGGTGGCCCGGGCGAAGGCGATGCGTGCGCGCGCGTGGGGCGTGTACTTCGCCTGCTCCTCCGACAGCTTCATCAGGCCCGGCACGTGCGCATCCACCAGCGCGAGCAGGTCCACCTGTTCTCCCGCTTCACGCAGCCTGCGGGCCATCTCGTAGGCGATGACGCCGCCCTGCGACCAGCCGCCCAGCATGTAGGGGCCTCGCGGCTGCACCGCGCGCATGCCGTCGATGTAGAGGCCCGCCATCTCCTCGATGGTCTTCGCGACGGGACGCCCATCCAGGCCGCGTGACTGGAGGCCGTAGAGGGGCTGGGACGGGCCCAGCCGCCGCGCCAGTTCCACGTACGCCAGCACGTTGCCGCCACCCGGGTGGACGAAGAAGAGCGGACGCTGTCCCGGCTCGCCGCGCTCCAGCGATACGACGGGCGTCCATTCCTGCGCCTCGTCGCGCAGCACCTTCGCCAGCTGCTCGATGGTGGGCTGCTGGAAGAGGACCGACAGCGGCAGGGTGTGGCCCAGCCGCTCGCGCACGGCGGAGACCACGCGCACCGCCAGGAGCGAGTGGCCTCCCAGCTCGAAGAAGCTGGTGCGCACGCCCACGGAGCGCACGCCCAGGACTTCCTCCCAGATGCGGGCGAGCTGCGTCTCCAGCGCGTCGCGCGGCGCGACGAAGTCCTTGGCCTCGACCTCGCGCGTGTCCGCTTCGGGGAGGGCCTTGCGGTCGACCTTGCCGTTGGCGTTGAGGGGCAGGGCGTCCAGGACGACGAGCGCGGAGGGCACCATGAACTCGGGCAGGTGCTGCTTGAGCCCGGCCTTCAGGGCGTCCGTGTCCAGCGTGTGCCCGTCACGCGCGGTGACGTAGCCCACGAGCCGCTTGTCCCCGTCGGTTCCCCGGGCGACGACCACGGCCTCGCTGACGCCGTCAGCGGCGCGCAGGGCGGCTTCGACCTCGCCGGGTTCAATGCGGAAGCCGCGCACCTTCACCTGGAAGTCGGTGCGGCCCAGGAAGTCGAGCGTGCCGTCCTCCCGCCACCGGACCTGGTCGCCGGTGCGGTACAGACGCTCGCCCGGCGTGGTGGCGAAGGGGTGCGGCACGAAGCGCTCCGCGGTCAGCTCCGGACGGCGCAGGTAGCCCCAGGCGAGGCCCTGGCCGCCGACGTACAGCTCGCCCGCGACACCCGTGGGCACGGGGCGCAGGTGCGCATCTAGCACGAAGGCGGTGGCGTTGGAGAGGGGCCGGCCGATGGACACCGGGCCCTCCACCTGCGTGTCGCGGTGCAGGGACGCCGTCGTGGAGAACGTCGTGTTCTCCGTCGGGCCATAGCCGTTGATGAGGACGGCGCCTTCGGGGATCCGCGCCAGATGCTCACGCACCCGGGCGGCGGGCAGGACATCGCCACCGGCCAGGAGCTGGCGCACGCCGGCGAGCGCCTCGCCCTGGTGCAGCACCATCTGCTCGAAGAGGGCCGCGGTCAGCCACGATGTCGTCACGCGGTGGTGACGCAGCAGCGTGGCCAGTTCCTCCAGGGAGAGGGGCTGGGGCGGCGCGAGCACGAGCTTCGCGCCGTGCAGCAGCGCGCCCCAGATTTCGAGCGTGGACGCGTCGAACGCGATGGGCGCGAGCTGGAGCCAGACCTCGTCGGGTCCGAAGCGCATGAACGTGTTGCCGAGCACCAGGCGGGTGATGCCCCGGTGGGGCACGCAGACGCCCTTGGGCCGTCCGGTGCTGCCGGAGGTGAACATCACGTAGGCCAGCGCCTCGCCGTCCACGATGACGTCCGGCGCATGCGTGGGCAGCGCGGCGAGGACGCCCTGCTGTTCATCCAACAGGATGCGGGCGCCCGACGCGGGCAGCAGCGGGGCGACGGGCTGGTGGGTGAGCGTCACGCTGACGTCGGCGTCCTCCAGCAGGGCGGCGATGCGGTCCACGGGGGCGTTGCGGTCCACGGGGACGAAGGCGGCGCCGGCCTTGAGGATGGCGAGCAGGGCCACCACCAGCTCGAAGGAACGCTCCACCGCGAGGCCCACGCGAGCACCGGGCGTGATGCCGAGCGCGCGCAGGTGCCACGCCAGTTGGTTGGCGCGGGCCTCGAGCTGTCCGTACGTCAGCGTGGCGTCCCCGAGGACGAGGGCCACGGCGTCCGGCGTGCGGCGGGCCTGCTGTGCGAAGTGGACGTGGACCGGGAGGCCCGTGGGGCTTGGGACGGTGGTGTTGTTCCAGTCCACGAGCAGGCGCTGACGCTCCTGTGCCGACAGCAGGGGCAGCTCGGCCACGGACTGCTCGGGGCTCGCGGCCACGGCCTCCAGCAGCGTGCGCAGGTGTTCGGACATCCGCTTCACGGTGTTCGGGTCGAACAGCGCGGTGCTGTACTCCAGCATTCCGCGCAGCCCGTCCGGCGTCTCCATGAAGAAGGCGCTCAGGTCGAACTTCGACGTCCGCTGCTCGAACGCCAGTCCCTGGAGACGGAGGCCCGGCAGGCGCAGGTCCTCCGTGGGCACGTTCTGCAGCGCCAGCAGCGTCTGGAAGAACGGCGTGTGACTGAGGTTGCGCGCCGGTTGCAGCACCTCCACCAGCTTCTCGAACGGGACGTCCTGGTGCTCGTACGCCTCCAGCACGGTGGCGCGCACCTGCCGGAGCAGCGTGCGGAACGGCTGTCCGGACCGCACCTTCGCGCGCAGCACGAGCGTGTTGACGAAGAAGCCGATGAGTCCTTCGGTCTCCGCCCGGGTGCGACCCGCGATGGGCGAGCCCACGGCGAAGTCCTGCTGCCCCGTGTAGCGCGACAGCAGGGCCTGCCAGCCCGCGAGCAGCACCATGAACAGCGAGCCGCTTTCGCGATGGCCCAGGCTCCGCAGCTTCTCCGTCAGCTCGCGGGGCAGGGTGAAGCCGAAGGTCGCGCCCGCGCTGCCGCGAATCGCCGGACGGGGCCGGTCGGTGGGCAGCTCCAGCACGGCCGGCGCACCGGAGAGCTTCTCCTCCCAGTAGGACACTTCCCTCCGGAGCGTCTCTCCGCTGAGCGTCTGGCGCTGCCACACGGCGTAGTCCGCGTACTGCACCGGCAGCTCCGGCAGGGGCGACGGCTGGCCGTCGGAGAACGCCGCGTAGAGCGCTCCCACCTCACGCACCAGCACCCCCAGGGACCATCCGTCGGAGATGACGTGGTGCATGTTGATGACGAGCACATGCTCCTGTTCGGACAGCTTGAGGAGCAGCGTGCGCACGAGCGGACCGGTGCGCAGGTCGAACGGTCGGCGGATCTCCTGCTCCACCCGCGACCGGGCCTCGGCTTCACGCTGGGCTTCGTCCACGCCCGTGAGGTCGACGAAGCCCAGGGGCAGGGCGACTTCCGGGTGGATGATCTGGACGGGCTCGCCGTCCACCTGCGCGAACGTGGTGCGCAGGGCTCCGTGTCGCCGCACGATCTCCCGAAGCGCCTTCTCCAGCACGTCCGCGTGCAGGTGTCCGTCCAGGCGCACCGCCACGGGCAGGTTGTAGAGCGGGCTGAACGGCTCGAGCTGATCCATGAGCCACAGCCGCTGCTGTGCGAACGACAGCGGCTGCGTTCCTTCGCGCGAGACCTGCACCCGCGTCGTGGCGCGCGTGCCGGAGTATCGGGCGAGACCTTCCACCGTCGGTGACTCGAAGAGCGCGCGCAGGGGCAACTCCACGCCCAGCTCCGTCCGCACGCGCGACACCACTTGCGTCGCGAGCAGCGAGTGGCCGCCCAGTTCGAAGAAGGAGTCCTTCACGCCGACACGCGGCAGCCGGAGCACTTCGGCCCAGATGGCGGCCAGCTTTGCTTCCGTCTCGGTGCGCGGCGCCACGTAGGTGCTGGCCGACTGCGGAGCTTCCGGCTCGGGGAGGGCCTTGCGGTCGACCTTGCCGTTGGAGTTGAGGGGCAGGGCGTCCAGGACGACGACGGTGCCCGGGACCATGTACTCGGGGAGGCCCTGACGCAGGTGGGCCTTGAGGGCTTCGGCCTCCAGCGTTTCACCGACCTTCGCGACGACGTAGGCGACGAGGCGCTTGTCGGCGGCTTCGCCCCTGGCGACGACGACGGCGTCCTTGACGGCGGGGGCCTTGCGGAGCGCGGACTCGACTTCACCCAACTCGATGCGGAAGCCGCGCACCTTCACCTGGAAGTCGATACGGCCCAGGTACTCCAGCCGTCCGTCCTCGCGATACCGCACGCGGTCGCCGGTGCGGTACATGCGGCCACCGGGAGGCCCGTAGGGCTCCGGGATGAAGCGTTCGGCGGTGAGGTCGGGGCGCAGCAGGTAGCCGCGCGCCTGGCCTTCGCCTGCGAGGAACAGCTCGCCGGCCACGCCCACCGGGACGGGGTTCAACGCAGCGTCCAGCACGTAGGCGCGCGTGTCCGTCAGCGGACGGCCGATGAGGGGCACTTCGTCACGGCCCACCAGCGAACCGGTGGAGTACGTCGTGTCCTCCGACGGTCCGTAGAGGTTGAAGAGCTTCTGGACCGAGGGGACGCCGTAGACCTGCTTCGCCAGGGTGTCGGGCAGGGCTTCACCCGCGAGGTTGACGACGCGCACGCCCGTAGGCACCGCGCCCAGGCGCACGAGTTGAGCCATGGCGGAGGGCACGGTGTTGATGAGGGTGACGTCCGAAGCGGTGGACAGCTCCGGCAGGTGCAATGCGTTGCGAGCCATGACGACGGCGCCACCGCTGGAGAGCGGGGCGAAGAGCTCGAACACGGACAGGTCGAAGTTGACGCTCGTCGCGGCGAGGACGCCCTTCAACTCTTCCTTCGAGAACGTCGCCAGGGCCCAGTGCAGGAAGGCGACGGCATTGCCGTGGGTGATGGCGACGCCCTTGGGCCGGCCGGTGCTGCCCGAGGTGTAGATGAGGTAGGCGAGGTGGCCCGGGAGGATGTCCACGGACGGGGCCGTGGTGGGCTGCTTCGCCAGCTCCGTGTCCGTATCCAGGCACACCGCAGTGGCGGAGTGCTCCGGCAGGGACGCGAGCAGGTGTGAGTGGGCGACGAGGGCGGGGCCCTGCGCGTCCTCCAGCAGCCAGCCCAGGCGCTCACGCGGGTAGCTGGGGTCCAGGGGCACGTAGGCGCCACCGGCCTTGAGGATGCCGAGCACGCCGATGACGAGGTCTTCGGTGCGCTCGACGCACAGGCCCACGCGGACTTCGGGGCCCACGCCCAGTCCACGCAGGCGGTGCGCGAGCTGGTTCGCGCGTGCATCCACCTCTCGGTACGTCAGGCGACGCTCCGGGGTGATGACAGCGACGGCATCCGGCGTGCGAAGCACCTGGGCTTCCACCATCTCTGGGACGCTGGCTTCGCGCGGAGACGGCGCCGAGGCAGGGTTCCACTCGACGAGGAGCTGGTGGCGCTCGGCTTCGGTGAGCAGGGGCAGGTCCGCGATGCGGGTGTCCGGCTTCGCGACGATGGCCTCCAGCAGGATGCCGAAGTGGCCCGCCATGCGCTGGACGGTCGACGCATCGAACAGGTCCGTCGCGTACTCCAGCGCGCCGACCATTCCCGTCGGAGCGTCCTGAAGCGCCAACGTCAGGTCGAACTTGGCGAAGTGGGCCTCCAGCGGCAGCGTCCGCAAAGACAGGCCTGGCAGGCGCACGGATTCATTGGGCGTGTTCTGCAGAATGAACATCGCCTGGAAGAGCGGGCCCCGGCTCAGGTCGCGTGGGAGCTGCACGGCTTCGACGAGCTTCTCGAACGGCAGGTGCTGGTGCTCGTAGGCCGCGAGCGTCGTGCCGCGCACCTGAGAGAGCAGCTCGCGGAACGTGTCGCGCGAGCCCAACCGCGAGCGCAGCACGAGCGTGTTGACGAAGAAGCCGATGAGCCCCTCCGTTTCCGCCCGGGTGCGGCCCGCGATGGGAGAGCCAACGCTGATGTCGTCCTGCGCGGAATAGCGAGACAGGAGCACCTGGAAGGCCGCGAGCAGCGTCATGAAGGGCGTAGCGCCTTCACGCTGGGCCAGCGCCTTGAGGGCATCGGACACCTGCGCGGGGATGCGCAGATCCACCTTGGCGCCCCGGTGCGACTGCACGGGCGGACGCGGATGGTCGGTGGGCAGTTCCAACGCGGCCGGTGCGCCCGCGAGCTTCTGCTTCCAGTAGCCGATCTGCGCGTCCAGGACATCGCCCTGGAGCCAGCTGCGCTGCCACGCCGCGAAGTCCGAGTACTGCACGGCCAGCGGCGGCAGGGTGGGCTCCTGGCCCGCATGGAAGGCCACATACAGTGCGGTCAGCTCGCGGACGAGCACGCCCATGGACCAGCCGTCGGAGACGATGTGGTGCATCGTCACCAGGAGCAGGTGCTCCTCTTCGCTCAGCCGGATCAACGTGCTGCGCAGCAGCGGACCGGTGGTCAACTGGAACGGACGTCGCGTCTCCTCGTCGGCCTGCCGTCGAGCCTCCTCCTCGCGCTGTGATTCGGACACGGCGGAGAGGTCCACGAGCGGCAACTTCCATTCGCCCGCGGCGTGCAGGACCTGGGTGGGCTGCCCCTGGTATTCGTGGAAGGTGGTGCGCAGGGCTTCGTGGCGCTGGACCAGGGCCTCGAAGGCTTGGCGCAGGGCGTCCAGGTCCAGGCGTCCGGTGAGTTGGAGCGCGATGGGCAGGTTGTAGGACGCGTCCTCCGGTTGGATCTGATCCAATAGCCACAGCCGCTGCTGCGCGAACGACAGCGGCAGTGTCCCTTCGTGCGGAACGTGCTTGATCACCGAGGTGTTGGCACTGGTGAACCCACCCAGTCGTCCAGCCACGCCTTCCACTGTCGGCGATTCGAAGAGCACGCGCAGGGGCAGCTCCACGCCCAGCTCCGCGCGCACGCGTGACACCACTTGCGTCGCGAGCAGCGAGTGGCCGCCCAGTTCGAAGAAGGAGTCCTTCACGCCGACACGCGGCAGCCGGAGCACTTCGGCCCAGATGGCGGCCAGCTTTGCTTCCGTCTCGGTGCGCGGCGCCACGTAGGTGCTGGCGGACTTGGGGGCTTCCGGCTCGGGGAGGGCCTTGCGGTCGACCTTGCCGTTGGAGTTGAGGGGCAGGGCGTCCAGGACGACAACGGTGCCCGGGACCATGTACTCGGGCAGGCCCTGGCGCAGCTGGGCCTTGAGGGCTTCGGCCTCCAGCGTTTCACCGACCTTCGCGACGACGTAGGCGATGAGGCGCTTGTCGGCGGCCTCACCCCTGGCGACGACGACGGCATCCTTGACGGCCGGGGCCTTGCGGAGCGCGGACTCGACTTCACCCAACTCGATGCGGAAGCCACGCACCTTCACCTGGAAGTCGATACGGCCCAGGTATTCGAGTCGGCCGTCCTCGCGATACCGCACGCGGTCGCCGGTGCGGTACATGCGGCCTCCGGGAGGCCCGTAGGGCTCCGGGATGAAGCGCTCGGCGGTGAGGTCGGGGCGCAGCAGGTAGCCACGCGCCTGGCCTTCGCCCGCGAGGAACAGCTCACCGGCTACGCCCACGGGGACGGGGTGCAGTGAGGCGTCCAGGACGTAGGCACGCGTGTCCGTCAGCGGACGGCCGATGAGGGGCACTTCGTCACGGCCCACCAGCGAGCCGGTGGAGTACGTCGTGTCCTCCGACGGCCCATAGAGGTTGAAGAGCTTCTGCACCGAGGGGACGCCGTAGACCTGCTTCGCCAACGTGTCGGGCAGGGCTTCACCCGCGAGGTTGACGACGCGCACGCCCGCAGGCACCGCGCCCAGGCGCACCAGTTGGGCCATGGCGGAGGGCACGGTGTTGATGAGCGTGACTTCCGGCGCGGTGGACAACTCCGGCAGGTGCAGCGCATTGCGCGCCATGACGACGGCGCCACCGCTGGAGAGCGGGGCGAAGAGCTCGAACACGGACAGGTCGAAGTTGACGCTCGTCGCGGCGAGGACGCCCTTCAACTCTTCCTTCGAGAACGTCGCCAGGGCCCAGTGCAGGAAGGCGACGGCATTGCCGTGGGTGATGGCGACGCCCTTGGGACGGCCGGTGCTGCCCGAGGTGTAGATGAGGTAGGCGAGGTGGCCCGGGAGGATGTCCACGGACGGGGCCGTGGTGGGCTGCTTCGCCAGCTCCGTGTCCGTGTCCAGGCACACGGCGGTGGCGGAGTGCTCCGGCAAGGACGCGAGCAGGTGTGAGTGGGCGACGAGGGCGGGGCCCTGCGCGTCCTCCAGCAGCCAGCCCAGGCGCTCACGCGGGTAGCTGGGGTCCAGCGGCACGTAGGCGCCACCGGCCTTGAGGATGCCGAGCACGCCGATGACGAGGTCTTCGGTGCGCTCGACGCACAGGCCCACTCGCACTTCGGGGCCCACACCCAGGCCGCGCAGGCGGTGCGCGAGCTGGTTCGCGCGTGCATCCACCTCGCGGTACGTCAGGCGACGCTCCGGGGTGATGACGGCAACGGCGTCCGGCGTGCGCAGCACCTGCCCCTCGACGAGGGCGGCAATGCTCGACTCACGCGGCGCGGAGACCGAGGCGGGGTTCCACTCGACGAGGAGCTGATGGCGCTCGGCTTCGGTGAGCAGGGGCAGGTCCGCGATGCGAGTGTCCGGCTTCTTCGCGATGGCCTCCAGCAGGACGCCGAAGTGGCCCGCCATGCGCTGGACGGTCGACGCGTCGAACAAGTCCGTCGCGTACTCCAGCGCTCCGATCATCCCGTTCGGAGCGTCCTGGAGCGCCAACGTCAGGTCGAACTTGGCGAAGTGGGCCTCCAGCGGCAGGGGCTGGATGGACAGGCCCGGCAAACGCATGGCTTCCGTGGGCGTGTTCTGCAGAATGAACATCGCCTGGAAGAGCGGCCCGCGGCTCAGGTCGCGCGTGGGCTGCACGGCTTCGACGAGCTTCTCGAACGGCAGGTGCTGGTGCTCGTAGGCCGCGAGCGTCGTGCCGCGCACCTGGGCCAACAGCTCGCGGAACGTGTCACGCGAGCCCAGACGCGAGCGCAGCACGAGCGTGTTGACGAAGAAGCCGATGAGCCCTTCGGTCTCCGCCTGCGTGCGGCCCGCGATGGGGGAACCGACGCTGATGTCGTCCTGCGCGGAGTAGCGCGACAGGAGCACCTGGAAGGCCGCGAGCAGCGTCATGAAGGGCGTAGCGCCTTCACGCTGGGCCAGCGCCTTGATGGCATCCGCCACATGCATCGGGACGTGCAGGTCCACCTTGGCGCCACGATGCGATTGCTCCGGCGGACGCGGATGGTCGGTGGGCAGCTCCAGCGCGGCCGGCGCGCCCGCGAGCTTCTCCTTCCAGTAGCCGATCTGCGCATCCAGGACCTCGCCCTGGAGCCAGTCGCGCTGCCATGCGGAGAAGTCCACGTACTGCACGGGCAGCGGCGCGAGGGTCGGCGTGTTTCCCGTGGTGAAGGACCGGTAGAAGTCCGCCATCTCGCGGACGAGCACTCCCATGGACCAGCCGTCGGAGACGATGTGGTGCATCGTCACCAGGAGCAGGTGCTCCTCTTCACCGAGCCGGATCAACGTGCTGCGCAGCAGCGGCCCCATGGCGAGCTGGAACGGACGACGTGTCTCCTCGTCGGCCAGACGCCGGGCCTCTTCCTGCCTCCGAGCTTCGGGCAGGGCGGAGAGGTCCACGATGGGCAGCTTCCATTCGCCCGGCGCGTGGACGGCCTGCGAAGGCTGTCCCTGGCGTTCCTGGAACGTGGTGCGCAGGGCTTCGTGGCGCTGGACCAGGGCCTCGAAGGCTCTGCGCAGGGCGGTCACGTCCAGATGCCCGGTGAGCTGGAGCGCGGTGGGCAGGTTGTAGGACGCGTCCTCCGGCTGGAGTTGATCCAACAGCCACAGCCGCTGCTGCGCGAATGACAGCGGAAGCGTTCCTTCTCGCGACACGCGCGTGATGGCCGGAGCACTGGAGCTGGTGAACCCGGCCATTCGGCTGGCCAGTGACTCCACGGTCGGCGATTCGAAGAGCGCGCGCAGGGGCAACTCCACGCCCAGCTCCGCGCGCACGCGCGACACCACCTGCGTCGCGAGCAGCGAGTGGCCGCCCAGCTCGAAGAAGGAGTCCTTCACGCCCACCCGAGGCACTCGCAGGACTTCCGCCCAGAGCGCAGCGAGTTTCTCCTCTACCGGCGTTCGAGGCGCCTCGTAGGTGCTGGCCGACTGCGGAGCTTCCGGCTCGGGCAGGGCCTTGCGGTCGACCTTGCCGTTGGAGTTGAGGGGCAGGGCGTCCAGGACGACGACGGTGCCCGGGACCATGTACTCGGGCAGGCCCTGGCGCAGCTGGGCCTTGAGGGCTTCAGCCTCAAGGGACTGGCCCGTCTTCGCGACGACGTAGGCGACGAGGCGCTTGTCGGCGGCCTCGCCCCTGGCGACGACGACGGCATCCTTGACGGCCGGGGCCTTGCGGAGCGCGGACTCGACTTCACCCAACTCGATGCGGAAGCCACGCACCTTCACCTGGAAGTCGATACGGCCCAGGTACTCCAGCCGTCCGTCCTCGCGATACCGCACGCGGTCGCCGGTGCGGTACATGCGGCCTCCGGGAGGCCCGTAGGGCTCCGGGATGAAGCGCTCGGCGGTGAGGTCGGGGCGCAGCAGGTAGCCACGCGCCTGGCCTTCGCCCGCGAGGTACAGCTCGCCGGCCACGCCCACGGGGACGGGGTGCAGTGAGGCGTCCAGGACGTAGGCGCGCGTGTCCGTCAGCGGACGGCCGATGAGGGGCACTTCGTCACGGCCCACCAGCGAGCCGGTGGAGTACGTCGTGTCCTCCGACGGCCCATAGAGGTTGAAGAGCTTCTGGACCGAGGGGACGCCGTAGACCTGCTTCGCCAGGGTGTCGGGCAGGGCTTCACCCGCGAGGTTGACGACGCGCACGCCCGTAGGCACCGCGCCCAGGCGCACGAGTTGAGCCATGGCGGAGGGCACGGTGTTGATGAGGGTGACGTCCGAAGCGGTGGACAGCTCCGGCAGGTGCAATGCGTTGCGAGCCATGACGACGGCGCCACCGCTGGAGAGCGGAGCGAAGAGCTCGAACACGGACAGGTCGAAGTTGACGCTTGTCGCGGCGAGGACGCCCTTCAACTCTTCCTTCGAGAACGTCGCCAGGGCCCAGCGCAGGAAGGCGACAGCGTTGCCGTGGGTGATGGCGACGCCCTTGGGCCGGCCGGTGCTGCCCGAGGTGTAGATGAGGTAGGCGAGGTGGCCCGGGAGGATGTCCACGGACGGGGCCGTGGTGGGCTGGGGCGCCAGCTCTGTGTCCGTGTCCAGGCACACGGCGGTGGCGGAGTGCTCCGGCAAGGACGCGAGCAGGTGTGAGTGGGCGACGAGGGCGGGGCCCTGCGCGTCCTCCAGCAGCCAGCCCAGGCGCTCGCGCGGGTAGCTGGGGTCCAGGGGCACGTAGGCGCCACCGGCCTTGAGGATGCCGAGCACGCCGATGACGAGGTCTTCGGTGCGTTCGACGCACAGGCCCACTCGCACTTCGGGGCCCACGCCCAGTCCACGCAGGCGGTGCGCGAGTTGATTGGCCCGTGCATCCACCTCGCGGTACGTCAGGCGGCGCTCCGGGGTGATGACAGCGACTGCATCCGGCGTGCGAAGCACCTGCGCCTCGACGAGGGCGGAAATGCTCGACTCGCGCGGCGCGGAGGCCGAGGCGGGGTTCCACTCGATGAGGAGCTGGTGACGCTCAGTATCGGTGAGAAGCGGCAGGTCCGCGATGCGGGTGTCCGGCTTCTTCGCGATGGCTTCCAGCAGGATGCCGAAGTGGCCCGCCATGCGCTGGACGGTCGACGCGTCGAACAAGTCCGTCGCGTACTCCAGCGCGCCAAGCAGTTCCGACCCTGACTCGCGCAGTGCCAGCGAGAGATCGAACTTGGCGAACTGGGTTTCCAGCGGCAGCGTCTGCATCGCCATGCCCGGCAGGCGCACGGATTCATTGGGCGTGTTCTGCAGGACGAACATCGCCTGGAAGAGCGGCCCGCGGCTCAGGTCGCGCGTGGGCTGAATGGCCTCGACGAGCTTCTCGAACGGCAGGTGCTGGTGCTCATAGGCCGCGAGCGTCGTGCCGCGCACCTGAGAGAGCAGCTCTCGGAACGTCGCCCGTGGATTCACCTGCGAGCGCAGCACGAGCGTGTTGACGAAGAAGCCGATGAGCCCCTCGGTCTCCGCCTGCGTGCGGCCGGCGATGGGGGAACCGACGCTGATGTCGTCCTGCGCGGAGTAGCGCGACAGGAGCACCTGGAACGCCGCGAGCAGCATCATGAAGGGCGTAGCGCCTTCACGCTGGGCCAGGGCCTTGAGGGCATCGGACACCTGCGCGGGGATGCGCAGGTCCACCTTGGCGCCCCGGTGTGACTGCACGGGCGGACGCGGATGGTCCGTAGGCAGCTCCAGTGCGGCCGGCGCGCCCGCGAGCTTCTCCTTCCAGTAGCCGATCTGCGCATCCAGGACTTCGCCCTGGAGCCAGTCGCGCTGCCACGTCGCGAAGTCCGCGTACTGCACGGGCAGCGGTGCGAGGACGGGGTCCTGGCCCGCGTGGAAGGCCACGTACATCGCGGTGAGCTCGCGAACGAGCACGCCCATGGACCAGCCGTCGGAGACGATGTGGTGCATCGTCATCAGCAGCAGGTGCTCTTCCTCGCCCAGCCGTACCAGCACGGAGCGCATCAGCGGACCCGTGGCGAGCTGGAAGGGACGCCGGGCCTCGGTCGTCGCCAGCCGCCGCGCCTCCTCCTCGCGCTGTGCTTCGGGAAGGGACGCCAGGTCGATGACGGGCAGGTCCCAGCCGGACGCCGGCTGGATGCGCTGCGCCGGGGCTTCGTGGGCTTCGGAGAGCGTGGTGCGCAGCGGTTCGTGACGGGCGACCAGGGCCTCGAAGGCCCGACGCAACGACTCCACGTCCACGCGCCCCGTCAGCCGCAGGGCCGTGGGGATGTTGTACGACGCATCCCCGGGCTGGAGCTGATCCAACAGCCACAGGCGCTGCTGCGCGAAGGAGAGCGGAATGGCTCCCTCACGCGACGCGGGCCGCAGCGGTGGGGCCCGGAGCGCCGCGGGCTGGGCTTCCTGGAGCCGGGACGCCAGGGCTTCGACGGTGGGCGCACCGAAGAGGGCCCGCAGCGGCAGCTCCACGTCGAACGCGGCGCGCACACGCGAGACGAGCTGGGTGGCCAGCAGCGAGTGCCCACCGAGCGCGAAGAAGTCATCGTGGGCGCCGACGCGCTCCACGCGAAGGACCTCCGCGAAGATGGCCGCCAGCTTCTCCTCGGTGGGCGTGCGAGGGGCGACGAAGTCGGAGGCGCGAGGCGCGTCTCCCGGCTCGGGCAGGGCCTTGCGGTCCACCTTGCCGTTGACGTTGAGGGGCAGCGCGTCCAGGACGACGAGGACGGACGGCACCATGTACTCAGGCAGTTGCTGCTTGAGCTGGCCCTTCAGTGCGTCCGTGTCCAGCGTGTGGCCTTCGAGCGCGGTGAGGTAGCCGATGAGGCGCTTGTCCCCATCCGTGCCGCGCGCGATGACGATGGCCTCGCTGACGCCCACGGCGGCACGCAGCGCGGTTTCGATTTCACCCAGCTCGATGCGGAAGCCGCGCACCTTCACCTGGAAGTCGAAGCGGCCCAGGAAGTCGAGGGTGCCGTCGGCCAGCCAGCGGACCTTGTCGCCGGTGCGGTAGAGGCGCTCGCCAGGAGTGGAGGCGAAGGGGTGGGGGATGAAGCGCTCCGCGGTCAGCTCAGGGCGGTGCAGGTAGCCCCAGGCGAGACCGGGGCCGCCGACGTACAGCTCGCCCGCGACGCCCGTGGGGACGGGGCGCAGGTGCGGGTCGAGCACGTAGACGGTGGAGTTGGAGATGGCTCCGCCGATGGAGGCCGGACCGTCCACCACGGTGTCGCGGTGCATGGCCAGCGTGGTGGAGAACGTCGTGTTCTCCGTCGGGCCGTAGGCATGTACGAACGTCGAGCCTTCAGGGAGGCGAGCCAGATGGTCGCGCAGGCGAGACCACGGCATCACGTCACCGCCGGCGAGGAGCTGGCGCACGCCCGCGAGGGCCTCACCCTGGTGCAGCGCCATCTGTTCGAACAGCGCGGTCGTCTGGAACAACGCCGTCACGCGGTGGTGACGCAGCTGCGCGGCCAGCTCCTCCAGCGAAAGGGCATGGGGCGGCGCAAGGACGAGCTTCGCGCCGTGCAGCAGCGCGCCCCAGATTTCGAGCGTGGAAGCGTCAAAGGCGACGGGTGCGAACTGGAGCCAGACCTCGTCGGGCCCGAAGCGCATGAACGTGTTGCCGAGCACCAGGCGGGTGATGCCCCGGTGGGGCACACAGACGCCCTTGGGACGGCCGGTGCTGCCGGAGGTGAACATCACGTAGGCCAGCGCCTCGCCGTCCACGGTGACATCCGGCGCATGCGTGGGTAGCGCGGCGAGGACGTCCTGCTGCGCATCCAGCCAGACACGGGCACCGGTCGCGGGCAGCAGCGGGGCGAACGGCTGATGGGTCACCACCACTCCGACGTCGGCGTCCTCCAGCAGGGCGGCGATGCGGTCCACGGGCGCGTTGCGGTCCACGGGGACGAAGGCGGCGCCCGCCTTGAGGGTGGCGAGGATGGCGATGATCAGCTCGAAGGAGCGTTCCACGGCGAGGCCCACGCGCGCGCCGGGCGTGATGCCAAGCGAGCGCAGGTGCCACGCCAGTTGGTTGGCGCGGGCCTCAAGCTGCCCGTACGTCAGCGTGGCGTCCCCGAGGACGACGGCCACGGCCTCCGGCGTGCGGCGGGCCTGGTGCGCGAAGTGGACGTGGACCGGAATGTCCGTGGGGCTTGGGACGGTGGTGTCGTTCCAGTCCACGAGCAGGCGCTGACGCTCGGCCGCTGACATCAGGGGCAGCTCCGCCACGGACAGCCCGGGCCTCGTCGCCACGGCGTCCAGCAGCGTGTTCAGGTGCTCGGCCATCCGCTCCACGGTGCCGCGCTCGAACAGCGCCGTGCTGTACTCCAGGTCTCCGACGAACCCGTCCGGGGACTCCAGCAGCGTGAGGGTGAGGTCGAACTTCGCGGAGCGCGCTTCCGCCGTCACCTGCTGGAAGGCGAGTCCGGGAACGCGCAGGTCCTGCGTGGTGGTGCTCTGCAGCGTGAACATCACCTGGAAGAGCGGGCTGCGGCTCGGGTCGCGCACGGGCTGGAGGACTTCCACCAGCTTCTCGAACGGCAGGTGCTGATGGTCGTAGGCCGCGAGCGTCGTGCAGCGCACCTGCTCCAGCACCTGCTGGAACGTCGCCTGGGGTTCGACGTGGGCGCGCAACACCAGCGTGTTGACGAAGAAGCCGATGAGCCCTTCGGTCTCCGCCTGCGTGCGGCCGGCGATGGGCGTTCCCACGCTGATGTCATCCTGGCCGGAGTAGCGCGACAGGAGTACCTGGAAGGCCGTGAGCAGCACCATGAAGGGTGTGACGCCCTCGCGGCTCGCGAGCGCCTTGAGCGCTTCGGACGTCGCCTTCGGCACGCGGAGGGAGAGCGCCGCACCCGCGTGGGACTGGATGGCGGGACGCGGATGATCCGTCAGCAGCTCCAGCGCGGACGGCGCGCCCGCGAGCTGCTCCTTCCAGTAGCCGAGCTGCGCGTCCAGCGTCTCCCCCTGGAGCCACTGGCGCTGCCACGCCGCGAAGTCCGCGTACTGCACGGGCAGCGGGGCCAGGAGCGGCGCGCTTCCCCGGGTGTGACCCTCGTAGAAGGCCACCAGCTCGCGGATGAGGACGCCCATGGACCAGCCGTCGGAGACGATGTGGTGCATCGTCACCAGCAGCAGGTGTTCCTCCTCGCCCAGCCGAACGAGGCGGGTGCGCAGGAGCGGACCGTGCTCCAGGTGGAACGGCTGGCGCGCATCCTCCTCGATGCTGCGCCGGGCCTCGGCTTCCCGCCGCGCTTCGGGCAGGTCGGAGAGGTCCGTGACGGGCAACGACCACGCGGACGGCGCGTGGAGGTGTTGCGTGGCCTGTTCCTGATGCACCCGGAAGGTCGTGCGCAGGGACTCGTGACGGGCGACCAGGGACTCGAAGGCGCGGCGCAGCGACTCCACGTCCACGCGCCCCGTCAGTCGCAGGGCCGTGGGGATGTTGTACGACGCATCCCCGGGCGAGAGCTGATCCAGGAACCACAGGCGCTGCTGCGCGAAGGAGAGCGGAATGGCCTCCTCGCGTGATACGGGCCGCAGCGGCGGCGCTCGAAGCGCGGTGCTCCGGGCCTCGTCGAGCTGGGGCGCGAGGGTCTCGACGGTGGGCGCACCGAAGAGGGCGCGCAGTTGCAGCTCCACGCCGAACGCGGCGCGCACACGCGAGACGAGCTGCGTGGCCAGCAGCGAGTGTCCACCGAGCGCGAAGAAGTCGTCGTGGATGCCGACGCGCTCCACGCGCAGGACCTCCGCGAAGATGGCCGCCAGCTTCTCCTCGGTGGGCGTGCGCGGGGCGACGAAGTCGGAGGTGCTCGGGGCCTCTCCCGGCTCGGGCAGGGCCTTGCGGTCGACCTTGCCGTTGGCGTTGAGCGGCAGCGCGTCCAGGACGACGAGCGCGGAGGGCACCATGTACTCGGGCAGCTGCTGCTTGAGCTGGCCCTTCAGTGCGTCCGTGTCCAGCGCGTGGCCTTCGAGCGCGGTGAGGTAGCCGATGAGGCGCTTGTCCCCATCCGTGCCGCGCGCGATGACGATGGCCTCGCTGACGCCCACGGCGGCGCGCAGCGCATTTTCGATTTCGCCCAGCTCGATGCGGAAGCCACGCACCTTCACCTGGAAGTCGAAGCGGCCCAGGAAGTCGAGGGTGCCGCCCGCGAGCCAGCGGACCTTGTCGCCGGTGCGGTAGAGGCGCTCGCCAGGAGTGGAGGCGAAGGGGTGGGGGATGAAGCGCTCCGCGGTCAGCTCGGGGCGGTGCAGGTAGCCCCATGCGAGGCCGGGGCCGCCGACGTACAGCTCGCCCGCGACGCCCGTGGGGACAGGGCGCAGGTGCGCGTCCAGCACGAAGGCGGTGGCGTTGGGAATGGGCCGGCCAATGGACACCGCCCCCTCCACCACGGTGTCGTGGTGCATGGGCGAGGTCGTGGAGAACGTCGTGTTCTCCGTCGGGCCGTAGGCGTTGATGAGGACCGCGCCTTCGGGGAGCCGCGCCAGATGTTCGCGCACGCGCGTGGCGGGAAGGATGTCGCCGCCGGACAGGACCTGTCCGACCCGTGCGAGCGCTTCGCCCTGATGCAGCGCCATCTGCTCGAAGAGGGACGCGGTCAGCCACAGCGTCGTCACGCGGTGCTGACGCAGCTGCGCGGCCAGCTCCTCCAGGGACAGGGCGTGGGGCGGCGCGAGGACGAGCTTCGCCCCGTGCAGCAGCGCACCCCAGATTTCGAGCGTGGACGCGTCGAACGCGACGGGGGCGAACTGGAGCCAGACCTCGTCGGGCCCGAAGCGCATGAAGGTGCTGCCGAGCACCAGGCGGGTGATGCCCCGGTGGGGCACGCAGACGCCCTTGGGACGTCCGGTGCTGCCGGAGGTGAACATCACGTAGGCCAGCGCCTCGCCGTCCACGCTGACGTCGGGGGCATGGGTGGGTTGCTTCGCGATGGCGGCCTGCTGTTCATCCAGCCAGATGTAGATGCCCGTCGAGGGCAGCAGCGATTCGAAGGGCTCGTGGGTGAGCGTCACGCCGACGTTGGCGTCCTCCAGGAGCGCGGCGATGCGGTCCACGGGCGCGTTGCGGTCCACGGGGACGAAGGCGGCGCCGGCCTTGAGGATGGCGAGGGTGGCGATGATCAGCTCGAAGGAGCGCTCCACCGCGAGGCCCACGCGCGCGCCCGGGACGATGCCGAAGGAGCGCAGGTGCCAGGCCAACTGGTTGGCGCGGGCATCGAGTTCCCCGTACGTCAGCGTGGCGTCCCCAAGCACCAGGGCCACGGCCTCCGGCGTGCGACGGGCCTGCTCCGCGAAGTGGACATGGACCGGGAGGTCCGTGGGGCTGGCGACGGTGGTGTCGTTCCAGTCCACGAGCAGGCGCTGGCGCTCTTCCACGGGAAGCAGGGGCAGCTCCGCCACGGACAGCTCCGGCCTTTCGGCCACGGCCGCCAGCAGCGTGTTCAGGTGCTCGGCCATCCGCTCCACGGTGCCGCGCTCGAACAGCGCCGTGCTGTACTCCAGCTTGCCGAGGAAGCCCTGCGGCGAGTCCTGCAACAGCAGGGTCAGGTCGAACTTGGAGGAGTTTGTCTCCGCCTCCACCTGACGGAAGGAGAGCCCGGGGACGCGCAGCTCCTCCGTGGGCATGTTCTGCAGGGTGAACATCACCTGGAACAGCGGGCTGTGGCGCAGGTCGCGCACGGGCTGGAGGACCTCCACCAGCTTCTCGAACGGCAGGTGCTGGTGCTCGTAGGCCGCGAGCGTCGTGCCTCGCACCTGGCCCAGCAGCGCCTGGAACGACTCTCCGGACGCAAGCCGCGAGCGAAGCACCAGCGTGTTGATGAAGAAGCCGATGAGCCCTTCGGTCTCCGCGTGCGTGCGGCCCGCGACGGGCGAACCCACGCTGATGTCGTCCTGGCCGGAGTAGCGCGACAGGAGCACCTGGAAGGCCGCGAGCAGCACCATGAAGGGCGTGGCGCCCTCGCGCCGGCCCAGGGCCTTGAGCGCTTCGGATACGGACCGCGGAACCTGCACGGGCACCGTCGAGCCCCGGTACGACTGGAGGGACGGACGCGGATGATCCGTGGGCAGCTCCAGCGCGGACGGCGCGCCCGCGAGCTTCTCCTTCCAATAGCCGAGCTGCGCATCCAGCGTCTCGCCCTGGAGCCAGTCGCGCTGCCAGACCGTGAAGTCCGAGTACTGCACGGCCAGCGGCGGCAGGGTGGCTTCCTGGCCCGCGTGGAAGGCCGCGTACAGCGCGGTGAGCTCCCGCACGAGCACGCCCATGGACCAGCCGTCGGAGACGATGTGGTGCATCGTCACCAGGAGCACGTGCTCCTCCGTGCCCAGGCGCACCAGCGACGTACGCAGCAGCGGGCCTGCTTCCAGGTCGAAGGGCCGCCGGGCCTCCTGACCCGCCAGGCTCCGGGCCTCCTCTTCACGCCGCGCTTCGGGCAGGGCGGACACGTCCGTGAGCGGCAGCGTCCAGCCGCCCGGTGCGTGGACGTGTTGCGTGGCCTGCCCCTGGTGCTGGACGAGCGTGGTGCGCAGCGAGTCGTGGCGCGCGACCAGGGCCTCGAAGGCGCGGCGCAGGGACTCCACGTCGACGTGGCCCGTCAACCGCAGGGCCGTGGGGATGTTGTACGACGCATCTCCCGGCTGGAGCTGATCCAACAGCCACAGGCGCTGCTGCGCGAAGGACAGCGGCAGGGGACCGTCGACGCGGGCACGGGTGAGCGGCGGCAGCCGGGGCCCCGAGGTCGTTGTCAGCAGGCGCTCGGCGAGCGCGGCCACGGTGGGTGATTCGAAGAGCGCGCGCAGGGGCAGCTCGACGCTGAAGACCGCGCGGATCCGCGACACCAGCTGCGTCGCGAGGAGCGAGTGGCCGCCGAGCGCGAAGAAGTCGTCGTGGACGCTGATGCGCTCGCGGCGCAGCACGTGGGCGAAGACCCCGGCGACCTTCTCCTCGGTGGGAGAGCGGGGCGCGACGAAGGCGGCAAGGGGCGATGCGTCGGGCGCGGGCAGGGCCTTGCGGTCCAGCTTGCCGTTGGCGTTGAGGGGCAGGGCCTCCAGCACGAGGAAGGCGGACGGCACCATGTACTCGGGCAGTCGCTCCTTGAGGAACGCGCGCACGACGGCGGTGTCCACCGGCTGTCCCGAGATGGGGACGAGGTAGGCGACGAGCCGCTTGTCGCCGGGCACGTCCTCGCGGGCGACCACGACGGCTTCGTGCACGGAGGCATGCGCGAGCAGCGAGGCTTCGATTTCACCCAGCTCGATGCGGAAGCCCCGCACCTTCACCTGGAAGTCGAGCCGCTGCAGGTAGTCCAGGTGGCCGTCGGCGCGCCAGCGCACCACGTCGCCGGTGCGGTAGAGGCGAGCCCCGGGGGTGGAGGCGAAGGGGTGGGGGATGAAGCGCTCGGCGCTCAGCGCGGGCTGGCCGAGGTAGCCCCACGCCAGGCCTGTGCTTTCGAGGAAGAGCTCGCCCGGGACCCCGAAGGGCACCGGCCGCAGCCCGGCATCCAGCACGTAGGTGCGGGTGTTGGCGATGGGCCGACCGATGGGCGGACGCGTGCCGTCGTCGCGCGTGGAGGCGGGCACGGGCGTGAAGGTGGCGACGACGGTGCTTTCGGTGGGGCCGTAGTGGTTGAAGAGCGTGGCGGGCACCGACGCGGACGGGCCGTGGTGCAGGGCATCGCCGCCCGTGAGCAGGGCGCGCAGGGCCATGGGCTTCGGCCACGCCTCGCGCAGCACCGCTTCGGCCAGGGGCGTGGGCATGAAGCAGGTGGTGATGGCTTCGTCGGCCAGCCAGCGCAGCAGCTGCGCGGGTTCGGCGCGCAGGGCATCGGGGGGAACGACGAGGCTTGAGCCCGACGCGAGCGAAGGCCACACCTCCCAGGTGGAGGCGTCGAAGGCCACGCCGGCGGTGAGCGCCGTGCGGTCCTCCGGCGTCAGTGCATAGGTGCGCTGGTGCCACGCCACCAGGTTCATCAGGCCCCGGTGGTGGACGGCGACGCCCTTGGGGCGCCCCGTGCTGCCGGAGGTGTAGATGACGTAGGCAAGGTCGTCCGCGCCCACGGGCGCCACGGGCAGGGGCGGGGCCGGCACCGCGACCTCCGTCTCCAGCGACAGGACGCGCGTGGAGAGGGCGGGCAGCTCCGTGCGCAGGTGCTGCTGGGTGAGGAGGATGGAGGCGGAGCAGTCCGCCAGCATGAAGGCGAGGCGTTCGGGCGGAACGCCGGCGGCGATGGGCACGTACGCGGCGCCCACCTTGAGGGCGGCGAGCAGGCCGGCCACCAGCTCCGGTGAGCGCTCGGCCAGGACCGCGACGCGGTCGCCACGACGCACGCCCGCGGCATGCAGGTGCACCGCGAGCTGGTGGGCCCAGGCGTCGAGCTCCCCGTAGGTCACGCCGCGCTCACCCATGCGCACGGCGAGCGCGTCCGGCGCGCGGCGGGCCTGAACAGCGAAGACGTGGTGGATGCAGGTGTCGTCCGGGAACGCGACGTCCGTCTGGTTCCACTCCACGAGCAGCCGGGCCTGCTCCGCCTCCGTCATCAACGGCAGGGCGGCGAGGGACGTCTCCGGCTTCGCGGCGATGGCCTCCAGCAGGACGCCGTAGTGGCCCATGAGCCGCTGGACCGTGGCGGCGTCGAAGAGGTCGCTGCTGTACTCCAGGAAGCCGGTGAGGCCCTGGGGCACCTCGAAGAGCGTCAGCGCAAGGTCGAAGCGCGCGGAGTTCCCCTCCAGCGGGATGGGCTGGAAGGCGAGCCCCGGCACCCGCAGCGCTTCCGCGGGCGCGTTCTGCAGGACGAACATCACCTGGAACAGCGGGCTGCGGCTCAAATCGCGCGAAGGCTGGAGGACCTCCACCAGCTTCTCGAACGGGACGTGCTGGTGCTCATAGGCGGCCAGCGTGGTGCCGCGCACCTGCGCGAGCAGCTGACGGAACGACTCCTCCGGACGCAGCCGCGAGCGCAGCACGAGCGTGTTGACGAAGAAGCCGATGAGCCCTTCGGCCTCCGCGTGCGTGCGCCCCGCGATGGGCGAGCCCACGGAGACGTCGTCCTGGGTCGAGTAGCGGGACAGCAGGAGCTGGAACGCTGAGAGCAGCAGCATGAAGGGCGTAGCGCCCTCCTTCTGTGCCAGCGCGCGCAGGGAGGCCGTCAACGTCGCGGGGAGGTTCACCGGCACCGTGGCGCCGCGCCGCGACTGCACGGGCGGACGCGGCCGGTCCGTGGGCAGCTCCAGCGCGGAGGGCGCGTCCGCGAGCTGCTGCTTCCAGTAGCCGAGCTGCGCGTCCAGCACCTCGCCCTGCAACCACTGCCGCTGCCACACGGCGAAGTCCGCGTACTGCACCGGCAGCGGCGCGAAGCCGGGCTCGCGTCCCGCGCTGAAGGCCGCGTAGCTGGTGGCCAGCTCCTTCACGAGCACGCCCATGGACCAGGCGTCGGAGACGATGTGGTGCATCGTCACCAGCAGGACGTGCGTCTCTTCCGACAGCCGCAGGAGCGCGGTGCGCAACAGCGGCCCTTGGCCCAGGTGGAAGGGCTGGCGCGCTTCGCGGGTGGCCAGTCGCACCGTCTCCGCTTCGGCCTCGGACGCGGCCAGGGAGGACAGGTCCTGGACGGGGAGCGCCCACGCGGCCGGGGCGTGGATGCGCTGGAAGGGCTGGCCCTCGTGTTCGAAGAAGGTGGTGCGCAGGGCGTCGTGACGCTGGACGAGCGCCTCGAAGGAGCGGCGCAGCGCCTCCACGTCCAGGCGCCCCGTGAGGCGCAGCGTGACGGGGAGGTTGTAGGACGCGTCATCCGGCGCGAGCTGATCCAGGAACCAGAGCCGCTGCTGCGCGAAGGACAGCGGCTGGGGCCCTTCCGTCGTCGTCCGGGTGAGGGGCGGCAGCCGCGCGGCGCTCCGGGCCTGCTGCAACCTCTCCGCGAGCGAGGCCACGGTGGGCGCCTCGAAGAGGGCGCGCAGGGGCAGCTCCACGTCGAGCGCGGCGCGCACCCGGGCCACCAACTGCGTGGCGAGCAGCGAGTGGCCGCCCAGCTCGAAGAAGTTGTCGGTGCGGCCCACCGAAGGCACGCGCAGCACGTCGCGCCACAGCTCCGCCAACTGCTCCTCCAGCGGCGTCACCGGCGCCTCGTAGGCGTGGGTCCGCGCGGTGGCCTCGGGGACGGGCAGCGCCTTGCGGTCCACCTTGCCGTTGGACGTCAGCGGCAGCGTCTGGAGGGAGACGAAGGCGGCGGGCACCATGTAGTCGGGCAGGTGCTGCTTCAGGTGCGCGCGCAGGGCCGCGACATCCAGCGCGTCCGACACGACGTACGCCACCAACCGCTTGTCGCCCGGGTGGTCCTCGCGGGCGAGCACCACCGCGTCCTTCACGGCCGGGCCCGCGCGCAGCACGGTTTCGATTTCACCCAGCTCGATGCGGAAGCCGCGCACCTTCACCTGCGCGTCGATGCGGCCCACGAACTCCAGCGTGCCGTCCGGCTGCCAGCGCACCACGTCGCCCGTGCGGTACAGCCGGGCCCCGCCCTCGCGGGAGAAGACGTCCGGCACGAAGCGCTCGGCGGTGAGGCCCGCGCGTCCCGCGTAGCCCCGCGCCACGCCCACGCCGCCCACGTACAGCTCGCCGCGCACGCCCACGGGCACGGGCTCGCCGCGCGGATCCAGCACGTAGGCGCGCACGTTCGCCAACGGCCGGCCGATGGACGGCACGCTCCCGTTGGCGATGACCTCTCCGAGCGTCGCCACCACCGTGGCCTCGGTGGGACCGTAGGTGTTGAGGAACCTGCGTCCCGGGGCCCAGCGCGCGACGACGTCCGCGGGCAGGGCTTCGCCGCCGGAGATGACGGTGCGCACCTCCGGCAGTCCTTCCGACGACGTGGCCGCGAGCGCGGCGGGCGTGAGGCTGATGACGGTGAGGCCCTGCTCCCGGAGCAGCACCGGCAGCGGCGCGCCCGGCATCAGCTTGTCCAGCGGCGCCAGCACCAGCGTGGCCCCGTTGCACAGCGTGGTGAAGATCTCCTCCACC
Organism: Corallococcus praedator; assembly: GCF_003612125.1. GTDB lineage: Bacteria > Myxococcota > Myxococcia > Myxococcales > Myxococcaceae > Corallococcus > Corallococcus praedator. The sequence goes on from NZ_RAWI01000009.1 coordinate 55,307, forward strand.
GACAGGTCGAAGCTCAGGCTCGCGAACTGCAACACGCGGCTGCCCGGGCCGATGCCGTACGCCACCGCCTCGTGCGTGACGAGGTTGGCCACGCCGCGGTGCTCCACGGCCGTGCCCTTGGGCGTGCCGGTGCTGCCGGAGGTGTAGAGCAGGTACGCTAGGTGCGCGGGCGTGACGCCCGTCTCGGGTGCGTCCGTTGCCTCCAACGCGAGGGCTTCCCGTTCGGTGTCCAGGCAGAGCGCCCGCGACCGGTGGCCCTCAGGGAAACGGTCCACCAGCGGGCTCTGCGTGACGAGCACCGCCGCGCCGCTGTCCTCCAGCATGAAGGCCAGGCGCTCGCGCGGCAGCAGCGGATCCACCGGCACCCACGCGCCGCCCGCCTTGAGGATGCCCAACAGGCCGATGACGACGTCGAGCGAGCGCTCCACGCTCAGGGCGACGCGCACCTCGGGACGGACGCCCCGGCGGCGCAGGGCGTGGGCGAGCTGGTTGGCCCGCGCATCCAGCTGCGCGTACGTCAGCTGCGTCCCTTCGAAGAGGGCCGCCAGCGCCTCCGGGGCGCGGCGGGCCTGGGCCTCGAAGAGCGAATGCATGCACGCCTCCGGGAAGGGCGCGTGCGTGGCGTTCCAGTCGATGAGCACCTGCTGGCGCTCGGCGGCGGTGAGCAACGGCAGCCGCGCGGCGGCTTCGTTCGGACGGGCGAGCGCGCCCTCCAGCAGCAGGCGCAGGTGCTCCGCCATGCGCGCGGCGGTGGGCGCGGTGAAGATGTCGGTGGCGTACTCCAGGTAGCCCTTGATGCCCTGTTCCGTCTCCAGCACCTGGAGCGTCAGGTCGAACTTCGCGGTGTGCGTGTCGAGCTCCAGCGCCTCCAGCTTCACGCCCTCCACCGTCGCCGCGCCCCGGAAGGACGCCTGGAACGTGAGCATGACCTGGAAGAACGGGGTGCGGCCCTGGATGCGCTCCGGACGCAGCTCCTCCACCAGCCGCTCGATGGGCAGCTCCTGGTGCTCCTGGGCCCCGAGCACCGTCTCCCGCACCTGCCGCAGGAGCGCGCGGAAGGACGCGTTGCCGTCCACGCGCGTGCGCAACACCTGCGCGTTGACGAAGAGGCCGATGAGCCCCTCCACCTCTCCGCGCGAGCGGCCCGCCATCGGCGAGCCCACCGTCACGTCGTCCTGGCCCGAGTACCGCGACATGAGCAGCTGCCAGCCCGTCAGCAGCACCATGTACAGCGAGGCGCCTTCCTGCTGTCCGAAGGCCTTCATCGCGTCCATCAGCTCGCGCGACAGGTGCACGTCGTGCCGGGCACCCCGGCCGTCGCGGATCGCCGGACGGGGCAGGTCCGTGGGCAGCTCCAGCGCCGCCGGCACGCCGTCCAGGTGCTGCTTCCAGTAATCGAGTTGCTTCTCCAGCCGGGGGCCCTGGAGCCACTCGCGCTGCCACACGCCGAAGTCCGCGTACTGCACGCCCAGCGCGGGCAGGGCCGGAGGCATCCCCTTCGCGAGCATGCCGTAGAGCATCGCCACCTCGCGCACGAGCAGCGTCATCGACCAGCCGTCGGAGACGATGTGGTGCACCACCACCACCAGCAGGTGCTCCCCCGGGCCGGACGTCAGCAGCAACGCGCGCAGCAGCGGGCCCTGCGCCAGGTCGAAGGGACGGGCCGCCGCCTCGCGCGCCAGCCGCCACGCCTCGTCGGGCGCCGCGCCCGTGACGTCGCGCCGCTCCAGCGTGAGCACCGGCTCCTGGGACACCACCTGCACCGGCCCCGCCGCGTCCTCGCGGAAGGTCGTGCGCAGCACCTCGTGACGGCGCACCACCTCGCGCAGCGCCCGCTCCAGCACCGCCACGTCCAGCGAGCCCTCCAGGCGCACCGCCATGGGCACGTTGAACAGGGCGCTGCCAGGGTCCAGCTGATCGATGAACCACAGCCGCTGCTGGGCGAACGACAGCGGCAGCGGACGCGAGCGATCCTGGACCGGGATGAGCCCGCGAGCAGTGCTTCCCGCGGCCCCCTTCTGCGCGGCCATCTTCTTCAGCAGCTCGGCGCGCTTTTCCGGTGAGAGGTTCGCGATCCGCTTCGACAGCTCCTGGCTGCTCATCTCATGAACTCCGCACTCGGGGACGCCACCGCACGCGAGCGCCACCCGGGGCGATGGACTCGCGAGGACTTCGACCTGTTGTCGCTGTGGGTTTGACGCCCTGCGCCGTTCTTCCGGGGTCGGCGCAGGGGTGGGTCAAATTCACATGGATGAGACTATTCCGCTATCGAGCGACCTGTCATGGGGGCGATCCAGCGCCCAGCCGAATGAATCCAGGTATTTACGGAAATAGCTTCTTCCTCCGCTTTCGCGGGAGGAAGGACGTCGGATGTCGTGCCAGGTGTGCCCGGCTTCCCGGGTCGTCCGCCGGGGAGGGCGGCCCTCCCAGCTCCCCGGCGGGGTGTTCGCGTGCGTCGAGCTTCGTGACTCAGCCGGCCTTCGACACCGCCGGAGGCTCGGCGGCCAGGGACGGGGCGGGGACGGAGGCGCCGTAGTTGGCGAGCTGGAGGATCTCCACCACCGCTTCGCCGACGTTCGCCTGCGTGTCGTTGAATTCGGTGGGCTTGCAGAAGATGCACACGGCCAGCACGGGCCCGTGGAGCGTGAACTCCGCCACCTCCACCTGGGGCGCGGGCTTCGCCTGGACGCCGGGCACGCTGGCCATGCGGTCCGTCAGCGCCTGCATCAGCGTCCGCGCGTCCGCGCTGTGCACCAGCGGCACCTTGACCGTCATCTTGCGGTGCGGGTGGTGGCTGTAGTTGATGATGTTGTCGCTGAACATCTGGTTGTTGCCCACGGAGATGCGCACGTTGTCGGACGTGTCGAGCGTGGTCACGAACAGGCCAATCTCCTGCACGATGCCCACCACCCCGCCGGCGCAGATCTCCTCGCCCACGCGGAAGGGGCGCAGCACCAGCAGGAAGACGCCCGCGGCGAAGTTGGCGAGCAGGCCGGACCAGGCCGCGCCGATGGCGATACCCGCCGCGGCGATCAGCGCGGCGAAGGACGTGGTCTCCACGCCCATCAGGCCCAGGATGCCGACCATCAGCATCATGGTGAGGGCGCCCGTGAAGAGCGAACCGATGTAGCGGATCAGCGTGGCATCCAGCTGCCGCCGCTGCAGGGCCATGTCCAGCACCTTGCGGAAGCCGCTGATGACCGTGCGGCCCACGAACCAGATGATCAGCGCGCCAATCACCTTGAGGAGCAGCGGCAGCGCCTCCGTCAGGGCCAGCGACTTCAACTGCTCGACAATGGCATCCATGTTCCGTGTGCTCCCAGGACCCGGACCGGGTCGTTCTATTGTCGTCTTTTGCACTCGGCAGGCCAGGGCGCGCAAGGGGCCCCCAGGGCGGAAGGAGTGTCCAATGGGAGGGCAATCCTGACCTCCGGACGTGTCAGCGGAGACCTGACACGCCCGGCCGTTCGCGCTGACGTGTCACGGGCTTCCGGTGCGCAGCCGGTCCTTGCTTGCGGCGCGACGCTGAGCGAGACCGTGGGCCCATGCGCCTGTTTTCACTCCCGGTCCTGATGTTGTTGAGCGCCTGCACCGCCTCTCGCGTCGCGGTGCCCCCGCCCACCGGTGAAGAGGTGACGGTCTTCATCCACGGCTACCGGGGTTCGTTCCTCACCTCGACGGGCGCGGAGCGCGAGCGGGCCTGGGTGTCGGTGGGGGACGTGCTGTCGCGCGGGGAGCGCTCGCTGGCGCTGCCGTTTGCCGGCCAGCGGCCCGCGCCCCGCTTCGGCGCACTGGAGTCGGACGGGCCGGTGACGCGCTTCACGGTGCTGCCGTGGGTGGCGAAGTACGACGTCTACAAGGGCTTCCTGGAGTTCGGCCGCGACCGGCTGCCGGGCTTCGTGGTCTTCGACTACGACTGGCGCCAGGACAACCGCGAGACGGCGAAGCGGCTGTGCGCGCTGTTGGACCAGTTGGCGGAGGCGCGCGGGGGCAAGGTGAAGGTGAACCTCGTGGCGCACAGCATGGGGGGCCTCATCACCCTGCAGTGCCTGCGCTACGGGCTGGGCGACGACACGGGTGAGCCCACGTGGGCGGGCGCGCGGCACGTGAAGCGGGTGGTGTTCCTGGGCACGCCCTTCCGTGGGGCGCCGGGCATGTTCGACGACTTCACGCTGGGCACGCAGGTGGGGCGCAACCACGCGCTGCTGTCACCCGAGGCGCTGTTCACCTTCGCGTCCGCGTTCCAGTTGCTCCCCGCTGAGAGCGACTTCTTCGCGGACGCGAGCGGTCAGCCGGTGGCCTTCGACGCGTACTCGCCCGAGGCGTGGATCCAGGGCGGGTGGGGCGTGTTCCAGGATGGGGGCCTGCGCACGGACCCCGCGTACCGCGAGCAATTGGAGCGCATGCTGGAGGCGCGCGCGAGCCTGGCCCGGTCGCTCTCCGACCGGGAGGGACCGCCGCCGCCGTTCCGGACGCTGGCGGTGGTGGGCGTGGGGCAGCAGCTGATCAAATCCTTCCGGGTCATCGACGGGAAGCCCACGTTCGAGGACCCCATCGTCGCTGCGGGCGACGGCTCCGTGCTGATGTCCCGCGCGCTGCCTCCGGCGCCCCTGCACGTGGACCGGCTGGAGACGAAGGCCGACCACGTGGGGATGGTGGGCGACGAAGAGGTGCAGGAGGCCGTCGCGCGGTTCCTCACCGGCGACTGACGCTTCAGTCCCCGGCGACGGCGAGCTGCCAGTCGCCGTCCACGGTGATGCCGACGCGCAGGCCCAGGTAGCTCTTGTCCTTGCGCATCGCCTGGAGTTGGTCGTCGGGGTAGAGGCCCTTGAGCGCGCGCCAGTCCGCGTCGGTGGCGCCCTCGCGGAACGCGGTGGGCCAGTAGATGAGGTTGCCCTCCTGGTAGGAGGGCAGGTTGAGGACCTGGACCAGCCGGGACAGCACGGGCTGCGGCGCTTCCGCCCACTCCTCCTGGATGCGCCACGTGGTGGCCATGTCCTGGTCGGGGTCATAGGAGAAGCGCACGGCCTTGCCCTTCTCGTCGCCCAGCGTCTGGAGCGCCGCGTAGTCGCAGGCCACCGCCGCCGCGATGATGCGCTCGCGCATGGACGCCGCCGCGGGAGGCAGGGGCTTCGCGGTCGGCTTCGGCACGGCGCTCAGGCCGCGCGCGGAACACGTGGCGGCGGCCGCCGTCGTCCCGGCATCCGTGGAGGCCGTGGCGCCCGCGTCGCTCAAGGCTCCGGTGGCGGGGGCTTCCGTGG